>DATJTK010000021.1:0-56033 GCA_035503455.1 Candidatus Sulfotelmatobacter sp. | reverse complement strand
GCGTCGCAACGTTCGCGGCTGCTGCGGCTGGTGCCCCTTTGCCCCGCACACAGCCGCGCTCCGTGTGCCAATCGGTTCAGGGGTTCAATGCGCGAAGTTTTCCTTGGGCGAATTCTCACCCCGGCCCTCTCCCGCTGGGAGCCCGCTGGGAGAGGGAGAATCATCGTCCGGTGATTTGACAGGGCGAACGATAACGGAGGTTCATGATCCCTATCATCGAAAGGGACAATTCCTCTTTTGTAGGCCGCGTGTCCTCACGCGGCTCCGCTTCAACGAGTTCAGTTCACCACATTGATCGGTTTGCCAGCCATAAAGGCGGCGATGTTTTGGGCGGTGACATGCATGAGGCGGCGGCGGGCTTCGATGGTCGCCCAGGCGATGTGCGGCGTCAGGGTGAGATTGGGCGGGTGGTCGCGGAGCAGGAGATTATCGGCGGGGATTGGTTCGGCAGAGACTACGTCTAACGCGGCCCCGGCAATTGTGCCGTCGCGCAGGGCGTCGGCGAGGTCTTGCTCGTTGATCAGGGGACCGCGGGCGGTATTGACGAGGTAGGCGGTTTTTTTCATTCGACCCAGCAATGACTTGTTGACCATGCCCTTGCTTTCCGGTGTGAGCGGGCAATGCAATGTGACAACGTCTGATTCGGCGAATAGTTCGGGCAGTTCGCGCCATTCAATGGGATAGGATGGCTGCCTGCCGCGGGTACGGCTGTTGGCCAGGACGCGCATTTTAAAAGCGTTTGCCAGTTCCCCCACGCGTTGTCCGATGCGTCCAAACCCCACGATGCCGATCGTGTGCCCGGCCAAATCGGCCAGCGGAGTGCGCCAGAAACTAAAATCGGGGCAATTGGACCATTCTCCTTTTTTGACGAGGTCACTGTGCAACTGCGGCTGGCGATAAAAATTGAGCAGCAACGCCATGACATACTCGGCGACGCTATCGGTGCTGTAAACGGGCACATTGGATACCGGGATGTTGCGCGCGCGGGCGGCAGCGAGGTCTACCATATTATATCCGGTCGCCAGGACCCCGATGAATTTGAGCTGCGGCAATTGGTTGATGGTTTGGGCGGAAAGCGGCGCTTTGTTGGTGAGGATGATGTCGGCGTCGCGGGTGCGTTCGACCGTTTGAGCGACGGGCGTTCGATCGAAGGAAATGAAATCACCGAGTTTGGCAACTTCATCCCAGGGATTGTCGCCGGGGTTCAGAGTGTAGCCGTCAATCGCAATAATTTTCATACATCAAGATTAGCGCAGAACGGTGTGCCGCTAGACAAATTTCTTATTTTGCAGCCATTGATTTGCCGCGAAAGAACATACAAAGATCGCAAAAACCTAATGGATAAAAGCCCGGATTATCAATCCACAATTGCGCATTGAAGAAACATCGAACATCGAACGCCGAACATCGAACCGCGTCGCGTCCTCGCGTTCGGCGTTCAGATAATTCGGGCTTTCGCCCTTAATGTGTTTCGTTCGTTTTCTCCTGGGGCGTTGCCCCAGGCTGGTATAAGTTGCGCCGTTGGCGCTGGAACCATTCGATGTTCAGCGTTCGATGTTCGATGTTCGATGTTCGATGTTTACATCGTCCCTGCTAAGAGCGCCATCCTTACCACGATTGAGTTTGTGGTAGTGCTTTAGCGTGCTCCGGAGCACCTTGGACACTGGACGGCGAACCCGGAACACCCTGAAGGGTGGACACCAAACCGAACCAGGCCACGACCGGGTTTGTCTTTCTGTTGCGCAAAGTCGAATTACCGGTGACACTGGAAGAGGGAGCGGGACCAGCGCTTTTTTGGGCGTTGTCATTGGAAAGCCGCATCGGGGCGATGAACCGTAGTTCAGACTCCAGGTCTGCCGTAGTGCATTCCGCGTTGCGGGACAAACCTGCGAGTCGTTCGCGGTGGTGCGCCAGCCGATTTGGAAATCGGCGATACGGCAGGTTTGGAAACCTGCGCTACTACGAATTACTGAGATATGGCAAAACCTGTTATTTGGACGATAGATGATGATCCGGACGTATTGCGCGCCGTGGAGCGGGATTTGCGGCGCCACTATGGCGATCGTTACCGGGTCATTTCAGCGGATTCGGGGCCTTCGGCGCTGGAAGGCGTCAAGCAACTGAAATTGCGCAATGAACCCATCGCGCTTTTTCTCGTGGACCAGCGGATGCCGCGCATGTCCGGCGTCGAATTCCTTGAGAAGGCGATTGAATTTTACCCGGAGACCAAGCGGGCGCTGTTGACCGCGTACGCGGATACGGATGCGGCGATTCGCGCGATCAATAGTGTTCACATCGACCATTATTTGATGAAACCGTGGGACCCTCCGGAAGAGCGCCTGTACGGTGTGGTGGATGACCTTCTGGATGACTGGCAAGCGGCATTCTGTCCCGATTTTGAAGGGGTCCGCGTCGTTGGGCATCGCTGGTCGGCCCAATCGAACGACATCCGTGATTTCCTGGGCCGCAATTTCGTGCCGCACCAATGGCTGAACGTGGAAGGAGATGAATCGGCGAAAAAGCTTCTCGAATCTGCCGGCGCTGATGCCGCCGCCCTGCCGCTGGTGGTATTTTCGGACGGCACCGTTTTGAAAAATCCGCCCATTACGGAAATCGCCCGCAAGCTGGGGCTGAGGACAAAGGCCGAATTTCCGTTCTATGATTTGGTAGTGGTTGGCGCCGGGCCGGCCGGGTTGGCGGCCACGGTTTACGGCGCGGCCGATGGCCTCAAGACATTGCTCATCGAGCGGGAAGCGCCCGGCGGACAGGCCGGACGCAGCTCGCGAATTGAAAATTATCTGGGTTTTCCCACGGGACTCAGCGGCACAGACCTCGCCCGGCGCGCGATTGCGCAGGCACGGCGCTTTGGCGCGGAAATCCTTTCGCCCCAGGAAGTCCGGAGCATCCGGATGGAAGGGCCTTCGCGCGTGCTCACGCTGGCCGATGGCGCGGAAGTCGGCACGAAAGCGGTGCTCATTGCCACGGGCATCGCCTTTCGCAGGCTGGAAGTGCCGGGATTGGACCGATTGTCGGGGTCGGGCGTTTATTATTATGCGCCCATGTCCGAGGCATTTTCCTATCGTGACGGGGACATTTACATCGTTGGCGGCGCCAATTCCGCGGGCCAGGCAGCGATGTATTTTTCCAGGTTCGCCCGCCAGGTCACCATGCTGGTGCGCGGCGCGGCGCTGTCTGACACGATGTCTCAATACCTGGAAAAACAAATCGCCAATACCAAAAATATTCAGGTAAAATTAAACTCAAGCGTTACCGCGGTTGAGGGCACGGGCCATTGTGAGCGCATCACCATTCAAAACAACAAAACAAAGGAGGCGGAAACCGTGCACGCTGATGCGCTTTTAATTTACGCGGGCGCCGTGCCCCGCACGGACTGGCTCGCGGGAGTTGTCGAGCGCGACGCGCAGGGGTATATCATTTCCGGACAACATTTGATGCTGGAAGGAAAGCGTCCCACGGGCTGGACGGCGGATCGTGATCCCTTCTACCTGGAGACCAGCGTTCCGGGAATATTTGTGGCCGGTGACGTTCGACATCGGTCGGCAAAAGGGGTAACTTCAGGAGTTGGGGAAGGCGCGATGGCCGTGAAACTGGTCCATCAATATCTTGGTTTATTATGAGCATGACATCGGAACAACTGAAGGAACTCCATGCGGTTCCATTGTTTGCCGCGCTTCCGGAAAACCAGATGGGTTGCCTGGAAGCGGGCGAAATCATTGACGCCCCGGCCGGAACCCCGCTGGTGACGGAAGGGGAAAAAAGCTGCTATTTTTATGCGTTGATTGCCGGAGAAGTCCGCGTTACGCGCACGTATGACCGGCAAACGGTCCTGCTCAAAGTCAACAAGCCGGGAAACTTTTTCGGCGAAATCATGCTGCTGCTGGGCACTCCTTCGTTGTCCAGCGTGCGCGTCACTAAACCGTCGCGATTGTTTCGAATCGATGAAGCCGGTTTTTGGCAGATGATGACCCAGTGCCCGTCGATCGGCCGCGAAGTGTTTACGGCCGCCGCGACCCGCCTGCGCAATGTGGAAGGCTATACGCAACAGCGCGAAAAGCTGGCCTCTTTGGGCACCATGGCGGCAGGCCTTGCCCATGAATTGAATAACCCGGCCGCTGCCGCCAGCCGCGCTGCCGCTCAACTGGGCGATATCGCCAACAAAGCGCAGGCCATTCTCTGCCGGCTAAGCAAGTCTCTCACGCCTGATTGCTGGCGCCATCTCCTGAATGCCGAGCTGACAACCACGGACAATATTTTACAGGCCCCGCCGCTCGATCATCTCGCGCGGAGCGACCGCGAGGAGGCCACGGCCCAATGGCTCCAGGAGCGTGGTGTGGCTCAAGCCTGGGATTTGGCTCCGACCTTCGTTACCGCCGGGTTTGACACCAACACACTCGGCAAAGTTGTGGGATGTCTTCCTGAAACCATTCAAGCCGATGCGCTCGCCTGGTTTGAAGCGCGCCTGGGCATCCGGTTGCTCGTCAACCAGGTGGAGCAAAGCACCGGGCGCATCGTCGAATTGGTCAAAGCCATCAAGTCCTATACCTACATGGACCAGGCGCCATTCCAGGAAGTGGATATACATGAGGGGCTGGAAAGTACGCTGACGATGCTCAAGTACAAGTTGCGCAATGTCACTGTGGAGCGGGAATATGATCGTACCATTCCCCGCATTACGGCGCACGGAAGCGAACTCAACCAGGTATGGACGAATCTCATCGATAACGCGATAGACGCGGTCAATGGCTCCGGCAAGATTTGCATTGGCACCTGCCGGGATCTCGACCATATCGTCGTTGAAATTGTGGACAACGGCGCGGGAATTCCGCCTGAAGTCCAGTCACGAATGTTTGAACCGTTTTTCACAACCAAGGGGGTCGGTTCCGGCACGGGTCTTGGCCTGGTCATCAGCAACGCCATTGTCGCCAATCGTCATGGCGGCGAAATTGAATTTGAATCCCGTCCGGGTGAGACCCGCTTTAAAATCCGCCTGCCAATCACCCAATTGGCCCCATCACCGCCGCCGCCGGTGGCGCCGCTGGTAAATGCGGTTAAGTAGCGGCAGTCCTGGCGGCGCGGCAGCGCCGCCCTACCAAAGAGGGCGTTCAATGCTTTTAGATTATAGTGAGGCAAGAATCATGGTATTTCACAAGTTCGGCCCTCGCGCTTAAATTTGTTCCATGACAGAACTGGCACAAAACACGGTGGAACGGGGAAAGGCGGTTCCGCAGGCGCAAAAGACGGCGATACAGGTCGGCGTTGACAGCTTTGCGGCGAAATCCGCGGACCCGAAAATCACTACGTCGGACAGCATCCGCAATCTCGTCAATCGCATTGAATTGGCGGATCGAGTTGGTTTGGATGTATTCGGCGTCGGAGAACATCATCGCTCAGAATATCTGGATTCGTCCCCGGCGATGATCCTCGCGGCGGCCGCAACCCAGACGCGCAAAATCCGGCTTGCGAGCGCGGTCACAGTTTTGAGCGCGGCCGATCCGGTGCGCGTGTTCCAAAATTTCGCCACGCTGGATCTTCTTTCCCGTGGTCGCGCGGAAGTCGTTGTCGGGCGCGGTTCATTCAGTGAATCGTTTCCGTTGTTTGGATTGAAATTCGAAGACTACGATGATCTGTTTGTCGAGAAGCTCGACCTGCTTTTGAAGCTGCGCGAAAACGAATTTGTTCATTGGAACGGCAAGTTCCGTCCGGCGCTGAGCGGCCAGGGCGTTTATCCCCGTCCGATGCAGGAGTCATTGCCGATTTGGGTGGGCGTGGGCGGAACGCCGGAATCGTTTGCCCGCGCTGGCGCGCTGGGATTGCCGTTGATGGTTGCGATTATCGGCGGCGAGACGCGGCGGTTCCGTCCGCTCGTTGACATCTACCGGGAATATGGGCGCCGGGCAGGGCATGCGCCGGAAAAACTCAAGGTGGGAATCCATGCCGTGGGCTATGTCGCAGAGACGACACAAAAGGCGGCTAACGATTTTTTCCCCGGGTACGCCAAAACGTTTTCACGCATTGGGAGAGAACGCGGCTGGCCGCCAATCACGCGCGCCCATTTTGACGCGGCCCACAGCGAACACGGCGCGATGATGCTGGGGAGTCCGCAGGAAGTCGCGGAAAAAATTCTGCGCCATAGCGAGGCGTTAGGCGGAATCTCGCGAATCACCTTTCAAATGGATGTTGCGGAATTGTCGCAGGCGAATTTTTTAAGAGGGATTGAGCTTTTGGGGACGGATGTCGCGCCTGCAGTGCGGGCGCAAACGGGCTCGTCCAAATGAGGCGTGTTCGTGCATGACCCGTATCGCAGGTTTCCAAACCTGCGAGTCGTACGATGTGGTACAACGCTGCGCGTGGTGGAGGACGGCGGGCTGTGCCGTCCCCGCTCGCGCAGAGCGGGTGGCACGTGTGTGGTACAACGGTTGACCACGCGCGTTGCGCCGCTGCACGCGGCGCTACACGGCGCAGCGCGCCGTGTTCCACCACGCTATCGGCGCGCGCTCAGGTATTTTTCGTCGGTCAACGTATTCAGAAATGCGACCAGGGCTTTTTGGTCCGCCGCGCTTAATGGGACGCCGCCATCAGGATGCTTTGCGATGTTTGGATCAAGCGTCGCGCTTCGCTTAACGCCGCTGACATAATGGTCGACGACTTCGGCGAGCGTTTTGAAACGGCCGTCGTGCATGTAAGGCGCAGTCAGCGCGATGTTGCGCAGGGATGGAACGGCGAATTTTCCAAGGTCGGACGCTTTGCCGGTGACTTTCTCGCGGCCCGGATCCTTGAAGCTGTCATCGAGGCCGTTATTTGCGAAACTCTGGCTTTGAAACAGCGGACCGCCGTGGCAATGAAAACAATCCGCGCCGTATTGACCGCGCCGCGGATCGTATTCAGTCGAAAACAATTGAAAACCGCGTTGCTCTTCCGGCGTGAATTTCTCCTGGCCGCGCAACACGCGGTCGAATTTGGAATCAAACGACGTGAGTGTCAGCAGGTAATTTTCCAGCGCGAGTGAAATTTTTTCCGCCGTGATTTCAGGCGAGCCAAAAGCGGCGGCGAACAACGCGGGGTAGCAGCCGGTTTTTGCCAGTTTCACCACCAGGTTCGTCAGCGTCTGGTGCATCTCGATTGGATTTTGAATCGGTTGCAGGACCTGCTCGCGGATGCTCTTTGCCCGTCCGTCCCAAAAAAATTCCTTTTTCCAGGCGAGATTGAATAGCGGCATGGTGTTGCGCGGGCCGAAATCGCCTTCCGCTCCGCGCGCGGTGAGGCGGCCATCGGTAAACGCTTTTTGCGGCGAGTGACAATCCGCGCAGGATTGTTTGTCATTAATGGAAAGGCGCCGGTCGAAGAACAGCGTTTTTCCAAGCTCGACGCGCTCAACCGTCAGCGGATTATCCGGCGGCAGGTCCGGGATTGGAAAGGTCGCGCTCATCTGAAATGGATAAGGCGTGAATTTTTTGGGCAAGTACAGGGGTTTGGGATGCTCGACGGCGGCTTGCGCGCCTGCGAGGTCGCTGACACGGCGAACAGAAAATGCGCCGGCCAAATTTATTTTCAAGGCGGCAGCAATGGGATCGCCATCGCGCGAATGCGTGGAGGTTCCGTCTTTGACAAAAGAGAACGGGTGGGGAGCGTTCAGCGCTGTCGCGAGGTCAAAATCAAGTTCAACCCTGGTTTCGTTGGTGATTTCCAACGGCGCGGCGAGGGTGACGCGCACGGCGTTCGTATCGCGCGCCAGGTGGTACGCCCAGCCGTCGAGTTCGCCGGCGGAATTGCGCCACAAGCCTTCGAGGGCCATAAAAACGTAACCGCCCTGCCAGCCCCAATAGAGGCCGTTCACGTCCGGATTCAACGGATGGTCCGCGGGAAATTTGGCAACGTTGGCGTGATTGAGGCCGGGATTCAAGCCGACCAGAAAACGAAGTGTTCGAAATGTGCCGGCGGGAACGTTGTCCAGCCGGATGGAATCGCGCTCTGCCTCAAAATCCATCCACGCGACCGCGTTGGAACATTCCAGCCACGAGCCATCGTCGCGTTGCAGTTCAAAATCACTGACGAGATAGCTGACGCGTGTAATGGAAAAGGTTTCGCCCGCGGAAGTCCGGTAGCGAAGCGATGCCGGCTGGAGGTTCTCGCCCGAAACTTTCGGCGTTATTTGGACCTCCAGCGTCGCGGCGCCGCCGGAGAGCGCTGCCAAAATGGAGGCGCAAAGAATTGTTGTCAGGCGCAAACATCGAACATCGAACATCCAACATCGAACGCCGAAGGACAGAGCATTCGATGTTAGGCGTTCGATGTTCGATGTTTGCGCCGGTTCATTTGGAAGCCCTTTCTGATTATTTCGTATGCATTGGGACCATGGAACGATTGGCATACGGAGCGCGGCTGTGTGTGGCAAAAGGGCACCAGCCGCAGCAGCCACGAACGTTGCGACGCGCTGTGGCTGGTCTTCGACACAGCCGCGCTCCGAAAGCGATTCATGGGGAAATTTTAGCAGTGGAACCTTAAGAGAGGATGAAGACGGAAATCGTTGCCGCAGTTACAGCTATGGTTAATAGAATACGGACGAATATCTGATGTGTAGCACCCCTCCAAAGGGGGGTGGGTTAAAAGCTCCGGATATGGTTTAATTGGAAGGAATGGCTAATTCGTTGTTGCATCCCTTTTTGTTCCGGCCACTATTTTGACTATGCGCCGGAGAGAATTTATTCAAACGACTGTGGGGGGAATCGCCGCGCTGGCCGCGGCGAATTTTTCCGGTGCGGCCTTTGCGAAGGATGGTTCAGCCCCGGCCCCGGTAAAATTGCCGGACGCGGACGAAAGCTCCAGTGATTTAAGGTTGCGTGGAGTCAATCTCGGGTCATGGCTGGTGCTGGAACGATGGATGACGCCGGATGTTTACAGTGGCACGAAGGCTGGGGACGAATATAGCCTTTGTCTGGAGTTGGGCGGCCGGGCGAAAAGCCGGCTGGATCGCCATCGCGAAGAGTTTATTACCGCTGATGACTTTCGCTGGATAAAGGACCACGGCTTGAATGCGGTTCGCCTGCCGGTGGGATATTGGGCACTGGAAGCGCCCAAACCGTATGTCGAGTGCTCCCGTTTTATTGATTTTGCATTGCAACAATGCCAGGAAAACGGTTTGAAATTGATTTTGGATTTGCACGGCGCGCCCGGCAGCCAAAATGGCTGGGACCACAGCGGCCGCAGCGGTCCCATCAACTGGCCGAAGGACCCTCAAAACGTCAAAGAAACGCTGCGTGTCCTGGAAAGTTTCGCCCGGAATTACGGCAGCCATCCGGCGCTTTACGGCATCGAATTATTGAACGAGCCGCGGAAGGACGTTCCGATCGAGATACTCCAGCAATTCTACCAGGACGGTTATGCGCGTGTCCGCAAGCATGCCGGCCCCGATGTTGCCGTGGTCATCCACGATTCATTTCGCCCGCTGGTTTGGAAAAATTTCATGCAGGAACCGGCATTCGTTAACGTGATTCTCGATACGCACCTGTATCAATGTTTTGATAAGCAGGCTTTCTCGCGTTCGGCGCTCGAGCAATTGGCGTATGCGCTGGGCCGCAACAGCACCCTGGGCCAAATGCAGCGTGAAGAACTGCCCACACTCGTCGGCGAATGGTCGTTGTCATTGCCGGAGCGGGCCATGTCCGGTTTGTCCGGCCTGCAGGTGGAGTCGGTTACGCGGGGTTACGCGGATACGCAGTTGCTGAATTATGAAGGAACCCGCGGCTGGTTCTTCTGGAGTTACAAATTGCAGCGTGCGTCCGAATGGCATTTTCGCCACTGCGTTGAGCGCGGCTGGCTGCCGGCAAACTTCGCCGCGTGATTCTGCCTTATAAATGAATCAGTCCCCGCTGAATGGCCACGGTCACGGCTTCGGTCCGGTCGGCGGCTTTCAGCTTGTAGAGAATGTTCTTTAAGTAACCTTTTGCCGTATTTTGGGTAATATTCAACACACTCGCGATTTGCTTGTTCGCGAGACCTTTGGCCATTTCATGCAGGACGACCAATTCCCGGGGTGTGAGCGGTTCATACGTCTTTCGCGATGCCAGCCTTTCTTCGACTTCGCGCGGAATCCAGTCTTCGCCCGCGGCGACCGCCCGGATTGCCGGAATCAGGTCTTTATCCGTCGAATGTTTCAGGACATATCCCTGCGCACCCGCGTCCAGGGCCTGGAAAATATCTTCGTCCCCTTCAAACGCGGTGAGCATGACGATGCGGGCGGCGGTTGCCAGGCCCCTGATTTCCTTCGCCGCCTGGATGCCACTTCTCAGGGGCATTCGTGAATCCAGCAGGGCCAGGTCCGGCCTGTGCTTTTTAAACAGTTCGATCGCCTGAATTCCATTCGCCGCTTCGGCAACTACATCCATGTCGTCCTCGTCGTTAATCATGGCAATGACTCCCATTCGCACCACGTAATGGTCGTCGGCAACGAGGATTCGAATATTGGTTTCTTTCTTCATGTTTCAAAATCAGGCTGGGGCTGCGATTCGTTGTTTTGAGGGTTGGGAATGTCCACGCGCACGCAGGCTCCGGCGCCCGGCGCGCTGCTGATGCTGGCGTTGCCGCCCATGCGTTCGGCGCGTTCGCGGATGCCCAACAGCCCAAAATGGCCTTCGTCCGGTCCGATGCAATGGTCAGGATCAAAGCCTTTTCCGTCGTCCCTGATTTGCAGCACGACGTGTTCCGGGGTGAATTGCAGTTCGATTTTGACCGTGCCTGCGCCCGAATGTTTGACCGCATTCGTGACGGCTTCCTGTCCAATGCGCAAGAGATTTTCCTCGAACGTCTCGGAAAGCGGATTCATTTCGCCGGACGTTTCGACCCGCACCTGAATTCCGGCGCCATTGGCGATTTGGCGGCCCGTCACGGTGAGGGCATTGACGAGATTGAATTTCTCGGCGGCCCGGGTGCGCAGTCCCCACACGGATTGGCGGACTTCCGTTTGACCCTGCCGGGTGAGGTTCCGGGCGAGCTTGAGATGGTGAGAGGCTGTGTCGGAGTTCTTTCCGAAATAGCTGGCCACTCTGTCCAATTGCAACGCGATGCCCGTGATGGTTTGCTCCAGGGTATCGTGCAGTTCCTGCGCAAGCCGGGTTCGCTCGGTCAAAACCGCGCGAAACTGCAATTCCGATTCCTTGCGCGCCGTCATCTCAACTTTCAATTGTTTGGTCCGCTCTTCGACCCGCCATTCGAGTTGGTCGTGCGCCTCTTGAAGTTCTTTTTGAGCGGCTTCCTTTTCGCTGACCAGTGACTTCAACCTTAAATTTTTGTTCGAGACAATTACCGACCAACTGCCGACCAGGACCAAGACGGCCGAAACGGCGGCCAGGCTTGCCAAAAGGTGCTCCGGGGTCAGCCATCCAGGTTGTTTGAGAACATGCACATCGTGGGATGTGGGAAGGAGAATGCGCACCGACTGGGCTTTTATCCCGTCGTCGCTTTCGAGCATGCAAATGCCGCTGACCAGGACGACGCTGCCGATGGGAATGGCGGCTAAATAATTATTTTCTTCGGTGGTGTCTTTTTCGGCTTCAAACAAAAAATTGCTGTTTTGCAGGACCAGCGTTGTGCGAAAAACCGGCCCGTCCGGCGTGAGCCCGATGCCGCGCGCCAGGCGGTCCACCAGTGTGCCCTCCAGCGCGATGTATTCGCCATGGTGCAATCCCTTCTGCAAGTCCGCCACCATCACGGGCAGCGGCTGAATGTGCGGCTGTATTTCCCCGGTTTTTCTGAAGTCTGCGTCTTCCAGCACAGGCAGGAAATTTTCAACGGCAGGAAAGCCAACCGCTTCGATGACTTCGCCTTGCGCTACAGACTCGTCCAATTTGGTTTTTACCTCAAGGCCGCCGCTGGAATCCCGCAAAAACAGGTCCTCGCCTTTCCGTTGATAGGTCACAACGCCTTTGACATGCACCTGGCTGCCCGGCTGCCGGTCTTTTCGGTACTGCGCAATCGCGTTGAGACGGGTCAGAGGCTCGGCATAGGGGTCGCCCGGGGCCGGTTCCTCGATAATGAAATCTGAGCTTTGCGGAACGTATAGCGTGACATTGATGATATGCCGGAGTTGAGCGTTATAGGCGCTGGCGACGGTGCCTTTCAAAAGGACTTTGGCCCCAATCAGTGTCCGCAAGTTCGTGCGGTCAGAAGCAGGAAGGTAGGCCCAGAAACGATATCCGCCGGAAACCAATTCTATTTCGGGCAGGCCGTCGTTGAGTTGCGAGTCTCTCACGACGCCCGTGATTTCGATGCGCTGGCTGTCTTCAGTGCCGGACATGAGTTGCTCGATGGTCACCGGTTTGGCGGCCGGTAGCGGCGCTGTCCCTATTTTGGCCCAATGGGGTTTCGTGATGCACGGCGCGTATCCGCCGGCGCGAGTAATTCCGGTAACGGCTACAATATCTCCGATTGATGGCTGGTTTGTCCTGTTTTCCACAAAAACGCCGCCGCTGGAATCCTGCAAAAAAAATCGCCCGTCCCAATCAAATTGCGCCACGGTCACGACGCCTGTTACAGAAACCGGAATTCCCTGGTCGGCCATACCGTCGGGAAGAGCCAGGACATCGGCGGCATTGGTCAGCGTCATAGCCGGACGCGCCGTAGCCGAAAGAGACCCCAACAGCATCAGCAGAGCCGATAGCAGGATACCAGTTCGGTCGAGGGTCATGGCTTAGTTTGAGTCTAACGGATTCAATTATTTCAAGCTACCCCCCTAAAGAGGGGTGGTTAGAGGCAATTGAAACATGTATGATGGTGCGAAATCAGCCCATTACAAATGATAAACGAAATTTTATCAAATCCTTCTTCCGCTAACAACATCGTTCAAGAAAATACCCGTTCTATGAAACCGTTCCATCACACGTTCCGGACGAAAATTCATGCCGCAAGCGTCACGCTGGCTTCCTGCCTCGGTCTCGTCCTCGCGCAGGCCGCCAATGGTCAATCCACTTATACGTGGAGCGTCGCAGGCGGGAATTGGAGCTCGCCGGCCAGTTGGACGCCGTCCACCACCGGTCCGAACGGGCCACTGGCGGAAGACTACGTCGTATTCGGCAACACGGGCACTTCATCGACTTCAAACACGGTGAATAATATTGTGGATTCGGGTTTTGCGGGGACCGTTGCCGACTTGACCTATAATTCAGTCGCACAATCACCTTATATTTTTGACTATACCGAAATTCCGTCGGGGACATTGACAGTAACCAATTGTTTGCTCGTTGGCGGATTGAACGAGGCGGGCAGCACAACAAGCCCGTGGACCACGTACGCTTTCATGGTTGGGCCAGGCACGTTTGAATTTACCGGCACCAATTTCGCCGTGGAAAATTATTCCTCCTCTTCGTCAACCTACTTGACTACTGCTTATTTCAATCTAACGGGTTTAACTAACTTTGTTTTAAACAGTCCCAATGGAACACTCAGTATCGCGGACACGACCCTGCCCCAGACATCGGGATCGCAAAACGTGAGGGCAGGGGGCAATTTGCTGCTGGCTGCGGTCAGCAATGCAATTAATGTTTCGACGATCAATTTGGGGACGTGCAATGCGCCGCAAGGCGGCTCAACCGATACACTCGGCCTGGGCACAGGCACCAATATCATCAATGTGGGAACATTCAATGTCGCCAACAATAAGAACCCTGCAAACGTAGTTTTTAACGGATCGACGGGCGGCCTGACGATTCGTGGCTCTGCCGGGGGCACATCCCGTGCCGCCATCATTGTCGGCAATCGAAACGTTGGCAGCGGCACGGGCACGACTCCGGGACAAATGTTGTTGAACGGCCATCCCGTAGATATTTTGGCCAGCACATTGGTTGTAGGAGAAGTTTCTGTCACGGGCGGTCCCAGCGGTTCGGGAAACGGCGGAGAATTTGGCAACGGTACTTTCCAGTTTGACACCGGTACCGTGGATGCCTCGAATGTCGTGATGGCGTTCAACGAGGCTCCGAACGCCGCCGGGGGATTGTCTGGCTCGACCAGTGTCTTTACTATCGGCGCAAACGGAACGTTGCGCGTCGGCACCGGAGGCATCTCCTTGATTGACCAAACGGCCAGCAACGTTTGTTCGAGCACGTTGACAATTTCAAACGGCACTGTGGCCTGCAACGGCAATATAACCGCAGTAACCAGCACCTCGGCGGGCACTGGCGCCTCCACTGAAACCAACGTGATTAAATTTATCAGCGGCGGCACGCTGACGCTGGGCGCTGGATGCTATGCGGGTGTTACCAACTCGCCCATTGAGCAACTTGTTCTGGACACCAATTCAGTATTGCAATTCATTTCTCCTCCGCCGAATAATCAGCCTGCCGTTGCCGTCAATACGCTGGTGTGGCCTGCGAACGACAGCGCATTGACGTTTGTGATCAGCAATCTGCCAGCTACAACCGCCGCAGGAACGACGATTCCCCTGGTTCAATTCAGCTCGATGACTGGTGGCACGTTTACCGCGCCAGTCCTTGTCCTTCCGACGGGTGTTACCGGAAGTCTGTCGCAGAGCGGCAACCAGATTATCGCAACCATTACAAGCACGCCGTTTCCAACACTGACTCCGATACCGATCAGCCTCATCACTCTGTGCACCAACGACGCTTTGACCATTACCGCCTCGTCAACGGCCAGCACGATTGCCAATGTTCAAGTCGTTGCCACGATGACGACTCTGGGCGGAATCACGAACACCACCGTGACCAATTCCATCGGGTCGCCGTTGCTGACGGTCCCCGGCCTGGGCACGCCATCGACCACCATCAGTTACGCGCTGGCAACCAATACAATTTATTCGTCGGTGACGATCCAGGTTTCGGACGCTGCGGGCAGGACCGTTTCCATCAGCGGCGGGAGTTTTGACACGCTGGTACCCAGCCTGGTGATTGAAGCGTCGGACTTTAACTTCAGTGGAGGCCAGTTCATAGACACGCCGGCCAACGGCGGGCTCGCGCTCTATCAGGGGAAAGTGGGAACACAGGGAATTGACGAGAACAAAAACACCTCCCGCACAAACACGCAAAGTTATTATCGCCCCGATGACGACGTGATTATGCAAAATGCGAATCCCAACCTCGGCACGCCGCCCTCGGCAACCGAACAAAAATTTGTCAGCGCGGCAGCGGGTGGTGATACAGTAGACGCGGAACAGGAAGTCGGATACAACAGCGCCGGCGATTGGCTGAATTATACCCGGACATATGGCTCGGGCGGATCTGCGCCGGCAGGGACCTACAACGTCTGGTGCTATCTGGCAACGAGCGGTTCAGGCGCACAAGCCTCATTTTGGCAGGTGACCAATCCGACCCAACAAGGCCAGACCACGAATTTTCTCGGCAATTTTGGCTCGTCATCCTTCACGGACAACGGCTACAACAACTTCGTTTACGTCCCGCTGCTCGATCAATACGGCAACCGCGCGACAGTCACGGTCGCCAACGGCGAGCAAACGTTTAAATCCGTGGTCATTGGCAATCCGAATCTGGCGTTCTATTTGTTCGTCCCGGTAGCGCCCGTTTACACGCCTACGCTTTTGCAAGTGTCACCGAACGGAGATGTTCCCTACCAACAAACCAATGTATTTACATTCACGGTCGGCCCTGAGCAGGGAGATCCCATCGACCAGAGCGGCATCCAGTTGATATTAAACGGCGTTAACGTGACTTCCGGCGCGACATTCAGCGAGTCCGGCGGTATTTGGACGGTCAGTGTTGCGATTGCGTCCAATGACGTATACTCGGCAGTCATCAATGTAACCAACACCGGCGGCCTTTCGTTGAGTTACTCAAACAGCTTCGACACCTTTAACGCAAACAGCTTCCAATGGGAGGCCGTGGACTATGACTTCAGCACAAATAATGGGACAGGCGTTGGCGGCACCGCGAGCAATGGCTGGAGCGGCGGATTGTTTATCCAAAACTCGATGCCCAGCGGCGATACCAACGAATTCCCCAACAACGGCTCGCTCCACACTGACAGCTACTGGAGCTGGCCCACGGCCTGGACGATTGCCAGCGATGGCTATGGGGCCGTGGCTCAGCAGGGAATTGATATCAATTGGCCGACCAACTCCAACCAGGGAAATCCGTTTGACGGATCAACACAGGATAATGCCGCCTATCGAAATGCGGACGGCGTAGGCAGCATGGTGGCGTCCGACTACCTGCGTTACAAATTCCTGGTTGCGCAGACTAACTTTGGCGACCCGTCTATTTGCCAGTATAACATAGGATATTTCTACGCCAGCAATTGGTTGAATTATACACGTATTTTCCCCGCCAACACTTATAATATTTGGGGCCGGATTGCCGGCGGCGGCGGCGCGTTTAGCGGCGCGACATTGAGCCTGGTCACCAGCGGCGTGGGCACGTCCAACCAAACAACCCAGGTGCTTGGAACGTTCTCCGATGCGAACCCGGCCGGGTGGCAGGTCTATCACACCATTCCTCTTTTGGACACCAACGGAAATATGGTGACGATTCAATTGAGCGGCCAGGAGACGTTGCGGTTGACCGCTCCCACGAACGCCAGTCCGTCATCCGGCGCTCTCAACCCGCTGTTCTTCATGCTGACGCCGGCGACCGTGCCGTCTTTGTTCCATGTTTCCGTTGCCACATCGCCAACCCAGGTTCAGATCTCATTCCCGACACAATGGGGCCACAATTACGCGGTCTGGTATTCCGACAGCCTGGAGGGCGCCAACTGGACGCAAGTCGGCACGAATATGCCCGGTGATGGACTGTCGCAAGTTGTTGACATTCCGATCAGCGGCAGCCAGGGCTTTTACCGGGTGGCTGCTCATTAGGCGTTGCTAACAGCGTTCTCAAATGTTGAAATGAAAACGATAAATCAAGGCCATTGGCGGATGATTTCGAATGGCTTCCGCTTCCGGGGCCAGTCTAAAAATGGTCAACAGCGCGGGTTTACGCTCATCGAATTGCTCGTCGTCATAGCGATTATCGCCATTCTTGCCTCCATTTTGTTGCCGGTGCTGCAAAAAGCGGAGCAAAGGGCCCAGGGCATAAATTGCATGAATAATGAGAAACAACTGGCGCTCGCATGGATTACTTATTCGGGCGATAACCAGGGCCGATTGGTTCCAAACGGGGATGAAAACCACCAGCCATCAAGCCTGACGGATCCGACGGCCATCACCGGCACTAACGCCCAATGGTGTCCGGGCCGTCAGGATCTTGCGGCGGACCTCAGTCCGGGCAACATCACACCCAATAAAGGCCTGGAATGGATCCAACTCGGGCTGCTCTATCCTTATGTCGCCAATTTTAAGACTTACAAATGCCCGTCCGATACCTATTCTTACACGGCGGGCGGGGTCAACTATCAGCATGTTCGCAGTGTGTCAATGAACGAGTGGTTAAGCCCGATCGCGCCATGGAACAATACGTCGACGGTTATGATTTATTATAAGGAGTCGAGCCTGATCCATCCGGGCCCCGCCGGTCTCTGGCTGTTTATAGATGAAAATCCCTACAGCATTAACGACGGCTGCTTTATATGCCTGCCGGGGGTCAATCCCAATGAATGGATAGACTATCCCGGGTCTTACCATAACCACGGTAGCGGCATGTCCTTTTGCGACGGCCACGCAGAAATTAGAATTTGGACTGATCCTACTGTCCTGTATGATGTTGTGCCGCCAGCAATTCCATTCGGCAATCCCAACGACCTCCCGCTGCCGCCGGGTCAAACTCCCCCGGTGGACCTGACATGGCTTCAAAACCTCAGCACCTTTGTCCTCCCATAACGGGCAGTCTGAAATGCGTGAACGCGTGTTAAAACTGTTCGTTCCCGCCATCCTCTACGTTGGCTCGATCCTCGGCGCCGCCGCCGCGGTATGGCCCGCCAGGATTTTCGCGCCCTATATGTACATTGGTGCGGACGATGATTTCCAAATCACAAGTTGTGACGAGGCGTGCGGGCAAAAATTTTACACGCTCGCCTTTGTCATCGCCGGCCGAGATGGAATGCCGGCATGGGACGGACGCTTTCCGATGGGAAAAAACTTGTATGCGGCTCAGATCAATTCAATCCGTCATCGGGGTGGAGATGTGATTGTCTCTTTCGGCGGCGCAGCGGGAACGGAAATTGCCATTTCTGAAACAAATATGGCCGCCCTGGAAGAAAAATATCAGTCGGTGATCGATCGGTATCAATTCACGTGGCTGGATTTTGATATTGAAGGAGATGCCCTGTCCAATACCGCGGCAAATAAGCGGAGAAACGCTGTTCTTGCCGCGCTTCAGTCGAAAAATCCCGGACTCATCATTTCATTTACTTTGCCGGTGGACCCGGACGGGATTTCCGCGGAATCGCAAAATCTGCTTGCGGACGCGGTATCCAGAGGAGTGAAAATTCATTCGGTGAATGTCATGACGATGGATTTTGGAGCGCATTTTTCGAAGGGCAAAAAGATGAGCGCCGTTTCCATCGCCAGCGCGCTCAAGGCGCGAGATCAATGCCGCAGTATCGCGCCTGATATTCGAATAGGCATCACGCCCATGATTGGGCAAAATGATGAACCGGGCGAGGTATTTACACAACAGGACGCCTGGGCGGTAAAAAAATGGGCGCAGGAACAGCCGTGGATTTGCAGCCTGTCGTTTTGGGCTTCGAATCGCGACACGGGACACATGGGCAAAGACAAGACCGGCAATGACACCAGCGGTATCCGGCAGAAGCCATGGGCATACACAGGCGTATTTAAATCATTTACCAGCGGGCAATAAGGGCCGCAAACTAACCGCAGCAATCAAAAAGATGAAATCGCCGGCCCGCTCATTCTCTTTCCATGAACCGCCTTCGGAGCGCGACTGTGTCGAAGACCAGCCGCAGCGCGTCGCAACGTTCGCGGCTGCTGCGGCTGGTGCCCCTTTGCCCCGCACACAGCCGCGCTCCGTATGCCAATCGGTTCATGGTCCCAATGCATCCTTGAAAAGAAAGAGGGCTCTCCATGAACCGTGGTGTGGTGGAACACGGCGCGCTGCGCCGTGTTGCGCCGCGTGCAGCGGCGCAACAAGCGGGTTCAAGGCCGCTCCCCATGACTTAGTAATCATTAAATCGGATATATCCGGCATTCGATGTTCAGCATTCGATGTTCGATGTTCGATGTTTTTGATTCTTTTACCGATCTGGTTGGTCTTCACCTTCGCACCGCATTGCCACGCCGACCAATTCGACACGCTTCGGGTCTATTGGCAAAATTACCTGATGACCAACGCAGGAAGCGCGTCCAGCGTCGCCGCGACGGCGAACAGTTATTGGAGCAGCATGGACACCAGCCCCGGGCGCGCTGATGTGTGGGACGATCTTCCCCTTGGCAGCAGTTCTGCAAACATCACGACGACGTTTCAGCAATTGGAGGAAATGGCCCTGGCTTGGGCCATGCCTGGCTCTTCATTGCATGGCAGCACGTCGCTCGCTGCAGCGATTAATAGCGGCCTGGATTTTATGTGCACCAATTGTTATACGCCAGCCGCTTCCGAGTATGGCAACTGGTATGACTGGGAAATTGGCTCGCCGCAGGTCTTAAACAATGCAGCCGTTTTGATGTACCCGGCATTAACGCCACTGGAACTGACCAATTACGTCAACTCGGAAAATAACTTCAGTCCCGGCAGCGCTCACGCCACGTATGGCTGGATGACTGGCGCAAACACCTCGGATAAGGCGCTGGTTGCGATCATTTGTGGCATTCTGTGTAAAAACAGCGGCCAAATTGCCTCCGGCCAAACCAACTTAAGCCCGGTCTTTCTCTATGTCAGCAGCGGAGACGGATTTCATACCGACGGTTCTTTTGTGTTTCACACGGACATTGCCTACAACGGGCATTACGGATTGGTCCTGCTCGGCGACATTCCCGAAATTGTGAACCTTTTGAATGGGTCGGCCTGGCAAATATCGGACCCGAATCTGACGAATGTTTATAATTGGGTTTCGGCCTCGTTTGAGCCTTTGGTCTATGACAACGCCATGATGGATATGGTCCGGGGGCGAGTCGTTTCATGGTCGTATGAAACTGAATCCGATGATGCGGGAGGCACGTTTTCGGCAGTCCGCGACATCGCGCAGTTTGCGCCTTCTTCGGTGGCGTATTCACTTACAAATTGGGTCAACTCGCCGTCCTTGCTTTCGGGGCAATTTCAGTACCCGGACATGGACC
This sequence comes from Candidatus Sulfotelmatobacter sp., assembly GCA_035503455.1. GTDB lineage: Bacteria > Verrucomicrobiota > Verrucomicrobiia > Limisphaerales > UBA11358 > UBA11358. The sequence continues at coordinate 35,827 of DATJTK010000021.1, read as the reverse complement.
GTGTCGTGGCGTTGCGCAACGGTTTTGCCTTCGGCATCAGTATGTCATCCAGCCGCATTGCCAATTACGAGTCGATTAATGGTGGAAATCTGCACGGCTGGTTTACCGGCGACGGAATGACCTATCTCTACATGAGCAATAGTGTGGAAACCCAGTTTAGCGGCGACTTCTGGCCGACCGTGGACCCGTATCATTTGCCCGGCACAACCGTGGAAACGAATTCGCACGCCAATTCGGCGGGTGAAGCGTCGACGACCGGCCAAAATTGGGTCGGCGGGGCGCAAGTGAAATATACGTACGGTGTGGCCGGCATGCAATTGCACGGCTGGGACACGACGCTCTACGCGAAAAAATCGTGGTTCATGCTGGACGATGAAATTGTGTGTCTTGGCGCCGGAATCACGTGTTCCGGCCCCTCGGAAGTGGATACAACGGCCGAAGACCGGCGCCTGGGTAATCCAATTACGAGTAGTTTCACCTTGAACGGCGTCGGCATCACACCGGCTGTCGGCTGGAGTTCGAATCTGCCCAGCGCTACAGCTTCCTGGTGCGCATTGAGCGGGACCGGCGGGTACTACTTTCCCGCCGGCAACTCGAATCTCCAGGCTGTTTTTCTACAAAACTCCGGTTCCTGGTCCGAAATCAACTCCGGCGATTCTACCACGGTTTATACGGATGATTACCTGAAACTTTGGTTCAACCACGGCCTCCAGCCGACAAACGCCAGTTATTCCTGCGTCATCCTGCCAAATATGAATACCACGAGCGTCAGCAACTACGCGCGCGCTCCAGACATCACGATACTTACGAATTCTTCCTTCGTTCAGGCGGTAAAAAAATCTTCACTGGGAGTCGAGGCTGCCAATTTTTGGACCAACGGACCCAGTTCAGTTGATTTTATTTCCGTCAATAATGGGGCGTCGATCATTACCATGGAAAGTTCGAACGGCATTTCCGTTGGAATATCGGACCCCACACAAACCAACACGGGTTCACTGACTGTGACACTGAATCGTTCTGCGACTGGATTTGAATCCGCCGATCCCGGCGTCACGATTCAGCAGCTTTCGCCGCAAATCGTCCTTTCGGTCAATGTCAGCGGGGCTTTGGGGAAAACTTTTCAGGCGTCGTTTACCTATACAAACTCACTGTGGCCGGCGCTCAACAATGTGACCCCGGTCGGTGGGACGTTGCTTGAATCAACCAACACCTTTGCCTTTAACGTCACGTCGGGGTACGGAATTCCCGCCAGCAACATTGTCGTTAGTGTCAATGGCGCGATCGCCACGAACCTCGTTCTTACCGGTTCCAATAATAATTGGAATGTCAGTTGCCCCGGCCTGCAGCCCAACACGGTCTATACGGTTGTGGTCACCGTGACCGACACAAATGGCAACATGGCAACGACCACCAGATCGTTTGATACCTTCAGCCCGGCAAACTATACGTGGGAAGCCGAGGATTTTGATTACGGCGGCGGCCGCTTCATTGACAATCCCCAGACCAATGCCTATTTCGGATTGAGCGCCGAAACCAACGTGGACACGCACCAGGTCAATTTTGGCGGAACGGACCTTTATCGGCCCAACGGAATGGATACAGAAGTGAACGGAGACGCGCCAAGAGCGCAGTACGAAGGAACCGGCTATACTGACTATAGCATCGGCTATTTCAGCGCCGGTTCGTGGGCAAACTACACGAGGCATTATCCGTCCGGTAACTATCATGTCTATGCGCGCCTGGCTTCAGGAGGCAGCGCGACCACCTGCGCGCTTTCGCGCGTGACCGGCGGCTGGGGAACCACAACGCAAACCACAACGCTCCTGGGCACATTCTCAGTGCCGCTGACTGCGTGGGAAAGCTATAATTATATTCCTCTCGAAGACAATTCCGGGAACCTCGTGACGGTTTCATTCAACGGTTCGACGAACACCCTGCAGTTGGAAAGGCCGAGTTCCGCCGATTCCGATTGCAATGCCAACTTCCTTATGCTCGTTCCCGTTTTTGCGGTCAATGCCCGCCTGGCAAACACCAATCTCATCCTGTCATTTCCGACGCAACCCGGCTTCAACTACCAGCTACAGTACAAAAACCGCTTAACGGATGCGCAATGGACTCCGATCGGCAACAGCCTTGCGGGAATCAATTCGACGGTGTCTATGACCAACCAGGCCACAAGCGGGACGTGTTTCTATCGCGTGCAAATCCAGTAGGGCAAAGCCCATAAATTGTATTGCCCTCTGCTTTCGGGAATGGAACATTTGAGCGGAAATGTCTCATTTTCAACGAAGGTTTATCCGTCAAAACAGGCCCTTCCAATGATTTAAATGAGGCTGGCAATCTGAAGCTTTCAAGCATTTTTCTATGGACATATTCAATCTGGCCAAAGACGTGTTCATTGGCAGGGCGCGGAATCTTTCCGACAAGAAAATATTCCATAGCATGTCGCTGATTGCGTTGTTGGCGTGGGTGGGGTTGGGCGCGGACGGTTTATCTTCCTCGTGCTACGGTCCGGAAGCGGCCTTTCTGGCGTTAGGAGGCCATACGCATTTGAGTTTGTTTGTTGCGGCGGGCTCTATCCTGACGATTGTCATCATTTGCCTCAGCTATTCACAAATCATCGAAGTATTTCCCTCGGGCGGTGGCGGGTACCTGGTCGCCAGCAAATTGCTTTCGCCGGCGGTGGGTGTGGCTTCCGGCTGCGCGCTCATCGGGGACTACATCCTGACCATCGCCATCAGCGTGGCCAGCGGCACGGACGCGCTCTTCAGCATGCTGCCGGTGGAATGGCAGGTGTGGAAATTGAAGTTTTCCGTCGGGATTATCGTTCTGCTGATACTCTTGAATTTGCGGGGGGCCAAGGAATCGGTCGTGCTTTGGATGCCGGTATTTTTTTTGTTCGTGGCCACTTACACTTTCGGAATCGTTTGGGCGATCGTGGCGCACTTTGGTGACTTGCCGGATATTGCGCATGGGTTGGTGACGGACGTGAAATCCGATCATGCGGAAGTTGGTATGCTTGGACTGATCGCGGTCATCCTGCGAGCTTACAGCCTGGGCGCCGGTACCTATACGGGAATTGAGGCGGTGAGCAACGGCTTGAATAGCCTGTGCGAGCCGCGAGTGCAGACGGGAAAACGCACGATGGTCTACATGTGCGCATCGCTGTCGTTCGTCGTCGGTGGATTGCTGCTGGCGTATCTCTTGTATCAAGTGGAGCACGTGGATGGCCAGACGCTCAACGCCGTGCTGTTCGGGAAAATCACGGCGGCTTGGCCCGGTTGGGCAGGGCACAGTTTTGTGGTGGCGGCCATGGCGTCCTCGGCGGCTCTGCTGTTCATTGCGGCGCAAACCGGATTTTTCGGCGGCCCGCGCATTTTGGCCAACATGGCGGTGGACCGTTGGATGCCGGCGCCTTTCGCCAACTTGAGCGACCGGTTGGTGACGCAGAACGGTGTGTTGATCATGGGTATTGCCGCATTGCTGGTGGTGTTCCTCACGGGAGCGGCCGTGGACACTCTGGTCGTCCTTTACAGCATCAACGTTTTCATCACCTTCAGCCTTTCGCAACTGGGCATGGTGCGCCATTGGTGGAAGCTGCGCGCGGAAGAGCAGAAATGGAAAATCAAAATACTGGTCAACGGCGCTGGCTTGTTGCTCACCGGCAGCATTCTGGTTTCCCTGTGCATGGTGAAATTTTTTCAAGGCGGCTGGGTCACATTGCTCGTCACCGGCCTCCTGATTGGCGTGGCTTTCTGGGTGAAACGATATTACGCGCAGACGCAGAAGAGACTGGAACGACTCAATGAACTTGTGGCGGCGGCCATGGCCGATCATGCCATTACGAGTGAGTTAAAGCCGTGTCCGCCGCGCGATACGAACGTCCGTACTGCCGTATTTTTGGTGACTGGTTTCAACGGCATCGGCCTGCATACGCTGCTGGCGGTCATTCGTATGTTTCCGAAGGTTTATCAAAATTTCATTTTCGTGCAGGTCGGGATTCTGGATGCCGGCAACTTCAAAGGCGCCAGGGAGGTGGAAAACCTGCGCAAACATACAAGCACCGAGGTGAACCGCTACGTGTCCTATATCAGCAAACGCGGATTCTACGCGGAATCGCACATCGCCCTGGGGACCGACGTCGTGGACGAAGCGGAAAAGATGTGCAACGACGTCGCTGAACAATTCCCGCAAGCACAATTCTTCGCCGGACAACTGGTATTCGATGATGAAAATCGCATTGGCCGTTGGTTTCACAACCATGCTGTATTCGAGCTTCAACGCCGCCTTTACCAGGACAACCGCGTGATGCTCGTTCTGCCGATTAAGGTCTGACGGTGCTCCGCTGGCAGTCCAATGATCGCGCATTGCTACGTTTGGTGTCCACGCTTTAGCGTGTCCGCGCCGCCCATGCCTCACACCATCGAATAGTTTCGGGTGCGAATGCGACGGGGTCGCAAAACAGGTTTTTCGCCCTGTTTGGCTGGCCCCTTGGACGCCTCTTTTGCCTTATTTTCCTCCCGCCATTGTGAACGCAATTCTTCGGCGCGCCGGACCACTCGCTGGACCAATTCATTCGCTTCCGCCGGTGATTTCGGTTCGGCAGGTTTTGCATCCGGGGTGATGCCCAATTCCTCGATCCGCCGGAAAACAGGTTCCATCGCGCGTTCTTCGTCGCGCAAAAAGATGCTGCCGCGCACGCGGACAAACTGCCAGCCAAGCCTTTCCAATACAGCCTGGCGTTCCATGTCTTCCTGCAACTGGCCCGGTTCGAGGTGCCGCTCGCCGTCGCACTCCACCGCCAATCGCCGCCCGCCGCCGACCACAGCCAGGTCAACTCGGTGACTGCCGACCTGGAATCGCGGCAGCACCACGTAATTCGCCGCAGTCAGGATGGCCTGTACCCGGCGCTCGAATACGGATTCCGTCTTGTTCGGCAGTTGATTCGGTTTCTCTTCCCACGCGACTGGATTTATGGCGTGCTCGATCAGCCGCCGCCGGTAATCGCCCACTTTGAGGTCGGTTTCGTGGTCGAGGCTGTGGACCACCCACATCTGGTCGCACGCACGGCTGGCGGCGACGTTGAACCGTTTCTTGAAGATCTTTTTCGGACCTTCCTGCCGTATCGGCAGCGGCGGGTCCGCCGGAGGCGCATCGACAACGGAGAGGAACATGACATCCCGCTCATCGCCCTGAAATTGCGCCGAATCGCCGCAAAGAATCCGGCGTCGTCGATACTCCGCCGGTTCGAGGCGCTGGCGAAGGATGGCCTCCACCTTCATTGCCTGCTCATCGCCGACCAATGAAACGACGCCAAACGACATCGGTTTGCCTTCCTTGTTCGTCGCATATTCCGGTTGTTCCAATGCGGCGCAGACGAGTGATGCCAGCGCCTCCGCTTCAACATGATTGATTTCGTCCCGTTGGACGCCGCCGCTCCATTGCACGCGATGCGAAACGACATGCGGCGCCAGCTTGATGGCAGACGCCTCGCGCAACGGTTTGATTTCGCCCCGGTAAGACAGGTGATTGCTGAAGGCGATGATGTCTGGCGCGCAACGGAAGTGTTCCACCAGCCGGATGACGCCGCCGAACGAAACTTGCGCCAGTTCGTAGATGGAGGTGGTTCCGTCGTAATGTTGCCGCGACGGAAAATCCTTTGGCAGGTGGATGTCAATCAACTCCTCGACCTCCTTCATGTCCACGCCCACGGCTATCGGCGTGACCTGTTCGTCATCGCCCACAATGACGGCCTGGCGCCCAAGGTAGAGCGCGAACATGGCCGTGGCATCGCACTGGCTGGCCTCGTCAATAATCACGACATCAAACCGCGTTGTGCGCGGATCGAAGGACTCGGCGACTTCGTTCAAGGGCATGATCCAGACCGGCACCGCGCCCTTGGCCACGGTCAATTCCTTTCTCGCCGCCGCGCGTAACTCCGCGTCGCGCACGCCGACGCCGGTTTTGGACAGTTTATTTCGCGTCAAAGCGTACGATTTGAGAGCGTGTTGTTCTTCCGGGCTAATTTGCCGGATCAAGCTCGCCCACGTCCGTTTCTCGGCCAATTGCGCCGTCGCCTCCATGAGTTCTTTGTTGAGGCGCTCGATGTTCTGCTGCAACTCGTCGAATGATGTCTTTGCCCTTTGCTCCAATTCATCGTGGAACTGCCGCCATTCCCAGGCATCCGCAGGGTCGCCGGGCGGTTCCGGTTTGGCGTGGACCGGATGCCGGTTCTCCACCGCCGAAGCCCATGCAGGCGCGGTCGTCTGCAAACGGGCGAGCAAGTGCCGGCGCGATTCCAGGTCCGGCTCCAGGTTCTTGAGGCGAATCAATTCTTCGTAACCCTGCTCGTAATCCTTCGGCGATGCTTCGCGGAGTGCCTTTCGCACCTCCTGGGTTGCCGCCGCTTCAGGCTGGTTACTTTCCGGAAGGGCAGCGAGCCAGGTCGCCCAAACGCGTTCCAGATGTTTTTCGCGCAACCAGCCCGCCCGGGCCTTGAGGATGGTTTCCAATTCGCCGGTCACCGCCGCGCGCAGGCGGCGCAATTCCGCGTTGATTCCCGTCTCCGGTGGCGTGGATTCCAGATAATCCTGCCAGCGAAAACCGAGTCGCTCAAAATCGCTTTCCAATGCCAGCCAGGTTGACTGATGCCAGTCCATGCAATTCTGGATTGTCGGCACAAAACCGTGCGCGACTTTCTCGGGTTGGTCAGTCAATTCCTCCGCTGGCGGCCCGCCGTTGGCTGACATCTGCCGCGTCCACCGTTCGGCAAGTTCTTCCCGAATAATCTGCATGCGCAGCAGCGCCCGCACCGCGCGAAATTGCGCCGGCTGGTTCAACGCCGGCGGCCGATTGCCGATGCGCACCGCGGTGATGAGTTGGTGGCAATGTGGTTTGGTCAATTTCGTCAGTCGTCCGAATGATTTGCCGGCCTCGATGTGATGAATGATTTCATCCACGATGGGCAACAGCTCGCGCGGCGGTCTTTGGTCATCCACCTGTGGGCCGTGAGCCATGACCTGGGCGTTGCATTCCTGAACTTCGCGCCAGGAATCTTCAATCATCTTGACGAAAGAATCCCAAACCTGGCGCGCGCCGTTGCCATCGCGTCCCGCCTGGACCGCTTCCAATTGCCAGGGCGCGCTGTCTTTCAAAAATTCAATGGCTTTGGTCGCGCGGGACAACATCCGGTCGAACTCCGCCAGGTCATCCGGCCCCGACGCGCCATTCCACAATTCCTCCCGGTAACGGAGGTTCTGCGCGGATAAGGCGGTGATTTCATCCATCAATTCCCGAAACGCTTTCGGCGTGGGTAACACCGTTATGTCCGGGCGGCCCGCCTTCAATTCGCGTTCGTCACGAAGACTGACCCGCGCATTTGTGTGATAGAGCGCCGCGACCTCGGCGGGCGACAATGGCGATTCCTCACCCAAATTGACCGGACCGGGAATCCAATCATCCGAGCCGACACCTCGTTTCACGCGCTTGGCGGCATCGGTCGGGCGCGTCTCTTTGCCACCGAACCGGATGCCGCGGATTTCATCCTGGCGCGCCTCCACTAACCGCGTCCGCTCACGGGCCAACTCGGCCATAATTCCTTCGCGGTTGCGCTGTATCTGCTCGGCCTCCCGTTCCAGCACCTGGTCGTCCTGGGTGAGTCGGACGGAAATTTGGCGGATGGACTGTTGCAGTTCCTCCTGGCTCTGCTTATCGTTTTGCAGAACGCTGATGCACAACGGCCGCAATGGTTCCACGACTTTCTGACGCAACACGCGCAACGCTTTGGGCGTATGCGCGGTGACGAGGACGCGTTTTCCCTGTGCCAGCAAATGTCCGAGCAGGTTCGCAATCGTATGCGTCTTGCCGGTTCCCGGCGGACCCTGCACCACCACGCAATCGCGCTTCGCCAGTTGGTGCGCGATTTCCAATTGCTCCTTGTTCGCCGGCTTGCTCAACAAAATCTCCCTCTCCGCGCTTTTAGGCGAGGGCAGGGGAGCTGGTTCCGTCGCCCCGGCGCGCGGGCCGTTGCCCAGGCCGACGATTTGCAGCAGGGCCGAGGAAAATTCCGAGCGCCTGCCGATGTCTTCGCGAACCATATCAAAGACATTCTCCACTCCTGAGCGGCGTTGGCGCATGAAGATGACCGGCGCCCGGCGGATCGTGGGCTGGTCGTCTTTTGGCGGGTCGCCCGCGGCCAGGACGTCACCGGCCCCTGGAAAGAGGCCGTAAATCAACCGGCGCAGAAACCCGTCCGTTTCCTCGCCACCCAACGGCGACAGTTCGGCCTGTTTCAATTCATCCACGCATTTCGCAATCTGCTGGTGGTTTGCTTTTGGAAGCAGTCGCAGGAATTCTACATACAATTCCGGCGGTTGCTCGCGCCTGCGGAACACAAATTCGGGGTCGCCCTTTTCTGGATAAAATTCCAGTTCGATCCGTTGGAGCAGCACTTGATGGTTGAATGCCCCGGCGCCATCCGGGCAGTGCAACAGCCCGTCACCGACCAGCAGTTCGATTTGTTCGGCTTCGCGCTCGAGAATGCCAAACCATTCATAGACGCCCTGGAAGAGCGCCAGCGCCTGACGCGCCGGCTGTTCCGTCCGTTGCCATTCGGCCCGTTCTTCCTGCCATTTCCGGAACGCCGCCGGACGTTGCGGCACGTCCTCAAACCGCTCGATCTTTTCCGATTCGCTCTTTTCCCGCGCCGTCCGGGTCGGTTGCACCTCGGCGTAGGCGTCAATCTCCTGCCAGCCGGGTTTCAACCAGTCCGCAATCGCGACAGGCGGCGTCGGACAATGCGTCAGGCTCGGCCGCGTGATACGCAGAACGACGTCGCTTTCCTCCTCCTCGGGTTCCTGCTTTGTGTCACCGTTCGGGCGGAAGATTTCAATGGCCGCATCCGGCGTCAGGTCATTCAACCAAAGCACTCGCATTTGCTGGCTGATGTCCCGCACGTGCGGATAGCGCAGATCGAGGTAGGTCTTGAGGAACTCGAAGATTTTGAGCAGTCGCTCTGATGGTTCCGGTGTTAATAACTGTAACTTATTTGTCGTCTCGTTCATAATATGTCTATTCCAGTCCCCCCCATAAAGACAAGGTACTTAGACCGTAACGGAAGCCATAACGTTCAAAGTTTGTAAAATTGTTAAAGTTTAAGCATGATTTCATCGGTTTTCACGATGCGAAGATCGCCCCGGAGAGTCTGAATGATTCGCGAATCACGCATGCGGGCCATGAACCATAGCGTGGTGGAACACGGCGCGCTGCGCCGTGCAGCGGCGCAACGAGTGTGGTCAACCGTGTACGACATATGTTCCGCCCGCTCTGCGCGGGCGGGACGGCGCAGAGCGCCATCCTCCACCATCTTATATTAATGGAATTGGACGGACAGCACTGGTCGCGATGCGTTATTGAGTTCACGAAGTTGCCCCAGGGTTCGTGGGTCTTCGGCGTGAAATTCACTTATTTAGATCCTGCCGCACAAAGATGATCAAACCGGCGCCAAACGCCGCCACAGCAAATGTGCCCGACAGGATGATCATGTTCCAGACTTCAGGCCGCCATTCATAGTCCGTGCCTTGCGCGAGTTGCGAGAGCACGACCCAGGGGAAAGTGATGTCCCTGGTGAAAACATAAGGCCCAAGCCCGACAAGATTCTTCGTAAAATCGATGATCAACAGCGTCGCGGTTGCTACTGACACAGCCGTTCCCGGAGTGCGAATAATCGTGGACATGAACAAGCCAAACGCCACAAGCGGGACCAGCGGAATCCAACTCATCGCATAGCCCAGCAGAAATTCGTGAAAAGCTTCTTTCCGGCCGTAGACGACGCCGAACGAATCACCCACCGCGTCGAAATGGTAATTCATTTTGGCCAGCGCGATGGAAAACAAGAGCGCCGCCGCCGAAATCGCGAGCATATAGAGCAGCCCGACCGTTGCCTTGGCTGCAAACAATTCCCACCGGTGCACCGGCGCCGCCAGCGCAGCCCGGATAGTCCCGGCGCCGGTTTCCTGGGCGAGCAACAATGCCGCAAAGTTGACAATAAAAATCGGGCCCAGATCGGTGAATACCAGTTGCATGGAAAAGGCGAGGTAACCCCATCCGTTGTCGGTAGACTCGCTGCTCAACCCGCCGCTCAACCGGCCCGCCGCCAGGTAAATGGCCACGCAGAGCACTCCAATGCAAAAAAATCCAAAGTAGGGCACCCTCCGCCGCGCGGCCTTGGTGATCTCGTTTCGCAATAATGGCAGGAACTGGCTATGCATGATCTTTATGGCCGGTGATGGAAAGGAAAAACTCCTTCAATGTTTTTTGTTTAGGCATGATGGCCGAGACCTGAAAACCTTCCTGGAGCAGGCAGCGGTTCAGCCAGGCTGAATCGTCCCGGGCCAGCGTGATTTCCACCATGTCAGCCGCCAGAACTTCGACCTTTCGTACCTGTTCGTGGCGGCTGGCAAAATCCTGTCCCGGGATTTTGCCCACGCACGTGACACGGACAATTCGCTCATGCGGCTTTAGCAGCTCCCGCACATTTCCAGAGGCCGCCAATTGTCCCTGGTTGATGACGTAAACCGTGTCGCAATACTCCTCGATTTCCGACATGAGATGGCTCGATATGAAAATGGCCAGGCCATCATTTCTCACTTTCTCCCGCAGGAACGAAAGCATTTCCTCGGTGCCTTCCGGGTCCATCCCGTTCGTCGGTTCGTCCAGGATTAGAAGCCGTGGCCGCCCCAACATCGCCCGCCCAACGCCGAGGCGCTGCCGCATCCCCGTGGAATAAACCCGCACACGGTCATGCTGCCGCCCAGCCAGTCCGATGCGTTCGAGGACTTCATCAATTTCGCGCGATGAAACGTTCCCCAGCACGCGCGCGGCCAGTTCGAGGTTCCGGCGGCCCGAGAGATACTCGTAAAAAGCGGGTGATTCGACCGTAATGCCGACCGGCCGGATGGCCTTCTTAAAGTCTTTCCAAATGTCGACCCCAAATAGGCGGATTGAACCGCCCGTCGGCCGGATCAGCCGGGGAATCATGTACAACGTGGTGCTCTTGCCCGCTCCGTTGGGTCCCAGGAACCCCGCCATGACGCCCGGCTTAACTTCCAGCGAAAGCAGGTTGACCGCATGAATGCGTCCAAAACGTTTGGACACATTTTCCAAAACCAGCGCCGGCACGGAATCGCTCATGGTTTGCCCCCTTCCCGTGAACGAAAGGTGGTGGAACACGGCGCGCTGCGCCGTGTAGCGCCGCGTGCAGCGGCGCAAGGAGTATGGTCACCCTTGTACGACGTATGTTCCGCCCGCTCTGCTGCGCGGGCGGGGACGGCGCAGCGCGCCGTCCTCCACCACCTTTGGTTCATGCCCTCAGTGCGTGCGAAACAATTTCGAAAGGGGGCTTCCCATGAATCGTAGCGCAGGTTTCCAAACCTGCCGTATCGCGGGTTTCCAAATCCGCTAGTCGCACGATCGCTTCCGCATTTAAAATTCCGCCATACGGCGGCTCTGGAAACCTGCGCTGCAAAATGCTGGCTCATGGGTTGCCTCTTTCCAATTTGTTTCGCGGGAACTGGATCCATGAATCGAGATGATCGTTCGTCGTCATCAACCATCGGAGGACGATTCTCCCTCTCCTTGGGGAGAGGGCCGGGGTGAGAATTCGCCCAAGGAAAACTTCGCGCATTGAACCCCTGAACCGATTGGCACACGGAGCGCGGCTGTGTTCGGGGCAAAGGGGCGCCAGCCGCAGCAGCCGCGAACGTTGCGACGCGCTGCGGCTGGTCTTCGACACAGCCGAGCTCCGAAGCAGGTTCATGGGGAGGGAGAATCGTTCGAATGAGAATGTTGCGGTTCATGGAAGCCTTTCGGGTTGTGTCAGAAAAATGAAAGTACGAGGGTCATCCAAATCATGCGAGACAATATCCGACCGGCCATCCCCATTGATGTCAGTAGTGTCAAAATAACGGCGCTCAAAATAAGATTGTCCGGGCAGTTCAAAGGTCATGCTTGGTTGCGGTTCGAACCAGTGGCCCTCGCCGGTGCTGTAATAGATTTCCCACTGAGTGGCTGAACGCTTGACGATCAAATCAGGACGCCCGTCGCCATTAAAATCTCCGCGAATGAGAAATGGCCATTCCCACGAGCCATAAATGGAAAACAAGGCTCTGAACGATACGGCCGTTTCAGCCGTTCGCGCAAATTCGCCGTGGCTGAACGTGCGCACGGTAATCGCGAGTTTCACTCCCCGCGTGAGCGCCAGATCCACCAGGCCGCCAATCGACGTCACAATGAAATCAGGTTCCAAAAGAACGAGTTCGTACCTGCCGTCATTTTTAAGGTCAGCGATAGGCGTCCATGCCGAATTGATGTATATAGGCACCCCACGGCAATGCAGGATTTGCGTGGGCCGTTCCGGCAACTGTCCATCCGCGCCGCGAAGAAAAACATAAACGTCGGTGTGATAAGCCTGAACCGAGGACTGCCAGACAACCAGGTCCTTCCGTCCGTTTCCGTCAAGGTCCACTTGCGTCGTCCCAGGCGGCAGGCTCGAAGGGGCGTTTTTTTTCAAAGTGGCGATGAGTTTTGCGATGCCGTCATTTTCCGGCATGTAAGTAACGCCGGGCTCCGGCCTGGAGAGATAACGCTGCTCGACCTTCAGCGTGCGTCCCGCATCCGGCCCCATGTACCATCCGGACCATCCGTTGAGGTAGCCAGACCAGTTGCCGTGTTGAGCTTCCAGGAGCATGGGCGGGCTGGATGTCCATTCCAATTGATCGTTCCGCCGGTAGAGCCATGCCTGCGTGGCCGACATAACCGGAATAGCCGCGTTTGTGAAAGCGCGGAGAAGATTGGGGGAAGTGTTGGCGGTAAACACCTGGTCTGCTTTGAATAACACACGCGGTTTTGCCTCAAACGCGCCGCCGACCTGCCGGTAATAAACCATTCCCGTCGCCGTGGACACCAAAAGGTCAAAATTCGTCCCGGTAGGGCGGCGCTGCCGCGCCGCCACCGTCGCTCCCACACGAGCCGGCGCAATCCACCCCGTCTGCGGCGGCAAATCGATGATTTGGTCAGGCGTATTGGTAAAACCATCGGCTCGCTGACGGTAAATCAACAACTGTTTGCCAAACGAATCAACCGCCAGCAAATCAAACCGTCCTCCGCCATTCAAATCGGCAAATCGCGTATTCATACCCTTTGTCGGCAGCGTGATGGTCTGGCACAGGAAGCTATCTGTTTCCGCCCCGATGGCCTGAACGGCGCCTAAGAGCAACAAAGCGCTGGCGATGATTGATTTGAAAGAAAACATCATCTATTTGCCCTGGCTGATAAATATCCGAAAAAGGTCCTGGTCTCTGAGCTTGACGATCAGATCGCTGATGCCATCGCCGTTTAAGTCCTTGATTTGCCACCAATCCATTTGTTCGGGACAGGGAAATTCGAGGTCCGGCCGGGTGCTGAAACCGCTCTCCCTCGAATTTAAAAAATAAACCGAGATATTGTCCTTATCGTCCCTCACGAGCAGGTCCTTTTTGCCATCGCCGTTGAAATCGCCGTTTAAACTGAGGAGCTTATCGAAATATAGGCGGTCGCCCGGGCTCCATCCCAGGTCGCTGCCATAATAAACAGGCGCCGTGCGCTCGTAATCCGTGTCGTTTGAAAAACCAGCGCCGGGCCGGAAGAAATGCAGCCGAAGGCTCAGATTGAACTTTTTCTCCGTAATCATTTTCCGGAAGCCTTCGCGGGAATCTATGGGAATATCTCCCAGAACCAGATCCATGAAGCCGTCTCCGTCCACGTCCACTACAGGCACGTAGCCCGACCAATCGCTCTTGCGAAAGACCTGCGTCGGCGCATCAGGAATCCGGCCATCTTGATTCGCCATATAAACCGCCACCATGACTTTGCCGGAGGGCAACCCCGGCACAAAGGACTGTTCGTCCGAGACAGTGCTCTTGATGAGATCCAGCCGGCCGTTCCCTTGGATGTCCGTCCACGCGATCGTCGTGCGCCAATTATTGTCCTTGTTGGTGTACACTAGCGCCGGTTCCAGGTTGAATAAGCCGTTGGTATTCTGGAGATACAGCCTGTAAGTCTCAGTGCCGTCTCCATTGTCAACATCCACCATGAGATCGTCACGGCCATCATGGTTGACGTCGCCAATGCTCAGGCTCAGCGTGAACCACTCGGAATAGCCGGGATTTTGTATGAACGGCGCGACGATCGCATTCATGGCATTCGTTATGAATTGCGCCAGGCGCCAGGTGTCCTGGTGCTGCCAGACCTGCAAACCGCCGTCGGCCACCGGCGCCAGCAACAGCGGCCAGTCGCCGCCCGTCTTTGCCGACAGGGGAAAATACATCGCGTTCGTTTCATCCATCGCCTCGGGAATAATCGTTTTTTGCCTGATGATCTCCTGCCGCGCGGGCGGACTGGTCTCATTGGTAAAATCAAATTCCGTCACGCCATCGCTGGTCATCATCAGGAGGCTTTCAGCCTTTTTCCCCATCCGGGCTGGCCACACCAGCGATGGACGCCCATCGAGCCGAAATTGTTGCTGCGGCTTGCGCTCGAAACCTTGCGTTGAATCCTGGAAATAAATGGAAAGATCCGTGCCGTCCAGAAGCACCAGGTCATCCAGGCCGTTGCCATTCAGGTCGCAGCACATAATTTCCGAACCCTGGCCATCAATTTCGCAGGACTTAAACGTCGGCGCGGCAAAAACCGTGGAAACGCCCAAAAAGGCGATCCCGGCAAATGGCAGGCACAGGTTCAGGCGGCCCATTTATTTCAGACCGAGCCACGTGAAGAAGCTCACGCAAATAAAGATTGGATGCTGAATCTATTTCCATCACTTTCCCGCCCCGCCACGTAGCGCAGACTTCCAAGTCTGCCGTGCCGCAGGTTTCCAAACCTGCCGGTCGTTGATCGTCGCCCGCCCGTACAATCCCTCCAACAACCGGTATACGATTCTCCCTCTCCTCGGGGGCTCCTGGGGTGAGGGCGAATGCCACGAGCCTCCAACTAACGGTATGCTCAAAACATCTGCCATATCCTTGTATGCATAGTCATTGCATGGTGCGGCGTGAGCGCGGATGGTATCGGAAAAGGGCGCTATTCCCATCAATGTCAGCAAAAGAATGCGGAAAAATCAAAACTGGACAAGTCGTCTGGACCCACGCTTCATGGAGCAAAGCCTTTAGAAATCCGTCGAATGAGATATGAAAGCCAAATCCATCAAAATTGGCGTGCTGGCCAGTATGCTCGTAGCCGCGTTTTCGCCGGCATTTGCTGATCCAAATCCCGTTTATACCCTTGCTCCCATTGACCTGACGGGGCGAATCATTCTGCCAAATCAATCTGTAAAAGCGACGATTCTGGTTTGCAATGCACTGCTCAAGACCAATTTTGAATCATCCATTTCCATGCGATATCCGCCTCTTCCCGTCCGCGCACGAACCGATGGCCAGGGCGATTTTAAAATCGGATCGCTCGATCCCCAGTGGCTCTATTCTGGCTATGTCATGGCGCCGGGATGCCAATTGAAGTGGCTAAGTCAAATCGATCCAACCGCCCCATTGAATGTTTCGCTTGAGGCAGCGGACACCAATGTGTCGCAAGACAGGATCCTCCATGGACAGGTCGTCGATCCGCTCGGTCATCCGATTCCCGGCGCGTTGATCGAGATTCGGGGTTCAACGCGAAATGCAAGTATGACGTGGCCGGCATTTGACGTGGACCCTTATTTTGTTTCAGACCAGGCCGGCAATTTCGTGATCATCGGCAAAACTGCTTTTGACGCTGTGGATGGGACGGTCGCAGCGGACGGATTTGCCGAGTCAGACTTTGCGCAATGGCCTTCGGATGCAGACAACCAGGAATGGGCGCGCACCGGTACCATGCCGGAAGGGCTTGCTGGCTTTGCGAGGCCCGTCCATCAAATGACCCTGGTTGAAGGAGCTTCGCTCGACGGCAGATTATTGAGTTCCGGCAAGCCGGTCGCGAATGCCCAAATACGCCTCAATGCCTGTGGCGCCCGCTCGAACTGCTGGTTTTGGAAGGAGTGGACGTTAACCGATGCCCAGGGAAAGTTCGTTTTTTCGCATCTTCCGCCCAATCAAAGTTTTTCCATTTGTGGCAGCTGGGACCTGCCTGCGTCCGGATGTGCCGTTCCGCAAACCAATGTGCATTTGGGAGAAAATGATTCGGCCAACAATATCGGGGACATCGAGGCTGTGCCCGTCTGCCCCGTGGCGGGAAAAATCCTTTTGAGCAATGGAAAGCCGCTTCCACCCAAATCGTTTTATTTCCTTGGGGATGATTCGATGGGCAATTCATTATCATCCCCGTTTGGCATCGACGGCTCCTTTCGTTTTCCAGCGGTGCCTGGCGATCAGGTCAGCATCTATTTGCGGGTTCCGGGCTATGGATTAACTCCGCGCGACTTCCGATTGAAATCGGGAAGCGTTACGAATATTACCGTAAGCGTGAGTTCAACAAACCTCGTGTTTGAGATGCGGCCGTTTTCAAGGTCGTGGTTGCCCTGATTATTTTGCGCAACGATGAACATGGTGGCTGCCGTGCTGATCGCCCGAATCCACCCGATATGTCCGATCCGTCCGATTAATTGGCGAGCGGACTATTTTTCCCCCACCGAAACCCCAAACAAAATTCGGTGTTTTCAACTAATAAACCCGCCGCTCGCGTGTCATACCCTGTGAACACGACGTTTGGGCGGTTTTTAGAAGCCGCAACGCATGAATCAATCAAACTTGATTGCAAAAACCAGGTCGGAATGGCCCTGATGCGACCAGATAAAGGCAACGCCGAATCGCCCGGCCCGGAGACGATTGAGGAGCTGTTTGCAGCTTTGGAATCGCCGCTCTTGAGTTATGCCCTGCGTTTCACCGGCGATCTGGCGCTCGCGGAAGACGTCGTGCAGGAAGCGTTCATGAAACTGCATGTCGAATTTGACCAGGTGCAGCAGCCACAACGATGGCTGTACCGCACCGTCCGCAATATGGCGCTCAACCAGCGCCGGCATGAGTGCCGCACGGTTTCCCTCAATGCGCCCGAAGATGGAAACGGGAAGAATCCCATTACCGACCACGCCGACACCGCATCATTTCCCGACGAACAAATCATTCGCCTGGAAGGCATCGGCCTCGTGCGCCTGGGGCTCGAAGCATTGGACGAACGGAGCCGTGAACTGGTTCGGCTCAAATTCAACGATGAACTTTCCTACAAGGAAATCGCAGCGCGCACCGGGCTGACCGTCGGCAACGTCGGCTTTATTTTGCATCACGCGCTAAAAACCATCGCCGCGGAACTGGCGAAAACGGGAGTTGTGCCATGAATCCGGACCAGCCATCACGCGAACAAATCGAAGCCCGCCTCACCGCGCTGCTGCTGGGCGAACTGCCCGCCGCCGAAGCCGAGTTGTTGCGCTGGACCATTTCCCGGGACCCCGAACTGCAAAAACTCCACGACCAGATCAAAGTCACCATTGGTTTCGTGCGCGAGGCAATGAAAAATCCAACCGGCGCGCCGGTGGACCGTGAGACAACGCTGAAACTGCGGGAAGAACGCCGGCAAACACTGCTCGCGCATTTCAAATCAGCCCGCCCACAGCCGCAGGAACAGAAACTGCCCTGGCTGCGACGGATTAAAATTCCCTCCGGTCGCTCGCTGGCGATTGCGGCAATTATCATTTTTGTGATCTGCGGCCTTGCAGCTATATCCATACCGAATTTCGTTAAAGCTCGGGCGACCAGCCAGCAAAATGCCTGTATCAACAACCTGCGGCAGATTGAAGCCGCAAAAAATGAGTGGGCATTGGAAACCGGCAAACCTGCCGATGCTGTGCCGACGGTCAAAGATTTGTCGCCCTATTTGGCGGGAGGAACCATCCGGTCAGTCGCCGGCGAGAATTATGTCCTGGGCAAGCTGTCCGAATCCCCGGTGGCCGAATTGAATGGCAAGCGGCTGACCGCGCCGCCGGAAGCGTATTTTTCCTTGGATGCAGGGCAAACAGCCACCCCAGGCGTACGGGAGCCCAGGCCGGTGCTCGAATATCGGCTGGAAAACCAGCAAGCCTCCAGACCCCGAAATTCCCTGGGCATCAACGCACAAGAACCAAAAGTTCCGGCACAACAAGTTCAGCCCGCTCCGATCGCATTGCCAAACACGGAATCATCCCAGGCTGAATTGGAACAGAATACTACCGGTGTTTATTCGCAGAACGTCGTTGGTTATGTCAACGTCAATCCAGGCGTATCGGCGGTATCGTCGTCCACATTATCGTCCGTGCCGACGCCAATGGAGCCAAACGGTACAGCCCCGGCGTCGGCGCCGAAAGAAGAGCCGCCTCCTCCAACTGTCGCATCGGCCCTTCCACCACCGGCATTGCCAGCGTCTGAAATGAATTCAGGGGATCGTGTTGTCGAGGTAAGTCCCGGTGCAGCGTCGCCAGCACCGTCCACAACGTCGCCGGAGTTGACGGTAGCGCAGCCACACTTGGCGCCAAATACCGAAATGCCCGTTTCGGCGCCGTCGCCGTCCGCACCGCCTCCGATAGAGGTTGGGCCAGTTCTCTCCGGGAGCACTTACTCAGTAGCCTCCGCTGCCGAAATGCCCAAGGTAGTCGAGGCGCCCAGGCTCCAATCCCCGCGGGAAAGACTTTTTGAATCCCTTAGCCAAAAGAAAGACGAAAACGGAAACAATTTTTACGCAGTCCCCGCTATCCCACCGAGTGCGAATGCCGACAACACGTTCGGTCTCGCTGCTTCGAGTGCGGCTTCGCAACCATCGGCCAACTCTCAATCAAGCGGCGGTGGTGGCGGCACGGTCTCGTTCGGGAATAGTACAATTCGAAACGGGGTTGTTCAAAACGGACAGCAAAATGCCGTCAAGTATTTTAACTTCCCAGACGAATCGCAATCGCAAACCGTCTACATTACAAATTCTATCCTGGACCGGGATTATATCGGGCTCGCCGATGGAAGTAGGAATGTCGGCAATTCGCCTCTAGCCACGCGCGAAAGTCAGAACGCCCAAACCGTCAGTGACTCCGCGACCTTGCGTCAAGCAAACGTACAGGTGACCCCGCTGCCACCATCCGACCAACCCGAACAACCGCCTCTGATGACGCGCGAAAGTCAGAACGCGACCACCGTTTCTCAGAATAGCGATAACCCGGTCGCCACCGGACCAACCCCGGTTCTCGCGCCACCCCCGCCGACAGGGATGAAAAACGGGATTGTTGAAAATCCGAACGCAAGTACCCCCACAATGAACCGGGCCAACGGGCCGAGGGGTGCGGCGGGGACGGACCTCGCACGGGTCGGTCTTCCGACGCAGAGGAATCAACAGGTATTCGCATACGCGCTTAGGAGCGCGGACTCCAATGAAGTTCAGGCCGTGTTGAAGAACATGTTTGTTTCACGCCTGCAATCCACCGTACCTTCTACTCCACCACAGCCGCAACAGTCATACGCGCAAAGACTAGTGTCCGTCGAGCACGCATATGAAAAACCGGTCCAGGCTAACGGCCCGCGATGGGCATGGTCGGCAAACGATCTTCTGTTGCAGGCGCAGGCGAATGCCACAAACGGTACGCCATGGGGCGCTCATTATTTTAACTTCCCGGAAGAACCATCATCCAGCGACGTCGAAAATCTGAAAGCCCAATATCAGGGGGAAGAAGTGCAAATCCAACACGATCAAAGCAACGTCGAGCAATTACGAAAGCAGTACAATATTGAAGATTCAGACCCTGGTGCCACGGCTCCCACGCCTATCGTTAGCTCCGAACAGCTCCAGGCGTTAAATGAGAGGCTTATCGAGCAAAGAGCGCTTGATGTTAAGGAGGAAAAAGAAGTCGCCGAGTTCAAGTCCCTGCAGGCCACAAATCCCACCGAACTGGCGGACGAGTTGGTGACCATTAACCCGGATACCCAGCTTTCTGACCTGCTGGGCAAATTACACGATAATGAGCAAAAGTATGCCAATAACCCCAATGCTGGAAACCCGGACCTGGCAAATTTGAAACAGCAAATCGCCAATCGTGTGAATGGCATCATGTTCGGTCTGCAGGGGCAGGTTGATGCCGGAAAAGCCCAGGCAGATGCGCTCAATCAGGAGCTTCACGATTTTGAAGCTCAAAATAACATTGAATTGGCAACTGGCCAGCCGTACTGGATTGCGAAGGCCAGGCTTCAAAACGAACAGGACTCACACAAATTGCTCGCCCGGAAAATCGAGGCTGACGAAGCCAACGTGTCGGTGCCCACCGGACAAAATCACCCTTCAATCACGCCGCGAGCCAACGCCCCGATTCCCCAACCCGAAATCCAGACCAGCGACAACGCGTTCTCGACCTTCTCAATGAACGTCAGCGACGTCTCGTTCAAGCTCGCCATGGCAAGCCTGCAAAAAGGCCAAATGCCCGACCCCGCCTCAATCCGCAGCGAGGAATTCATTAACGCTTTCGATTACCACGACCCGGAACCGCTGCAAGGCGAGCCACTGGCGTTTATGTCCGAACGCGCGAGCGATCCATTCGCCCACGAGCGCGACCTGTTGCGCTTTTCCATAAAAGCGGCTGCCGCCGGTCGGCAGAATGGACGCGCCTTGAATCTCGTGTTGCTGCTCGACACTTCCGGTTCCATGGAGCGCGCCGACCGCGTAGCCATCATCCGCGAAGCGTTGCGCGTGCTGGCGTCCCAATTGCAGCCGCAGGACGTCGTCAGCGTCGTCACCTTCGCGCGCGAGGCGCGGCTCTGGGCGGACGGCATATCCGGAGATCAGGCCGGCGCGACATTGGACAAGGTCGGCAGCATCACACCGGAAGGCGGCACCAACCTCGAAGAAGCCATGCGCCTCGCCTACGAAACCGCCCTGCGCCATTTCATCGCCGGCGGCATGAACCGCGTGGTGCTGCTCACCGATGGCGCGGCGAACCTCGGCAATGTTGATCCCCAGGCGCTGACACAAAAAGTGAATGCGGAACGCCTTCAGGGCATCGCCCTGGATTGCTTCGGCATCGGCTGGGACGATTACAACGATGATTTGCTCGAGCAACTTTCCAGCAACGGCGACGGCCGCTACGCGTTTATCAATTCTCCGGATGAAGCCGCAACGGAATTCGCCGCGAAACTGGCCGGCGCATTGGAGGTGGCGGCGGAGGACGTAAAAGTGCAGGTGGAATTCAATCCCAATCGCGTCACAGCCTGGCGTCAAATCGGCTACGCGAAGCATCAACTTGCCAAAGAACAGTTCCGCGACAATTCAGTGGCCGCCGGCGCCATCGCCGCGCGTGAAGCAGGCAATGCGCTTTATGTGATTGAAACCAATCCGGATGGCCAGGGCCCCATCGCGACCGTGCGTGTGCGCTATCGCGTGCCCGGCACACAGGATGTTCAGGAGCGCAGTTGGCTCGTGGATTACACCGGCCCCGCGCCCGACCTGGCGCAATCCAGTCCTCCGATGCGCCTGTGCGTCACCGCTGCGGAAATCTCCGAATGGATGGCCGACAGCCCATTCGCCCAGGACGTGTCTCCCGATGACCTGCTGAATTATTTGGGCGACGTGCCGCAATATTACGGCGCCGACGAGCGTCCGAAGCAGTTGGAATGGCTCATCCGAGAAGCAAAAAGTGTATCGGGCAAGTGAATGCGTTGGAACGTTGAAGCGTTGAAGCGCTGAAACGTCCGCAGCCCGTAGCGCAGGTTTCCAAACCTGCCGTATCGCCGATTTCCAAATCGGCCAGTCGTACGACGGCCAACGCCGCGCCGGTTTGGAAGCCCGCGCCACGAAGTGAAATTCGTTAACAGTGTAATTACGTTATGAAAAGAGAACATGTCGCCAGTGGTGGTAGGGCGGCGCTGCCGCGCCGCCTTTGCTCGCGCGCAATCCAACGCCCGATCGCCCTGGTTTTCGTCTTAGGATTCCTCCTATCCTCCTGCGCCACCCTCACGCCCCCGCCAAAAGTCACTTCATCCGGCGGCGTCACCCTGACCGATTTCAAACTAACCGGCGACCTCACCGGCGGCATCGCCGCCTTCACCCTCACCGCCAATGCGACCGTGGCGGATGGCAAGGGCGGTTCACTGGAATTACTTTCCGGCCCGGTTGCGCTCACCGGGCTCGACCCGCGGCGCAAATGGACCATGAACTTCGATAAAGATCACTTCATCGCCGTGTTCGACCGCGCCGGCACGTTCCCAATAGAAGTCCATTTCAACGCCGCCATTGCGCAGAGCAATGATTGGAGCGCCGTGAATTTCCGCGTCGCGCCCGGAGTCGTGCAGCCTGTCGTGTTGCATGGCCTCGCGGCGGACACAGAATTTCAATTCGCCGACGCCGCGCGGCCCAGCCGCTCAGGCGCCGATTTTATCAGCTATTTGCCCGTGGACGGTTCTTTCAATTTCGCGTGGCGGACGGCGCGGCCTGAGCAGGAGGGGAAATTGTTTTACACCGTGGATATGATTTCACAAATCAGCGTGGGTCCCGGCCTCATGCGCCAGAACGCCTTGCTCGACGGCAAAATCATGCAGGGCGAGATGAACCGCCTCGTCCTGCGCTTGCGCGGCCCGGGCGACGTGACGAGCGTGCAGGGCGATGGCGTGCTGTCCTGGACAAATTCCGTTCCCGACGAAAACGGCGATCGCGAAGTTGTCGTGCAATTCAACCAGCCGCAGCGGGATACGTTCGCTGTCCTGGTGCAAATGCAAACGTCCATCGGCGCGTTTCCGCAAAGCGTGGACGCCGTCCGCTTGCAACCCGAAGGCGCGACACGCTTCGCCGGCGCGTTCCGCATCCAGAACGCCGGCGCGGTCCGGCTCGAAGTCACGCAGGCGAGCGGTCTCTCGCAAATTTCGCCCGACCAATTTCCCCAGGTGGATTCGTCGCTGTTCAATCCGAGCGGCAGCCAATTTTTCGCCTACCGATTTTCCAGCGCCGAATTTGCGCTCCGCATCAATGCCGACCAGATTGTGCCGGCAGTCGGTGTTTCAGAAGTGCTCGCCTACAATCTTGGCCAAAATGAATTGTCGGTGGATGCAGACATCGAATTGGACATCCGCGATGCGCCCCTGCGCGAATTGCGGCTTAACATCCCCAAAGACTATGCCATCGCTCAGCTAGACGCATCGGGCTTGAGCGATTATTTCACCGGCAACGCGCCCGATTCAAGCGGCACGCAACTGCGTCTCGTGTACGGCGAGCCGGTGTTCGGCCGCCAGGTCGTTCATCTCGAACTTGAACGCAACCAGCCGTTGAATGAAACAAACTGGATTCTGCCGCGCATCGAGGTGGTGAAGGCAAATTCCGTGCGCGGCTTTGTCGGAGTGTCAGCCGATAACGGCTTTCGCGTCTCGCCGGAAATCACCTGGTCATTGACGGAAATCGCCCCGGCGTTCTTCCCGAACCAGCTTCCGGGCATTCAAACCGCTTTCCGCCTCAGCGACCCCGATTGGCGCGCGACAATGCGCGTCGAGCGCCTGCCGCAAACCGTGCAGGCCGATGTGTTTCATCTTTTTTCCATTGGCCAGGGCATCGCCTATGGCAGCAGCGTGATCAATTACGTCGTCAGCGGCTCGCCTGTGTCAGAATTCCATCTCGGATTGCCGGCCGATTATCTCAACGTCGAATTTACCGGCGATGGCATTCGAAGTTGGGAAAAAACGACAAACGGTTACACCGTGCAATTGCTGACGCCCGTGTCCGGCGCTTACACGTTGCTGGCGACTTATGAGCAGCCGTTCCAGCAGCAGGGCCAGACGCTGTCATTTACAGGCGCGCGCGCAAGCGATGCCCAATCCGAGTCCGGCCACACCATCATCATCAGCGCGTATCCCTTTCAAGTGAAACCTGTCGACGTTTCGTCCAGCCTGACCGAACTGGAACCGGGCGAAGTGCCGCCGGAATATCGCCTGTTCTTCGACCAGCCGGTCCTCAAGGCCTACAGCTATTCGTCGCAGCCGTTCAATTTGAACCTTGAATTGAGTCCGCTCGCGCCGGGTGATTCGCTCGCCCAGGTCGTGGATCGCGCCGCTCTCACTACCCATATTTCCAAAGAAGGCCAGGCCGTGACCGACGCCCGCTATTTTGTAAAAAGCCGCGGCAACCCGAATTTCAGCGTGACGCTGCCGCCGGGAACCGAGTTGTGGTCCGTCTCAGTCAACGACAAACCGGCCGTTCCCGTCACCGACCAAAATTCCATTCTCATTCCGTTGCCCCAGCACACGGACCCGGACGCCGTGCTTGCCTTGGATTTGCAAGTGGCGGCGACTTCGTCCATTCCGGGACACGTAAGCCTCACCGCCCCGGTCATGGCCGCGCCAGTCATGCTTGCCAATTGGCAGATCGTGCCCGACCAGGGCCAAAGGCTCGAATATGAAAGCGGCACACTCACACCCACCAACCAGGCTTTGGACAATTCAGGCTTTGCCCAAGTCGCGCAGGCGTTTCACATCCATCATGGCGAAATACTGACGAACGGTTGCCTGGCGCTTCTGTTTTTCGCGATGGCAATCATTCTCTGGCGATGGGCCTCGATGTATGACGGACGCAGGTTCACGCCTCGCCATTCTATTGGCATCATTGCCGGATCCGCCGCCATTTTAATTGCCACGATCTCAGCCGTGCGCCTGGCGAACACCTTTGAACCCATCACCAACGAGTCGACAAACGGCTTGACGTTCCTCGCCCCGGTGCAGCAGGCGGGCAGCGCGCTCACCGTGGAAGTTGCCAACACGTCGGAAAACGCCCGAACATTTGGCTTCGCCGGATCGCTCATCCTGGTGATCCTCGCAGCAGTATGTTGGCTTTACGGCTGGGCCGCCAAGAAATCTCAATCGTCCTCGTCCTCGTCCTCGATTCCCCAAGTTCTCGCCTGGACAGTTCTTGCGTGGGCCGCGCTCCGGTTGCCGAACGGCGCGCCCGCATTCGTCGCCGTCATTGCCGCCTTTTTCCTTGTGTGCATTTTGATTCCGTCGGCAAGACAACTCTGGCGCCTGTCGGCAAAAACCGATTTCGCGCCGCCATCAGCTGCCGTCCCGCCGGCAGCAGCGCTCCTTGCTGCCCTTTGCCTGCTCGGTGGCGCGATGAATCTTCGCGCCGCTGCCGCATTGCCCGAATCCGTCACGCAACAAATCAACATCTCCAATGATACCGCAACCGCGACGGCATCCATCCATTGGCAGGCGCAAAAAGGCGATGTGCTGCCGTTGTTATTCCAGCCGGCGGTGCTCACCGGCGTCAAATATCCAAACTCCATTTCGCTGGAACCAGCCACGCAAGGTTCCCCCAACGCCCAGCAATTGGTTGCCGAGTCCAGCGGCAATTTCGACGTTGAAGTGCAATATCAACTCCAACTTGCCAAAGGCAATTCCGGCACGGACAACGGCGCGGACAACGTTTTGGCGCTGCCAGTGCCCAGCGGCCTCGTCAACCGCGCCACACTCACACTGGCGAATTTGAACGTGGACGTCTTTTCGCTGCAGGCTGCTTCCGTGCAATGTTCCATGTCCGGCAGCAACACCGTCGCGACGCTCGTGCTGGCGCCCGGCCAGGCCTGGATAGGCTGGCGCCCACGCAGCCGCGATGTGCGGGACGAAAAACCGGTTTTCTACGCGGATTTTGCGCACCTCTACATTCCATCGGCCGGGGTCGTTCAGGGCGTCCATCAGGTTTCCATTCGTCCGGCGCAGGGCGAACTGGAACAATTGGTGTTTGACGTGCCGGCCGGCGCGACCATCACGGACGTTGACCCGGGCTCGGATTCTCAACCGCTGGATCAGCCATCCATTGTCTCGCTCTGGCGTTTTGATCCGGACACACGGAAATTGCGTGTGACCTTGAGCCCGCCCATGTCCCGCCCATTCAGTCTCTTCATTTTCTCGCAAGTGGCGACCGGAACACTGCCATTCCAACAATCCGTCGGCTTGATTTCCGTTGAGGGAGCCCAGGAACAGAGCGGTTCGCTCGGCGTCGCCACCGGTAATGACGTTCAATTGGACGACGCAGTCGTGGAAAATTGTCCGGCCATCAACCTCGATGATTTTCCGGCAGGCACATTGCAGCCGTTCGCCGCGCAATTTCCCGGCCTCACCGTCCGCCGCGCGTTCCACTATTCCGACACGCAGGCCACTGCCCTCCTCAAGGCGTCAGCGGTCGAGCCCGACGTGCGCGTGGTGACGCAGGACACCGTGTCGCTTGGTGAAGACCGCACGGTGTTGGCTTCCACTGCGGACGTTACCATCAGGCGCGCGGGAATTTTCAAATTGAGTTTCATCATGCCTCCGGGTTTCGATGTCGAATCCATCAGCGGCGCGGCATTAAGCCAGTGGACCGAATTGAAGACGGATGCCGGACGCGTCATCACCCTCAACCTCACCGGCAAAACCGGCGGCGAACAACAATTCATCCTCAGCCTGTCCGGTCCGGGCGTAAAACAGACCAATGCCTGGACGGTCCCGCAAGTGACATTTCTCGAAGCCGACAAACAAAGCGGCACGCTGCTCGTCGTGCCCGAACAGGGAATGCGCCTCGAAACCACCGCGTCCACCAATGTGATGCAACTCGATCCTCAAAAAGCCGGCATTGCGCAAAAAGGCGTGCTGGCGTTCAATCTATTGGAAGCTCCGTGGAATTTGGCGCTGAACATTGAACAGGTGGATCCGTGGGTGCAAGTGACCAGCCTTCAGCACGTGACCATCGGCGAGGCGCAGCAGAAGGTCGTTGCGAATTTGCAGTATCAAATCGAAAACGCCGGCCTGAAAGGCTTCCGCGTTTTCATTCCGGCAAACGCCGAAGGCGTGACGTTCCAGGGCGATCAGCTTTCCGATTTTCAGGCGGCCGACAACGTGACGACGAACGGTTTGCAGGCCTGGGACATCAAACTAAGCCGCCGCGTCATCGGCCAGTACCTTTTGCAGGCAAGCTACCAGGTCCATGTGCCCGAACAATCCACCGAAACCGCCTTGCGCGGCGTGCTCGCCGCGGACGTGAATTCGCAACGCGGTTTCGTCACTGTGGAATCCGCCGGACGTTTGGAAGTGGGCGTGGACAATTTGCCCGCCTCGCTCCAGCCAACCGAATGGCAGGCCATCCCGCGCGCGCTGCAAAAGGATATGCCGCCGGCAGCGGCAAATTTCGCGTACAGCCTCGTCGAGCCGGATTTTGAACTGCCTTTAAAATTACAGCGCCACGAGGCCGCGAAACTCCTGCCCGCGCGCGTCAACGACGTCACATTTACGTCCGTCATTTCAGACGCAGGCGTGATGCTCACGCAGGCGCGGCTGGACATTTTGCCCGGCGACATGCGGTTGCTGCATCTCACGCTCCCGCCCGACGCGCATTACTGGTTTGCCTTTGTCGACCAAAACGGCGTCTGGCCCTGGCGCGAAGACGACCAAATTTTGATTCCCCTCGATCAATCATCGCGCGGCGACCAGCCCGTGCCTGTGGAAATCTATTTCAGCAGCAGCGTCGGCAAGCCGGATGGCCGCGCGCTCGACCTGAGCCTGCTCGCGCCAAAATTTGATCTGCCCCTGCAAAACCTGACCTGGCAGGTGTACCTCAGCCGGAAATGGCAGGTGAAAAAATGGAGCGGCACGCTCCAATTCCAGCAGCAGCAAATCGTGGACAACGGCGAAACGTTCGACATTCAGGATTATTTGCAGACTCAAACCAATTGGGAACAGGAAAAGACAAGCGAAGCCGAGCGAATGCTGGAGTTGGGAAATTCCGCGTTGCAAAACGGTGATCCGCAGCAGGCGCGCCGCGCCTTCGAGTCCGCCTACGGACTATCCACGCACGACGAAGCATTCAACGAAGACGCCCGCGTCGAACTCAACAATCTCAAGCTCCAACAGGCGTTGATGGGCTTGAACGCCCGCCAGGCCGCCGTGGCCGGCGCAAATGGCGTCATTGGCGAAGAATTGAAACAGTTGCGAAACAACCGCGACGCAAATTACACGCAACAGGACGCGCAGCGCGTGATTGACAATAACAGCGCCGACGAAAATGCCGCATTTATGGAACTTGCCCAGCGCCTCATCCAGCAACAGGAAGCGGCCGCAGCCAATCCGGCGGTAATCCGCGCCAGCATTCCCGAGCAAGGCCGCCTGCTCACCTTCAAGCGTTCCGTTGTGGTCGACACCTGGGCCGACCTCGGCATCCGCCTGCAAGCCCGCATCGCCGGCGCAATTTCCTGGACCGCCCGCCTGCTGATACTCGCAATTACCGCGCTGGCCCTGTGCACGCTTACGCTCCTCGCCGCGCGACTCGCAAAAACGTAAGCCATCATATCCGTAGCAGCGGACGTGCATTGGTATTTGAGATGAGGATGCTGAACAGCGTTCGTCTACGGCCCTGTAACAGTCCCCGTTTCCTCCGCTCCGCCCATAAATCCTTCAAATCCCCAACAAAAGCGCACAATTCAACCTCTGTTTTGGCGCCGTTTCCCCATTTCTTTTCCTACACACAAAAAATTTGAAACGAGATCACTCTCTGTTGTGTCAAATAGGCGAGCATATGTGAATTATTATGCTGGACGCCATTCTCCAACCCGTTTTCGAGATAGCATTCTACTACGTCGGCCGGCTTGTGATTCCCATAGCGTCTTTGGGTCGCTGGCACTGCGATCCATTGCTGTCAGACGTTCCGAAGCGCGAGAAACGATGGGGCGGGCTATTCCACTACTGCGGCGGTTTCGTCTATTTTACATCGGAGGGAACCAGCGTAATCGGAATTGTTTTCGGCATCCTCGCCATTTCCCTCGTAATTGGGATCTGCTACGGATGGCGATGATTCCCTGGCGCCGGGCTCTCGCGCTCTCACCTGTTTCGAGAACCACGGTGTGGTGGAACACGGCGCGCTGCGCCGTGTAGCGCCGCGTGCAGCGGCGCAACAAGCGGAGCACTCCATGACCCGTAGCGCAGGTTTCCAAACCTGCTGTATCGCGCTGTATCGCCGATTTCCAAATCGGCTGGCCGTAGGACGTTGCGCGGTGCCAGGTTTTAGAAACCCCATTCCCAAGTTGAACGGACGACTTCGTCCGACCAGCGGGTTTAGAAACCCGCGATACAGCAGGTTTGGAAACCTGCGCTATGGGCCTCAATACGGCCAATCCGCATAAATCTCCATCACCTTAAGCACCCCGCCGCCCCAATACCGATTCGGCGCAAACGTAAATTGCCGCCGCCCCTTTTCGTATACCAATTTTACCGGATGTTCAGGAATGTTCGGGTCATATGCATCAAATTCAATCGCCGTTTCCGATTCAGCGAATCCAAACAATGCGATCCCGTGATTGATCGTGATTTTTGGAAAACAAAATAAATGCACGAGAGTTAGCCCCCGCCTGGGCAGCGATTCTTTCAGCTTTTTTACCATCATCTCCCGGTACCAGGTTGGAACCGGAAAAATCATCCGCCAATGGCTGCGCAAAAAATACGATTCCCACGGCGCGCCGCAATGGGCTTTGAGCAGCGGCTCATGAGCGCGGCTAAAAGCGCGCAGGCCGTCAAACCCAGGAACAACAATCCGCTCCGTCTCTGGACACCGCCGCCGGACGTCACGCCCAACAATCTGCTTGATGAGTTTGCGGCAGGCTTCCGCGTCCGCTCGCGGCAAATCCGGATTGAACCGCGCATGATAAAAAAATTGCCGCGTGGCCCGCACCAGGACAAAACACCGATGATAATACGCCGGCGGCGGATCGGCTTTGCAGACGCTCATCGCGCCGGTGACCGGGTCGAAGTTGTATTTCCAGACCAACTCGTGAGGATAGGCAAACGTGTCGCGTTCGAACTCGAAAGCACGCACGGAATTTGCCGTGGCCGCCGTCATTTTGAGCCATTTCCACTCAGGGAAAGTTCCGCCGACAACACCCTGGCATCCTCTACAAAAGCCGAAACCCGTGCCTGAATGATGGAATCCAATTGGCCTGTGATGGCCGCTTCGATGCGCAGTGTTTGGCCCGGCCGGACGGCGCCGAAAATTTTGACGGCGCGCAATGCGGCCAACTTGAGCTTGGGCCAGCGCGGATTGGCCGGGTCTTCCTGGGCAACCATGCCCGCCACCTGCGCGGCGGCCTCCATTAGCAGCACGCCCGGCAGAATCGGTTCGCCCGGCATATGTCCGCGCAAATAATATTCGTCACCGCGCACGTGATATTCGCCTACGCCCTCCTTGCCGGGTATCAGCCTCACCATGCGGTCCACAAACCTAAATTCCGGCCCATGTGGCAGAGATTTCATGGCCAGTTCCAAAATGTCGGATGACGCAGTAGCAGGTGTGCTCATGGATTCATTGGTTCCACCACCGTGTAATCAGGCGGCAGATTCGTTGCAAACAATTTTGGATCCATCCGCTCGTTGAATACAACGTTGGAAAAATCGTTCCGCAGCGTCGAACCGTCCGAAAAATTCATTTGCGAATCGGCGATCACATAATCGTTCGTATGAAAACCCATGACCGTCGAATTGATAAACTGGCGCGCTGACGAACTTTTGGGCTGAAGCGTCATTTGCAGGACTGAATTGGTGATCATAGCCGATAAAAGCTGGAAATGGTCTTCAAGCGCCGCGCGATTGCGGGGAATGCTAACGTCGAGCAAAGCCATGGCGTCCTTCAGCGGGCCGGGCGGAATTTTGTTCAGCGCGTAAATCTCAGCGCGTTTGAATCGCGGATAGAGAATGAGAAGTTCGTCCGGATTCCGGATGACCACGGTTTCGGGCGGGTGGCCAAGCTCCCATCGGAATCTTCCTGGTTCGACCCAAACCCTGCCCGTGGATTTGAGCGGCTCGGAAAGCGCCATGAGCGAACGCGTCTGCGTGAAGTCCGCCGACCACGTCTGCATGTTCGCCTGCGCCGCGAACCATTGGTTGAATTGCGTTTCGTAACTGTCCGCGCATGCGGCGAAAACCGCAAAGCACGGCGCAATCCAAAGGCAACGCTTCAGTATTTTCCCTCCTTTGGCCAAATAGGCGTGAATTGATACCATTGCTCGATTCCCGCATCGCCATCCATCGAAATCGTTCGCGCTTAATCGCATAAAATCGCATTCGCTTGACACATTTGCTATACTGTGTTATACCGTTCTTGTTATGGCATCTCTCTACAAACAAGCACGCTCGCCGTTCTGGTGGGTCAGGTTCCGTGATCCAAACAGCGGCAAATGGACCGCTGAAAGCACCAAATGCCGCATAGGAGTGGGTCAGGAAACACGCCGAGCCGAACAGATCCGAGCCGAATATAGTCTGCGCGAGACCCAAACTCAAGCTCACAAGCCAACCGAAGCTTTCATCGAATGGGTCTCGCCATTTATGGACAGGGTTTACGGCGGAAATGAGGCAACGCACCTGCGGTACTCGATAGCCTGGGAGAATATAATGATGTTTTTCAAGGAAAGAGGAATAAGCATGCCCCGCCAGGTAACGCGCCAAGTCTGCTTCGATTACATGGACTGGCGGCAAAAACCAAACAAGAGCAAGGGAAAATACCGCGCATGTCAAAACACGGCACTGAACGAAATCCGCTTCCTTGCTAGAATCATGAACGAGGCTGTGCTTCGCGGGTTCGCGCCAAAAAACGAGTGCGTGAAACTCGGAGTCAAGCGCACCAAAGCAACGGCGCCCTGGGATACATCAGATAAATCATCAAACCGCGTGGTTTGTTATATTTTTGTTATACTTGCGCGTATTTACGGCTCCATATTTGTTTAAATTGATACCATTGCTCTATATTATTGCGTATTTCGGGCTCAAACGCACGCAGGATTTGTTGCGTCAATCCGGCGCGCGCTTCGCGGCTGCCCAGTGATTTGCGGTCATAAACAAATTCCGGCAGCACTTTTACGGCAAAACCCCCGGCGCGCCGGACAAGTGTCACCCCAATGAGCGCGCAGCCCGAGGCCCGCGCCAATTCCGCCGCCGCGGGCGAAGCCTCAAAAGGCCGCCCAAAAAATTCGACCAAAACACCCGCGCCGCGCTCCGGTGGCCGGTCCAGTGACAACGCCAAATTCCCGCCCGCCTGAAGACGTTTAATCACCTCAACAAAAGCGAAATTGTCATCCCCGATAATCAATGTGTCCACACCGTAACGCGCGCGCGCCGCGTTGCGCAACGCTGTCAGTCCGTCGTCGGGTTCAGCCAGTGAGAGAATCGTCAGCGGAATGCCCAATTGTTTGAGCAACAACCCTCCGTGTTCCCAATTCCCCAGGTGCAGCGTGATAAAAATGGCGCCACAGCCGCGCCGCCTCGCCGTATGAATGATTTCCAATTCACTATTATTGGTAATCCAGTTTGTGACATTCCTGCCTGCCTCCACGCGCCACAAATCAACGAGCTTGGCCGCAAAATTTTTATGCGCGGCGCGGGCGGCCCTTTCCGCCGCCGGACGATCGCCATTGAACACAGGCAAAAAATTTTGGACAACCACTTCCGCGCGGCCGGGTTGGCTGCGCAAATAGAATCCTGTGCCTGCGCGGGCGATGCATTTGAGCAACGCCGGGGGAACGATTCGCGCCGCAACGAGGCCAAGCCGCCAAAAACCTCCCCGATAAAACCCAGGCCTGGTGTTCGCAGTTTTGCCGGACGTGTCAGTCATGTCGGTTTGGTGTCCACGCTTTAGCGTGTTCGGGTTCAATGCATCTGCGTTTTTAGATGCCGAGTCAGCCATGGTTATTCTTGCTCTCCTCGTAGCGTCTAACCAACAGCCACCACGCCGGCAGCAAAAATACAGAAATCAACATATTCGCGCCGATGCCCACCGCGCACACTCGTCCCAGGCTGGCCATGCCCGGATTGCTGGACATCCCAAGCGAGCCAAACCCGGTTACCGCCGTAGCGCCGCAGAGCATCAATGCCCGTCCCACCGAATGCCGGACCGTCGCCAGGTCCCCGCCGTGGCGGCGCAACGCCAGTTGAATGAAAATCGTATAATCCACACCCGTGCCCAATATCAACGGCACAGCCATCATATTCATCAGGTTCCACGTCCAGCCGGTCAGCGCCATCGTCGCCAGCAATATCAGTCCGCTCATGCACATCACCAGGGCGCCCAGCACGATTTCCGTGGGCCGGCGGAATGCAAACCAAAGCGATAGCAACACCAGGACAATCATGGGCGCGACCAGCCGCCACATTTTGGATTCGACTCGCTTTAATGTCGCGGCGCCAAGCAGCTCCCAACTCGAAAGCAACGCCCCGTTTTCGGCCAGGCGATGCGACAAGTCAAAGATAGCCGCCATCTTAGCAGGGTGTGACGGTGGATAAACAAATCCAACGACTAGAATTCCATTCGTAGTATGCGCGATAAACCGGCTGAGCAACCATTGGCTCAGGCTATTGGTGGGCCAAATCGTTTCCGTCGTCACGCTCGCGCCATCGCGTTGCCATTGGCGCGTTACTTCTCCATCCAGAAGCGTCGCGTTGGTATTAAAACCCGCATCCAGCGCCGCTTCCTGCAACAGTGGCCCTTCGCCGCCCAATATCGCCGCAGTCTG
This sequence comes from Candidatus Sulfotelmatobacter sp., assembly GCA_035503455.1. Lineage (GTDB taxonomy): Bacteria > Verrucomicrobiota > Verrucomicrobiia > Limisphaerales > UBA11358 > UBA11358. Next base: position 2,313 of record DATJTK010000021.1, on the reverse strand, counting down.
GCGGTTGGCTCGCTGATATTCAGGCCGCGGCCAGAAAGCCGTCGGCAGCATAAATTGCCCGACCAACTGATCCTTCTTTGCCTCATTCAATATGTTATCGGCATGGGTGAGGCGGTCATAGACTTCCGTCTCGTCGCTGCCCGAAACAATCACCCAAAACGGTTGCGCCCTGAGCAAAAGTTCGCGGGTCATTTCGTCCAGGGCAAGTTGCGCCGGGCTGTTTTGCGGGTGCAACGCATTCGCTGTCCGGTCCAGGCTCGGCACCCGCCAGCACAATACCCCGATCGCTGCGAGGACAATCACCACCGTCAAAACCAGTGCCGGGCCCGAGGCAAACGTCGTCGCCGTTCCAGTCACCGGCGGTTCGTGCGGCGCCACAAGATAATGCAACAGATGAAACTTCGGTTGATTCGGCCGTGGCGCCCGGCGTTCCGGGAAAAGCGGCGGCAGATAAATCATCACCATGACCCAGGCAGAGAGGCCGATCCCAATCGCCACCAGCGTCCCGAGTTGGCCCAGGCCGGGCAACCCTCCCAGGTTCAACACCAGAAACGCGGTCATCGTGGTGATCGCCGCCCAGATGATGCTTGGCGCAATTGCGCGCCGGATTTCCGGCACCGTCATGTCCCGGTGCGCCAGCGCCTCCTGATAGTGGACCACCGCATAATCGACCGCCAGCCCCAGCAACACCGCCGCAAACCCCATGCTCACCAGGTTGATCGCGCCCATCACCAGCGCGCCCAGCGCCAGTGTCGCGATTAAAATCAGCATCAACAACGCCAGCAGCCATAACATCGGACGCCACCGCCGGTGCATCAGATAAAATAGAACCGCGATGATCGTCGATGTCGCGCTTACCGAATGGCTCATGTCGCGTTGCATGCTCGTGGCCACTTCCTCAACGAACACCGGCCGGCCCGTGTACCGCACGGCCACGCCCTTCCATCCATCAACTAATTTCGCATCCACAATGTCATGAATCTCCTTCAGCCATCGTCCGCATGCCTGATACCCGGATAAATCCACAGCCGATTCAACGTATAACACACGAAATTTTCCGTCTGCAGACGCGAACATCTGTTGGTTTTGCCCGTTGGAAAAATTGGCGACGCTCGATATGGCCGGCAGCGACATCAAATTGTAGGGATCATATTCCAGCCGGCCCAAATCCATCGGAGACATCGAAGTTGCCAGCGCATCCTTGGTTTGCGCCAGGACATTTGTCAAATTCCCGGGCGCTAAACGGTCCTTCAATTCCGCGAAGTCCTTCGGCGGCTGATTAAGCCATAGCCATCCGAGCAACTCGCCCAATTGTTCCGGATGCTCCATCCACGGCGGCTGCCAACTTACCTGGCTGACGAGATTGGTGTGTGCTCGCAGCGTCGCGGCCAGCTTCTGGGCAAAACTAAGCGCTTGGTCCGCGTCCTGCGCGCGAATCGTAACCACCAGCTCTTCGGCCTTCGTGAAATGCTGTTCGTAGAGCTTCAACCCCATGACCGACGGCTCCTCGGACGGAAGCAAATCCAGCACGTCCGCGTCAAATCGCAGCCGCCAAAAGCCCACGGCGATCGCGACCAAAAGAAATGCCCACCACCAGCGTTTCAGGAATGCCCTCACGATGAAAGAAAACCCTCCAGAATTTCGCCAGTTTTAACATCTTCCAACTTCCAATTGCCATTAGGTTCTTGTTCGAAACGAAATGCGCCTGGTAACCGTTTTCCAGCCAGCGCATCGGCCAGATAAAGCCAAATCGTCCGCGCAGGCGCCGGTCGGCGTCCTTCCCAGGCCTTGCCGTGCTCCGGAAAACGCAGGAGCCAATGCTTCGGAGTTAACTCCGTCGTCACGATAGTCAATGGCGTCTTGGAAAACTGCACGAAGGAAGAACCGTCGTTCGTCGCCACTACGAGGTCACCCCCAAACTGCGGCGCACCGGTGCGTGGCGTCCAAAGTGCCTGGCCCTGTTGCACACGCCACTCGGGTCCCGAAACGCTCACAAGATTTTCAGGAACAGTCGTGGCGCACCCGCAAAAAAACAGCAAAAAAGCAGGGAAAAGCACACTGACCAATATGCCGAGTTTAAACCTCATATTCTTTCGCTATTCTTGCCCAAGTCAGCCCGCGGGTCAATTGCGCCGCGAAATGATCATTCTCCCTCTCCGCGACGGAGGGGCAGGGGTGAGAATTCGCCCAAGGAAAACTTCGCGCATTGAACCCCTGAACCGGGATAATTGTTCGCCGTGTCAAACCATCGGACGATGATTCTCCCTCTCCCAGCGGGATCCCATCGGGAGAGGGCTGGGGTGAGGGAGAATC
>DATJTK010000020.1:0-8279 GCA_035503455.1 Candidatus Sulfotelmatobacter sp. | reverse complement strand
GAGCTATTGGTTCGCCTGGGATTGGATCTGCCGAGCCTTCCGAAGCTGGTGCAAAATGTAGTGGAGAAAAACAGGGGTTGATCTTCAAAAAACCCAGCAAATCTGCGTTTTTCCCTCTTGAACTGACGAACTTGGGCTAGTACGACTGGCAATATTTCACCATTAAAACCTCCAATAATTTAGTCGGGCCCAAGGCCTTGATGCCTGACAAAAAAGCGACATATTTAAACCCTGGAACGGCTTCGTGATTATATGAGCGCGAAATTGGGTGACCTGTTGAGCGAAGCGCAAATTATTTTAAACTTGCGCGCGACCGACCGATGGGAGGCGATAGACGAGTTGATCACCAACCTGGTCCAGACCGGCAATGTAAAATCGGAAGATCGTGACGCCGTGGCCGGCGTCATTAGAAAACGCGAATTCTCCATGAGCACCGGCATCGGATTCGGCATTGGCATCCCTCACGCCACGACAGAATTGGTGTACAAGCCGGTCGCTGCTTTGGGCCGCTCCAAAAAGAAAATAAATTTCGATTCTTTGGACGGCAAACCGGTCAGCCTGGTGCTCCTTTTCCTGATTCCGCAGGGCCAGTTTCATCAGCATTTGCATACCATGGCCGGGATATCCAGACTTCTGCAAAATCGAGATTTGCGGGCGGCGCTCGAATTGGCCCCGGATGCCTCTGCCGTTCTTCGAATCATCCGGGGGAACGTACCCGCTGGCTGACACCCGATATGACCCTGCTTGAATTAAAATGTCGGAAAAAGTGTCCCAAAAGACGAGTTCTCAAAAACGCCATTTCAGCGCGATTTGGACAAAGGGGCTGCTATTAAATTTTACTGTCTGGTTTATCTGCGAGTAATCAATTTCCCGCCCTGCCGAATAGCCGCCTTCGATACCAATCGAGAGTTGACGCCAGAGGCGATAGTACGCGCCCGCGCCAATATGAAAATCCTGATAGGTTCCCAATGCATTGTCGAAACTCGGCTGGCCGATTTTATCTCCCAGATTTTGATCGGCGCGGAAGACGTCAAAATCTGCGCTGGCGCCCACGCCCAGAGCGAGCCGGCTGTTCACGCGATAAATCAGGGCCGGTTTTGGGAACATCAGGTTAAGTATCAGATTCGTCCTAATGTCCCATCGCAGCCCGGCATCCGGGAGGACCGGAAACTTATTCGCCGGGTCGAAGGCGACGCCCGCAACGAGCGTCAGATTGGGTTTCCATTTCCAGGTAGCGTTTACGGCTCCGCCAATGCCGATATCGCTGCCATCAATGCCGTCCAGGCGATAGAGTTGCGGCCCTATACTGCCGGCAAACGACCATCGGTCATTGAGCCGGTAACCCAGGCCCGCGTCGAAATTCATCGTGTCAATACGTTCAGGAATGGGCGCGTCAGTGACAGTTCCGAGCAAAACATCCTGAAAGGAGATTCCGAGAGAGGCAGACCAATGATCATTCAGGGGAATATCCAACCCCAAATCAGCATTACGGGTTTGCGCGTCGGAATTTCCCTTCAAGCCTTGAAATGAAATGCTCCCCGCGCCAACGTAGGAATAATCCAGCGAAACTGTTGTTATCCAGTGGTTGGTTTGGTTCAGCATTTCGGAATGAATGACCGCCCCTTCCTGCGCATGGGCTGAACAAGCGACTAGAGCGATGAAACCGGCGAATCCGATGCATCGTAATTTTCCCGCTAAGGTGTCAATTCGAACGCCGTATAAGTTATTTTTATTCATAATTTAATGTTTCGTGCTCAAGGCAAGGGACGTGGGAGGATTCACACAGCGGAGCCGCCACGGTCGAGCCTGCCACAGGTCCACGTCAGTAGCAGACGACGTGATTTTGTAACGCTTGTTTTAGGTGTTCCGCTTTCGAAATTCTTTACTCGCTGTATTGTGTTATATAGGGTTGGAAATTCGATTTCTTGAATTGCCGACAGACGTCTACGGCTGAATCGTCGAAAATGGGTCATGGGACTTCCTTTATATCGCTGGCGACGTTTTAATTTTTGTGGTCTTAAAACGCGGCCTTCAGACCCTTCCGATATCCTTCAAATGCCTTGTGGCCGGCGCGCGTCAACCGAAGCAACGTTTGAGGCACTTTGCCACGATACGTTTTTTCAATTTCGACGTAGCCCGCTTCCTCCAATCGCGCCAGGTGGCTGGAAAGATTGCCTTTGTTCATCTCAGTTTCGTGGAGCACGTACAGAAAGTCGCATTCCTTGACTGCCGAAAGCAGAGCGACAATCATCAACCTGCCAGGCTCGTGAATAACCCGATCCAACTCGGAAATCGCTAGTAGCTGTGCAGTCATTCTATTTCCGGTTTCGTATGACGAACGTACGAATAAAGAGTGCCGGCGCCGGACATTAGCCACAGAATGGCAATGAACAAAACCGGAGGCCGCGCCCATTGGCCAAAGTCTTCGGGAGCCCGGATGGCGAGCCTTGTGAGCCCCAGGACCATGAAAACCAACACGAGCCATTTCCACCGGTATCCTCCGCCCATACGGGCGATCCAAATCGGGTATGCCGCCACGCTGACAACGATCAGTATGATAACGCGTGGATTCCACTCCGTCGGACTCAAATTCCAATTCAAATAGATATGCCGGCTCTTGATCAAGTAGGCCAAACCGACTGCGAAAATGAGCGCGATGATGCGGACGATGATAGCTTTGACCCACCACGACTTTCCGTGGCGGGGAAATGCGACATAGCCGGTGCGTGGCCAGGTGATGTACCCTTTGATCGCGCGACGGGTCCCGTAGGCGATACACACTGCCACCGCCAGGCTCGCAAAAACCACCGCCACACGCATCCACGTGGTCGAATTCTTCGGCAATAGCGCTTCCAGATAGCCCGCCAAAGCAACCCCCAAAACTGTAAGGCCGACGACCATTTCACCGGTTCCGTCGATGTTTTGATATCGTTTGGGCCGTTTCGCATAGTCCAGAACCTCTGTATTCATACAATCTAGTTTGCAATACAAACCAGTATTTGTCAACAACCATTTTAACATAAGTTTCCTCGTGCGGCGGCGCTGTCGCCGCGCGCCCTGGGCAGGCGATGGTTGGCCTGTCCGGCAATGCCGGCTCAGGCACACGAGAAAATCTTGAAGGCGGTCGTGATTCTGGTAATGGTCTCCGCCATGCATTTACGCCAAATTCTGTTCATTGCGGCAGTTTGTTTCATTTCTATTGGTGCGGCGCGTGCCGAGGATGAATACTTATCCCCGGCTCTGCAAACGAACGAGGCGGTCATTCTCACACCCAGGCCCGGGCCGGCTCCGCGTATCAATGGTCCGGAGGTCTATGGCGCCCGGCCGGGACACCCGTTTCTTTATCGCATTCCCGCGCAGGGCGAGCGGCCGATGAAGTTTTCCGCCCGGGATTTGCCGAAGGGCCTGCGCCTGGATTCGCATACGGGCATCATCACGGGCACTACGCCGCGGGCCGGAGAATACACGATAACGTTGCGCGCCAAAAATCATCAGGGCAAAGACAGCCGCATGTTCAAAATCATCAGCGGCGAAACGCTCGCACTCACGCCGCCCATGGGCTGGAACGATTGGTACGCTCATTACCGGCGCATTACCGATGCAAAAATGCGACAGGCCGCGGACATCATTGTCAGCAGCGGCATGGCTGACGTGGGCTATCAGTACGTGGATATAGATGATTGCTGGATGAATGCGGAAGGCAAACGGGACCCGCTGCAAAACGGCCCGCTTCGCGATGAACAGGGAAATATTCTCCCGAACCGCCATTTTCCGGACATGAAAGCTCTGGCGGATTATATCCATGCAAAGGGATTGAAAGCCGGCATTTATACGTCGCCCGGTCCGGAGACCTGTGCGGGCTTCGGCGGCAGTTATCAGCATGAAGCGCAGGACGCGCGGCAGTTCGCGAACTGGGGGTTTGACCTGTTGAAATACGACTGGTGCAGTTATACCGGCGTGACGGGCAAAAAGCCCTCGCTCGAAGAAATGAAACGTCCTTATGAATTAATGGGCGGCTTGTTGAAAGAGCAAAACCGGGACATTCTTTTCAACCTTTGCCAGTACGGCAAAGGCAATGTTTGGGAATGGGGCGCTGAGGTGGGCGGCCAATCCTGGCGTACGGCGGGTGATCTGGGAAATTCCTTGAACCGGCTTTTTGAGGTGGCGTTGAATAATGCGGAACATGCCGACTGGCAAAAACCGGGCGCATGGAATGACCCGGACTACATCCAAATTGGCTGGATTGGCAACGCGCGCGGGAACGGCATGCCCAGGAAATGTCCTTTCACGCCCACCGAACAATATTCCTTTATGTCTCTGTGGTGTCTCATGAGTTCGCCGCTCTTTTATAGCGGCGACCTGACGAAACTGGATGACTTTACCCTGAATATTCTTTGCAACCCGGAAGTCATCGCCATTGACCAGGATCCGCTCGGCCAATGCGCGCGGGTTATCTTTACCGGCGCCGACCAATTTCTAATGATCAAGAATCTCGCGAACGGCGACCACGCACTGGGCCTGTGCAATTACAATGATACGGCGGCGGACATGACCGCAACATGGTCCGCGTGTGGTCTGAGCAACGGAGAACATGTGCGCGACCTATGGCGGGAGATGGACCTGGGAGTTTACACGAACTCCTTCAGTGCGCGCGTGCCCGCGCACGGGGTTATCCTGGTCAGGCTTAGTAGCGACAGCGACCGACGTTAACCGGTTCCTATTATCTGCGAAGCAGCAAAATTAAAGCCCTGAGAAGGGCGACAGATAGTAGCCCAGGGCAGAGCGCGGCTCTGGGAGTGCGGATGGCAATCTATATCGTATCTTTCACACGCTGTTGTGCGATGCGCCTGCGTTTCTGTCGGACGGCTTGAAGTTCGTCCGAAAAATCTCCTCCGCGTCAGGAACTATCTTCCGAGTCGGGTGTTTCACCAATTATGCAACCGGTAACTTTAGACGATGTCGCGCCATTATGAAAGTCGGAGCATTCATTCTGCTTTGCCTGAGTGTCCTGACTTTCCAGTGTTCAGATGGACAGGATACAAACAAAACAGCCGAAGTGTTGGGAAAAGCACAGGATTCTACGGTCTCACATAATGCAATGGGATGCGCCAACGTCAAATGAAGGCCATTTTTCTTAGTCTCTCGATTTTTTTGCCTGCGCAATGACGGCACGCGCGTGGATACGTTCGTCTTACGAGGATGAAACGGTTGTCAAACGCGCTGAATTGATCGCGGTCGGACATTTAAAAGCTGATTCCATTGTGTATATTCCCCACGAGAGTCCCGAAGGCAAAAGTTGGGATTATCGGGCGACGTTTGTCATTACCGAATTTATCAAAGGGAAAAGGACGCCAAACGAAATCCCGATCATCATCCATTACGGCCTGACTCCAATCGTCGGCGGCTACCTCAAACGCGATGATGGATTTTTGTTTGACGCGCGCTGGGAGAAAACGGATTACCCGACAAACGTCGTTCAAATTTTCGACACCAGCGACGCGGGATCGTTCGAGCCGATCGTGAAGGACGTAAGCAAGGACAATATCTGGTTTCTCCGGCGCGGGACCGGCATTTCCGGAGGGGCGCCGGGAACGAAGGATTTGGGCATTTTCGATCCTGAGGATGTTCAGCCTTTAAAACTTAAGGGATATTTTGAGGCGTATCTTTCGCAACATCCCAAAGAGGCCGTCAAAGCATACGCCAGTCAGGCTCAACATCCAGACATCGCCGCCAGAGCTCAGCGATATTTGAATCATTTGGAAGTTCAACGCATTCTTAAAATCGCCGACCCGGTTGCGCGGTTTAACGCTCTTCTCCCGCGTTATCTCAACCAGGAACTCTGGTCAACCGCGGGCACCGATGAGACAGGAGATGAAATCAGAAATGGCATTGTCTCGTGCGGAAGTGTTGTCGAAGACAAATTAATTCCAATTTTCAACGATCCCCGCTACAAAAGTTTTCGTTCGGACATCATCTTGATTTGGCGCGACACCGATTCCACGAACATTGCGCCATTTCTCATCCAACTTTTGAAAGATCATGACCAATTCTGGGCCCGTCAGAAATTGACAAACGGTTGGTGGAACGCGGATATCGGATCGGAACTGACCCGGGAACGACGCGACAACTACTGTGAAATCTACTACAGCGTAGCCGCGCTCCAAACGTTTCATTTTCATGGCTCGCAGGCCAGGGACGCGATTGAATTGACGAAAAAACGGTGGGACGAAATCGCGTTTGATAATCCACAGATCGTTGAAGAATGCGATGAGGCGCTCCGCGCGGATCCGGATGGGAAATAGGAGTTCGCAGATGACTTCCAAGCGGGTCAAAGCTGCCGCCGGGATGCTGCCAGACGCCGCGCCATTAATTCTAATGGAAGCCCAAAGCCCAAAGCACATTTGCCAGGACCGGCTTGCCAGCGGGCGAAACGTTCAGCCAAACCCATTTGCCGACAACCTCGTATTCCGGGAAGTTGGAAGTTGGCATTTTGCTTGTCCATCTGCATTTGTGAAAATGAAACGGGCGCATCCCCTCTGGAATGCGCCCGCTTGAGTTGTGCAAATTAATTTAGGGATATATCGGCTGCGCCGACGTCGTTTCGCTTTCCTGCCTCGCCGGTTCGTTGGCGATGCGGTTAACGATTTTGACGCCGTTGACATCTTCATAGTTGAACGTCATCCGATTTCCGAGCTTAAGGTCGCTCAATTGTCCATCCGGCTTGCCGTTGATTACAATGGCACAGTTGTCAGCCAAATGAAACGTGTCCGTGTTAAACAGTGATCTGGCAATCACGGTCCGGTCCTCAAGGTTCACGGCTCGTAATTCACCGTTGAACGTTGTGCCCGTCTGCTCAATCTCTCTGGCGACCGGCTTATCATTGGGCAACTCATAAGTGACCGTTACGTAATAACCAGGTTGTACATCGGCCAGCGAGCCGCTCTTGTCGCTGCTCAACGTCACTACGCAGTTATCCGGAATCTGGATCTTCTTGTCCATCCAGCCGGAACGTAATGTCAGCGTATGTCCAGTCAGGTTAACGGCCTTGACCGTGCCCTGGGCAGTCATCGGCTCTTGTTGGATTCGGTCGGCCACCAACACGCCGCTGGCATCCTGATAGGCAACGTCAACTTTTTCACCCGCCCGCAAATCACTCATTGCGCCTGCGGGTTTGTTCCATAATACGTATGAGCAATTTTCGCCAAGGTTGAAATTCTTGCTGAACAGCAATCCTTTGACCTTGAGCGTGCTCTCGTTCGGGTTCACGGAAATAACCGTGCCCGTGTACATTTTATCCGGTTTAGCGACTGTTGACGCCTGATCCGCCGACGCCGTAAATGTCGTCGTCAGAACTGACGCACAAACAGCCATCCATCCCCATAATGTTTGTGTTTTCATATTTCATTAGATAACGCAGAAATGCGTCGAATTTAAGTATAGCCTTAAGTGTACCAATTGAATTTTGGATGAAAAAGGGCGTCGAAAGGTCTGTTTGCCCTTGTTGCATCGCTTGGGAAATCGCAAAATGCAAGCCTTGCCCCAAATTGCAATCTGCTGGAGAAAAAGTCGATTTGTTCAAACAAATTCGTGCTTTTTTGGATGGAATTTGACTCGCTAAAAATGGGTTTTCGAGGATAAGGGCGTGCCAAACCATTTGGATTATCCGACGCGGAGTGACGGAATACAAACGCGCCTGTCCCGGCTCTCATCCAAGCCCTCCAAAACAATGAACGTTGGGTCCGCGCTAACGCGGCAGCGGCGCTCGGCAGATTCGGGGGACAGGCTACGGCAGCCGTCCCAACATTGCAGAAAGCGCTCGAAGATTCCGACGCCAATGTCCGCCGTCAAGCCGCCGCCGCGCTTAAACGGATCAACTCCGACGCTCCTGCAAGATAGGCATTAATTCGCTTTCGTGCGGTTTTAGTTGCGGGGCGCGTCGGGTTTAAACCTTCCCGGCTGCTCGGTGTTCGTAATCTTCCAAAGACGGAATTTTCATCAAGGCCCGTTTCGCGTAGGCGCGATGCACCGCCTTGCTGTTGTGTCCCATACTCCTCCAAACACGCCGCCGCACGGCTGGTCTGCCACTCATAGATCATGCATTTGCCCGGAACCGGCGCTGTCCACAGATAAAGGCCCGATTTATACGAGCCTCAGACAACGCCTGAAGTCGTCTGGCCCAGGGTATCAGCGCCAACGGCGCGCCTATGGACGCTAATTAGGTTGTGCGTCGTCCAAAAGCCTGAGAAAACTGGCTATACATGTGCCCTGTCTTGCACGGC
>DATJTK010000019.1:0-14077 GCA_035503455.1 Candidatus Sulfotelmatobacter sp. | reverse complement strand
GAGCTATTGGTTCGCCTGGGATTGGATCTGCCGAGCCTTCCGAAGCTGGTGCAAAATGTAGTGGAGAAAAACAGGGGTTGATCTTCAAAAAACCCAGCAAATCTGCGTTTTTCCCTCTTGAACTGACGAACTTGGGCTAGTCGAACAGGCTCACGCGGAAGTGCTACGAGATTCTGCGAACGACGCTGAATATGCGACTGCCGTTGCGACCTACCTTGGCTTGAGCGCGAGCAAAGCCGCTGTTTTTCATTCCACTCTAGCAAGATGGAGAGCCGGCGAAGGAAAGTCAGCCCCAGCATTTGGCCGACAAACTATCTCATTAGTTTGGGAGTTTGCTGAGGTGAATCCATTTGCCGGAGCAGGAGGTGACATAAGCGGCATCGTTGATGGAGTCAAGAGAACCGTTGAAGGACTCCCGGCGAGGCCCGCCGGCCACGCTACGCAGGGTGACGCCTGCAATCTCATCGGTGAAATCAAAAAATCTGTCTTCAGCACAGACCCTCCATATTACGACAGTATTTCCTACGGCGATCTCTCAGATTATTGCTATGTCTGGCTGAGACGTTGCTTACGCAACATTTATCCTCAGTTGTTAAGCACACTGCTTGTTCCAAAGGTTGAGGAGCTTGTAGCTGATCCTTTCAGGCACGGTGGCAAGGATGGCGCACGTGATTTCTTTGAAGAAGGAATGAATAAAGTCTTTCGTTCCATTCGGCAGGCAAGCCAGCCTGATTACCCGACGACAATCTATTATGCGTTCAAGCAGGCGGAGGAAGAGGAAGAAGAACCGGATGACGAAAACCCTGAATCCGCAATTGGGCGGGCCTCGACCGGGTGGGAAACATTTTTGACGGGCGTGGTCGCGTCGGGTTGGCAGGTCGATGGGACTTGGCCAATGCGAACTGAAGGGAAAACTCGTATGAGAAGCATGAGCAGCAATGCACTGGCGTCTTCCATTATCCTCGTTTGCCGCCCACGACCGGAAGACGCCGAAGTTGGTTCGCGTCGCGATTTTCTGGCCGCGTTGAAAAGGGAGTTGCCCGAAGCGTTGCGGCATTTGCAGAAGGGCAACATCGCACCGGTGGATTTGGCCCAGGCCGCCATCGGCCCAGGCATGGCCGTTTTCTCGCGTTACGCGAAGGTGCTGGAAACAGACGGTTCAGCAATGACGGTCAGAGCGGCGTTGACAGAGATCAACAAGTCTCTGGACGAAGTGTTGGCAGAACAGGAAGGCGAGTTCGATGCGGACACGCGCTGGGCGCTGGCGTGGTTCGACCAGAACGGTTTTAACGAGGGCGCATATGGAATTGCGGAAACGCTTTGCACGGCCAAAAACACAAGCGTCCGCGGAATGGTTGAAGGCGGCATTCTTGAAGCCAAAGGCGGCAAGGTACGGTTATTAAAAAAGGAAGAGCTTGATCCAAAATGGGACCCGGTCACTGACCGGCGGCTGACGATTTGGGAAATCACGCATCACCTGATCCGCCGCCTGGAACAAGGCGAGTCCGGCGCGGCGGAGTTGATCCAGCAGCTCGGCGCGAAGGCCGAAGTCGCGCGCGACCTATCCTACCGGCTCTACACCATTTGCGAGCGCCGCAAATGGGCGCAAGAGGCCATCGCTTACAACACGCTCGTGCTGTCCTGGAGCGACGTTCAGCGGTTGGCCGAGGAAAAACGGGCGGTGGCGCCGGCGCAGACAGAGTTGATTTGAAACGAAAAGACGAATATGAGCCACTTGCATCTAAACATTTTCCCGATCAATCTGCCCGAGGCCGAAATCACAATTGGCGTCCAGCCATTTGATTCCAAAGACGCGATGCGCGAATTGCGCAAGGCTCATGCGGGCACGCACGCTTTTAATCGTGTCAGCGTGGAGGAGAATGGTAAGAAGCTGGACCTGATTTACGCGGTTAGGCTGGATGGCACAGCCTGCACCATTTGCCCGGCGACAAAAAAGATTCGTTTGCGGGAGAATCTTGGGGTGGCGCGCCAGTTGGTAAACGAGAGCTTTATCGCCAGCTTCACGGGGAAGGCGGGGCGGAAGATCGTGGACGTCGGGCCATTGAAGGTGCTGTCCTCTGAGAAAGATCACGACTTCATCGCACAGGCAGTGAACGGCGCGACCGTTCCTGCGTGGTTGCCGGTGCGGTTGGCACATGCGATTGAGGCGAGAGTGTTTCAATTTGACGGCCAAGACCCGTTTCTCGGCCTGGTGTTCGACCATCACACTTATCGGCGAATTGCCCGGCCATGCTCGGAATGGCTAGCAGAACGATTCGACCTGGTTGGCTTGTACGTGTCGGAGAAATCGCCGTTCAACGATGCGCGTATTGAGCCGCGCGCCCGACTTGTCGGTCGCGTTGCAGCTATCAACGGTAGCACATTGCAATTGACAGATTGTCGCGAAGGGCGAAGCACAGTGGATGCCAAGGAAGTTGAAATTGAGGCAGATTACGACGGGTTCATGCGTTGCCTCGACGCAACGTTCAAAGGCAGGGGGAACGCCATCAACCGGCAATTGTTTGATCTTCAGTCGGCGGCGCAGGTTGGACCGAAAAAACTTAGTGAACTGACACGTATCGAGAATCGCCTCACTGCTAAGCCGCTTCGCTTGCTTCCCGGAATTGAAGCCTCCGTGTTGCCGCACCTCGATACGAAAGGAAGACGGTTTCCGACGGTTCATCAAGCACCACAGGCGCTCTATGTATTTGACCGGACGTTCAACACACCCGCCTTGAACGATGCCAAGCGCGGAATTTTTGAACTGGGGCCGTACAGCCAGCAAGGTTTCACGCCCTCGACGCCGCGCATTTGCGTTGTTTGCGAGCGCAATCGCAAAGGCGAAGTGGAACAATTTCTCCAGAAGTTGCTGGAAGGGCATAATGAGCCGGGCCGGAGGTGCTTCTTCCCGAACGGGTTTATCAAGACTTACAGGCTACAGGGGAAAGATGTCCGATTCTTCCTGGCAGACAACGCAACAGCTTTGGCCTATCGCAAGGCGGCGCAAGAGGCGCTGGCCGCGGTGACGACTGAAGCAGAACGCTGGCATTTGGCTTACGTGCAGGTGAACGAATCGAGCCACGATATGCGCGGTGAAACAAATCCGTACCTGGTCGCCAAGGCGACGTTTCTTTCCCAGCAAATTCCGACTCAGGAGTTCATGATTGAAACCAGCCGTCGCAAAGGATCCGGCTTGGATTTCGTCTTGAGCAATATCGCCCTGGCGAGTTATGCAAAACTCGGAGGAACACCATGGCATCTGAAAGTGAATAATCCGATGGCGCATGAGTTGGTCGTAGGATTGGGGAGTACATCAATCAGCGACTCAAAGCTTGGTGCAAGACAGCGCATGGTCGGAATCACGACGATGTTCACGAGCGAAGGGCGTTATTTGCTCGGCAATATGTCGAATGCCGTGCCCTTTGAAGATTACGGCAAAGCCGTGGTGGAGATGCTCACAAGCTCCGTTGAACGCGCTCGAAGTGACATGAACTGGCAAAAGGGCGATGAAGTCCGTTTGATCTTCCATTCGTTCAAACCATTGAAGGATATTGAGGCCGACGCGGTGAAAGCGGTCGCAGTGAGCTTGAAGGATTACCATGTTGATTTCGCCTTCCTCCATATCGCCCAAGACCACGACACGGTTTTATTCGATAGCGACAATCCCGGCGCGAAATCTTTCGCCGCAGGGATGGCAAGAGGAGTAGATGTAATGAAGGGAGAATTCGCGCCGATGCGTGGAACATATCTCATGCTCAACAAATCGAACGCGATTCTTTCGCTAACTGGATCGAAAGAAATCAAGAAACCAACGGACGGGTTGCCGTACCCGGTGCTGCTCCATCTTCACCGGTCCTCGACGTTCACGGATATGAAGTATCTGACGGAGCAGGTCTATACATTCGCGTGTCATTCTTGGAAAAGTTTCGACATGGCTGGGATGCCTGTAACTATAGGCTACTCGCAACTCATCGCACGGTTGCTTGGCCGACTCGGAGCGTTATCCCATTTCAGCGTGGATTCCATTCACGGACGGCTTAATCGGTTGAGGTGGTTTCTATGAAGGCTGAGAGCCTAATGCTGATCACCGATGCCCGCACGGTGTTGCTCAATACTGCCATAACCGACGCGAGGCAGAATCCGCTGGTGGCCGCATTTTTGGGATGGCTGCTCCAGCGAGACGACCTATTAGCGCTGCTGGAGGAAGCCGCTATTCGGGCCGCAGCGGCAAAGGGGGCGGAGCGAACTTCGCGAAACGTGGCTGTGCTTGGATTTGCGTGTGCCGTCGAGACTTTGAAAACTCGTTTCGCCGCGGAGTTCGTGGCCCAGTTGGAATGGTCCATCGGAAGGCCTAACTTCGCAACGGGCGGCGAACCGTGTGGCGTTGTGGCTGATCCGCTGAATTTTGCCGGAGTCGTTGCGGGAGCAGAGTGCGCTTTGGGCAAAGAGATTCGCAAGCGTTTCGGGCAGTGGTCTGCCAAGGTTTGGAACGATGCGGATGGCTTGGTTCAAAATGGAGGCTGGCGACGAGGCTTGCTCGATTTCTTGGGACACCGAATCGCCGTCGCAAAGGCAACTACCAAAAATGACAATCAACCGGTGTGGCTTGCCGCAGCATTGCATCGGCGCGGATGGAGCGCTCCAGCAGAGAAGTCTGTCAGTGACGTCCTTAAGACCGCGCTCGACGATGTCTCGAACGTGACGGATGGCTTTGAGGCCGGGTTGCGTTTGGCTGCGATTGATTGGGCAGTTCAGCGAGCAATGGATTTTGATATTGCCGCCCTGACGCTTACGGATGTGGCGGCTGTTCTGCATCGCGTGCCTGCCGTTTTTCAACGATGGACGTGGGAAAACAAGCCGAGAACCTCCAGGACCGGCGCAGAACCACGCCGATGGCATATCGAAAACGAATATCACTTCCAAAGTTTGCTCTACGCGATTTTGAAGCCGTTGATTCCGGCGCTTGAGGAGGAACAGTACTTGCCACCAACGGGAACCTACCAGCCACGCGCAGACCTATGCATCCTGGGGATGGAACTCGTCGTAGAGGTAAAGTTTTGGTATCGCGGCAAGAGTGTCAAAGATCTGACCGAGGAAATTGCCGCCGACCTGACGCTATATCTTCGCAAAGATTCGCCGTATCGCATGGTCATTGCGGCGATTTGGGACGACGGCGCACGCACTGAAGAACAGGCGGAATTAAAGCGTGGCTTGAAAGGCCTCACCGGATTGGCCGATGTGGTAATCGTAAATCGGCCATCGTGCATGAACATTGCCCCGGTGCCGGTTTCTACCGAAAAACGAAAAAAGAAGCCATGATACCCCCAAAAAAATCCCAATGGCCAAAAATTCCTTAACCATACCCGCCTGGGTCGGCTCAAAAGGGCTGCTGGCCGACCTGCGGGAAATGATCCTCGCCGCCAGGCAGACCATTGCAACGTCGGCCAATGCAACGTTGACGATGCTGCATTGGCAGATCGGCAATCGAATTCGGAAAGACATTCTGCGGGAAAAACGGGCGGAATACGGGGAAAAGATTGTGTCATCACTGTCGACACAATTGGAGAGAGAATTCGGGCGCGGGTTCGGACGGAGGAATCTGTTCAACATGGTCCGCTTTGCCGAGGTATTCTCGAACGTCAAGATTGTGCAATCACTGATTGCACAATTGGGCTGGACGCATTTCCTGCACATCATCCGGCTGGATGATCCGCTCAAACGGGATTTCTATGCGGAGATGTGCCGCATCGAGCGATGGAGCACGCGGACGCTGGAAAAGAAGATCGGCGGGATGCTGTTTGAGCGGACGGCGCTTTCGCGCAAGCCGGGCAGGCTGGCAGCGATGGAATTGAAGAAACTGCGAGCGGAGGACAAACTTTCGCCGGATCTGGTCTTCCGAGATCCGTATTTGCTCGAATTTCTGGGCCTGAAAGATACCTACTCGGAGAAGGACCTGGAAACGGCAATTTTGCGGGAGATCGAATCGTTCATTCTCGAATTGGGCGCCGGCTTCTGTTTCGTCGAACGGCAGAAGCGGATGCAAATTGACGGGCGCGATTATTATCTCGACCTGTTGTTTTTCCATCGGAAGCTGCGCCGCCTCGTGGCCATGGATCTAAAAATTGGAGATTTCGAGGCCGCCGACAAAGGCCAAATGGAGCTTTACCTGAACTGGCTCAAACGCTATGAGTGCGAACGCGATGAGGCTGACCCGGTCGGGATGATTCTGTGCGCCGGCAAAACGGCGGAACACGTCGAGCTGCTCGAACTGGAAAAGAGCGGCATCCATGTGGCAACTTATCTGACGAAAGTTCTCCCGAAGAAAGAGTTGGAGCGGAAGCTGCACCAGGCCGTCCGGTTGGCGAGGGAACGGCTCCAGTCCATAAAAGAAAAAAGATGATTTCGATCCGCACAAACATTTATGTTCTTTGGCGAACTGCTGAATTTTGACACAATGGGAGCCAGAACTTGACCGGAAGCAATTATGGCAATCACGAATCACGAACGCATTGGCAAATGCCTGGAACAACTGGCGGCAGGATTGCGTCCATTCGTTGAGCGTGAGCTAAAGAACAACTACCACGACGAGTGGTTTGCCGAGACGAGAAAAACCCTAAGCGCCACGCAGGTTGATTTTCTTGGCACACCGGACAAGCCGGAATGGGACATTGCCAGCCTGCTCGCAACGTTGTGGAACCAGTGGAATGACGTCTTTAAAAAGGTCCTTGGCCATACCGAGCGCAGTCTCGTGAGTGAATTGCGCGACGTGCGAAACAAGTGGGCGCACCAACGGCCGTTTACCACGGACGATGCGTATCGCGCATTGGATTCGATGGAACGGTTATTGAATGCGGTTTCCGCGCCGAAAGAAACGGAGGAAATTGCCCGCCATAAAGCGGAATTGCTGCGGGTCAAATTTGATGAGCAGGCGCGACACGAACGGCGCAAAGTAGCTGCGACTGTGCTTGAAGGACAAAGCGTGGCGGGACTGCGGCCATGGCGGGAAATCGTTACACCCCATCCTGATGTTGCGTCCGGCCGTTATCAGCAGGCCGAATTTGCGGCGGATTTGTGGCAGGTCTATAAAGGGCGGGCAACTTCTGAATACAGTGATCCGATTGAATTTTTTCGACGGACGTTTCTCGCTGTTGGGCTCAAAGATTTGCTTGTGCGCGCCATTCGCCGCCTGGCCGGCCAGGGTTCCGATCCCGTCGTCGAACTGCAAACCAATTTCGGCGGTGGCAAGACGCATTCGATGCTGGCGCTTTACCATTTGTTTTCGGGGCGGGACCGTAAAGACTTTCCGGGCCTGGAAGGCGTGTTCGAGGAGGCGCATTGCGATTTAACGAAAGGCGTCCATCGCGTTGTCATTGTCGGTAATAAAATTTCGCCAGGGCAGCCCGAGAAAAAGGATGATGGCACAGTTGTGAGGACACTTTGGGGTGAACTTGCCTGGCAGCTTGGAGGCAAAGAAGGTTATGCGATGGTTAAACAGGCGGACGAAACGGCGACAAATCCGGGGGATGCCATCGGAAACCTTCTTCGAAAATATTCGCCGTGTTTGATTTTGATTGATGAATGGGTTGCCTACGCCCGCCAGTTGCACGAGCAAAAGGATTTGCCGGGCGGAGATTTTGAAACTCATTTTACATTTGCTCAAACATTGAGCGAGGAGGCAAAGGCCGCGCCTCAGGCGATGCTTGTCATCAGTGTTCCCGCGTCGAGCGATGCCGGAACGGCTTCGCCGTCTGCCGGAGTGCATGATGAAGAGGTCGGAGGCGCCCGGGGCCGGCAAGCGCTCATTGCCTTGAAAAATGCAATCGGCCGTGTTGAAGCATCGTGGCGGCCGGCAAACGCCGAGGAAAGTTTTGAAATCGTTCGCCGCCGCTTATTTCAGCCGATTAGCGATCCCGCGATGTTTACGGCGCGAGACAATGTCGCAAAAGCATTTTGCGAATTGTATCGCAGCCAGCACCAGGAATTTCCGCCGGAATGCCGCGAAGCTGATTACGAGCGAAAGATCAAAGCGGCTTATCCAATCCACCCCGAGATTTTCGAGCGGCTATACCAGGATTGGTCCGGTCTTGTGAAATTTCAGCGCACTCGCGGCGTCCTGCGGTTGATGGCTTCTGTGATTCATGCGCTTTGGGAACAGGGCGATAAAAGCCCCCTTATTCAACCGGCGCATGTCCCCTTGCTGGATCAACGGGTCATTTCCGAAATCATTCACTTTTTGCCGGATGGCTGGGAAGCGGTCATCGAAAAGGATGTTGATGGTGAAAGTTCTCTTCCGCTGAAACTTGACCGGGAAAAGCCAAACCTTGGCAGACACTCAGCATGCCGCCGCGTCGCCCGAACACTATTTCTCGCGTCTGCCCCGATGCCCGGCGCGGCAAACAGGGGTGTCGAGGACCGACGAATTAAACTTGGCTGTGTGCAGCCGGGAGAAAGCCCCGCAATCTTTGGAGACGCGCTCCGGCATTTAGCGCAGGGCGCCACCTATCTTTATCAGGAAAATGCGCGCTATTGGTATTCGACCCAGCCGACGGTCACAAAGCTTGCCGAGGATCGGGCGGAACAATTGAAGCGCGATAGTGATGGCATCGCGGAAGAAATTAAAAAGCGAGCGCAGGAAGATTTGCGGTCGCGCGGCGATTTTTCGGCGGTTCGCGTTTTCCCAAAAAACAGCGGGGAAATTCCTGATGAAATGGAAATCCAACTCGTCGTTCTTGGCGTGGAACATCCATATGCGCGGGAAGGCACAAACCCGGCCCAAATTGAGGCTCAAGCCATTTTGGATACTCGCGGCAACAGTCCGCGGTTGTTCAAAAACGCCCTTGTGTTTCTTGCGGCCGACCGCACGCGGCTTGCCGAACTCGACCAGGCAATGAGATTCTATCTGGCGTGGGATTCTATTGAAAACGACAAAGAGCAATTAGGTCTGGATGGTTTTCAACTGCGTCAGGTTGTGAACCAAAAAACGACATGGAATACAGCCATCAAGGGACGTTTGGGAGAGACCTATTGCTGGCTGCTTTTTCCGACCCAACCGACGCCGCAGGCGGCCATCGAATGGCAAGCGGCCAAACTTTCCGGCCCGGATACATTGGCCGTTCGGGCTTCCAGGAAGCTTAAGTCTGATACGCAGTTGGCCGCGCAATATGCTCCGACTTTGCTTCGGCAGGACCTGGATAAAATTCCGTTGTGGCGCGGCAATCATGCCTCCGTAAAACAGTTGGCTGAAGATTACGCAAAATATCCCTACCTGCAGCGTTTGCGATCCCCCGAGGTGCTGGTGACAGGCATTCAAGACGGTCTTTCGCGCACGACATGGACAACTGAAACATTCGCCATTGCAGACGCCTGGGATGAAAAACAGCAACGATATATCGGCCTGCGCGGAAATTGCCATGTTTCGCTCGATATGGATTCGCCGGCATTGCTGGTCAAGCCGGAGGTTGCCGTGCGGCAAATGCAGGCGGATAAGCCAACCAGTACCGGAAACGCCGAGCCAGCCAGGCCATTGCCGTCGTCGGGCGGGATGCAGCCAGGAGGCGAAGCGGTCACATCCACCACAACACAGCCTGGCAAGCCGACCCGTTTTTTTGGAAGTGTGAAACTCGATCCTGCCCGGCTAAACCGTGACGCGGCCCAGGTTTCGGCTGAGGTGCTTCAACACCTCACGAGTCTCGTGGGTTCAGACGTTGAGGTGACGATGGAAATTCAAGCGCGTGTCTCGGATGGAATTCCGGAGAATGTCATTCGCACCGTCTCTGAGAACTGCAAGACCCTGAAATTCCATATTCAGGGTTTTGAGAAAGATTGAAAAGGTTGGCCATAACAGTGCCATGAGTGAGCATGAGTGCCAGGAGCGCCGTGAGTGCCAACTCTCAGATTTTGGATGGTTGGATAAGTGGATTATTGGACCCTGGCTTCGCAATGCTTCGCCGCGGCAAGTTGTTGGGGAAAAAGCCGCGGTTTGCGCACCGTTTGAACTGTTTCCATTTTGGAAATGGTTGCTTCCGGTGTCAGTCGTCCCGTCGGAGGCAGTTGTTTCCAAAATGGAAATAACTGATTTTTCCTCCAATTCATAACATACAGAATGGAATTTTTCAGGAAGTTTGGGCGGCGGTGGCAGCGCCACTGGCACGCAGCGACCGCCCTACCGAATTAAGATCCTCCGCCCGTCGCCTGTTTCGGTGTTTGCCCAGGTTTCCGTGGCGTAGAAATTGGGGCCAATGTCGCACGCATACCGGCCGGTCTCCTCCTTGAACTCGATGCCGTCAAAAGTGCCGATGGAGTATTTGCCGCTGCCCTGAATCAACACCCATTTCTCGTTGTTGGTATTTCCGTCCACCGGCAATTCAAAAAAGTCGGGACACTCGTAGCTGTTCGGAATCGGATGGTGCTCATCTTTCCAATTCAACAAATCTCCCGCGCCGCCCCTGGCCGGGAAACCCAAATAAAGCGTCAAAGCCAAAAGACCAGGGTTAAAAGCGGCCCCAGGTAATTTTTTCACAATCGGTAGATTGAACATCGTGTCAGTACATTTCTATATTTTAGCGAAGAAACAAAGGCCAAAAAAGTGGCTGGGGGAATTCCAGAAAAGGGCGCCATGGAAAAGGAAACGGCGGGTGTCGCGCCAAGGCAGAGGATTTTTAAAGCACGAAATAACCGAAAGACATGAAACAGTTTTAGACAGGATGAACAAGATGGACAGGATTGCAGATGCCAGAAACTTAATTTGGGCGGAAGCTTTAGCGACGGTGGCTCATGCAGCCGTTTCCCCGTTTCTTTTCCTACACACAAAAAATGTGAAACGGGCTTTCCAACGTCCCTGCCGGGACGAATGGATTTGCTTTGCCGGTTCCAGACACTCCGTGTCTGGCTAATCTCCGGTTGTGCCTGCCGGCACGAAGCCCAACCATATCCCGGCAATCTTGTTCATCCTGTCAAAAACTCTTTCATGTCTTTCGGTTATTTCGTGGTTCAACATTTTAACGTTTCAACATTTTCTTTTCAGTCTCAATTTTTCCCGTCACACTGTTTGTTCGCTGGAATTTAAGATTTAAATGATAAAAACCGCTCTTCTTTTCGCCGGCCAGGGCGCCCAGGCAGCCGGCATGGGCAAAGACCTCGCTGAAACATTCCCCACCGCGCGCCAATGGTTCGATCGCGCCAACGCTGCCCTGGGCTACGACCTCGCGTCGCTGTGCTTTAATGGTCCGGAAGCTGAACTGACCAAAACCGAGCATGCGCAGCCGGGAATTTTCCTAGTCAGTTGGGTCGCATTTGAATTGCTGCGCGAACAGGCCCCGGATTTGAAGTTCGACGCCGCGGCCGGCCTTTCGCTGGGCGAATTTACAGCCCTCACCGCCGCCGGCGCGATGTCTTTCGAGGATGGCCTGCGCGCCGTGCGTGAACGCGGAAAATTCATGCAGGAAGCCTGTGAAACCACCCGGGGCGGCATGGCCGCAGTCATCGGATTGGATGAGGCGCCAACCCGCGCGGTGTGCGCCGAAGCGGGTGTGACCCTGGCCAACCTGAATTGTCCCGGGCAAATTGTTATTTCCGGTGATGCCGATGGCATCGCCCGCGCGGTAGAATTGGCGAAGGCCAAAGGAGCAAAACGCGCCATCCCATTGCAGGTAGCCGGAGCCTATCACTCGCCGCTGATGGCCGGCGCGCAGCCGAAATTGCGGGCCGAGCTGTCCAAAATAAAAATTTCCACGCCGTCGGTTCCTGTCATTTCAAATGTCACCGCACAACCGCATGGAACGCCCGCGGAGATTTCGGCGCGCCTGGTCGAACAGGTCTGCGCGTCCGTGCTGTGGGAAAATTCGATGCGCTATCTGCTGTCGCAAGGTTTCACCCGGTTTATCGAACTGGGCCCGGGAACCGTGTTGAGCGGATTTATGAAGCGGATTGACAAAAACGCGCAAATGCTGAACGTAGCGGATAAAGCGAGTTTGGAAGCTTTGGTGGGGCGAGGATAGAGGATAGAAAATGGAAACATCGAACATCGAACTCCGAACGCCCAACATCGAATGAAAGAACCTGGACCATGGGTGTGGTGGAACATGGCGCTCTTCGCAAGTGGCGCTGCCACCGCCGTGTAGCGCCGCGTGCAGCGGCGCAATGAGCGGGGACAATCGTTGTACCATGTAGCAGCTATCGCCCGCTTTGCGCGGGCGGGGACGGCGCAGCGCGCCGTCCCCCACCATCGGCCCGCGTGGGGAGAATGATTTATGAAGCGGATTGACAAAAACGCGCAAATGCTGAACGTAGCGGATAAAGCGAGTATGGAAGCTTTTGGCGGGCGAGGATAGAGGATGGAGGATGGAAAATGGAAACATCGAACATCGAACTCCGAACGCCCAACATCGAATGAAAGAACCTGGACCGTGGGTACGACTTGCGCCGCGTGAGGGCACGCGGCCTACAATGGCTGGCTACACTCGTTGCGCCAATCCCGTCCGAATTCAAACGCCGTAGGCGTGGCGTATTTGTAGAACAATGCCAGATATGATTTTCCAGCTCCGTCAGGAGCGACGTCTTCTGCGCTTATCAAACACCGAATAATTGCAGATTACGTCGCTCCTGACGGAGCTTTCCTGTCTTTTTGGCGCGTTTTCTACAAATACTTTAGCCCTAACGGGCCTTAGGGAGCCGCGAAGTCAACAACCCGTTCGGCTTGTAGGCCGTGTGCGCTGCGGCTGGTCTTCGACACAGCCGCGCTCCGAAGGAGATTCATGGGGAGCATCCTTTTAAAATTGTTTCGCATGCATTTGGACAATGAACCACCGCTGTCGTACGTTCGCCAAACCATCGGAAGATTATTCTCCCTCTCACAGCGGGAGAGGGCCGGGGTGAGGGAGAGTTTTTCGCACTGGGACGTTCTCCCGGAATCACGCATTTGGCCGCGAACCGCGAAACGCCGTGTGAGGGCGTCGCGACATTCGAGGCTGCTGCGGCTGGTGCCCCTTTACCCCACACACAGCCGCGCTCCGTCCGCCAATCGGTTCACGGCTATGGTTCGTGGGATAGGGCGGGACAAACGTCGTCTCCAAATGGTATTATCCGCAGCCAGTACTATGAACATTCTCAAATTGTGTATAGGCGTCATTAACGCGCGGATTGCGCCGCTGCACGCGGCGCTGCACGGCGCAGCGCACCGTGCTCTACCATCGACCGGCGTGGGCGTAACTGCGCTTTGCCTTTTGCTTTTGCTCGCGGCGGGTTGCGGGAAGAAAGAGAACACGGCCGGCTCGGGCAACCAGGGCGAACAATCAGCACCAACGCAAAACGCGGCCGCGGCGTCATCGCCGGCTGCGTCATCGCAAACTCCGGCGGGGCCGTTGAGTGGCTGGATCAAGTTTTCGCCCAAAGACGGCGGGTTTACCGTGCTTCTGCCGAATGCGCCTGCCGAGACGCAAACCAATATGCACACCGGAAGCGGAGAACTCAGGATGCACACTTATGTGTCGGCCCGGGGCGAAACGGACGCGTACTCGGTCACTTATTACGACTTTCCCGCGGCCATGAGTTCCGACCCGAAATTATTTCTGGCGCGGGTGGAAGCGCTCATGGTGGTGAGCCAGCACGGGAAAGTGACGTATTACTCGCCAAAACCGTACGGAAATGATCCAGGCACGGAGTTCGAGTTTGCAGCCGGCGGCAAGGCCAATTTTTCGATGCGAACTCGATTGATCCTGGTGGGAAACCGGGTCTATGCTCCGGCGGTGCTTTTTCATACGGGCGCGCCGCTCCCGGCGGAATCCAAGCCATTTTTTGATTCGTTTTCCCTTCAATAAATTTAAATCCTTCTCATCCTCATCGTCATCCTCATCCTCGATAATGTCATGGCAGCGGGAACGCCGCGTGAGGACTAGGGATCATGAACCACCAAAATCGATCATCGCGCAAATCATCGGCGGACAATTCTCCCTCTCCCAGCGGGCATAGGCGCTAACTTAATTTCTGTATTGGTCAATTATGTTCACTAATCGGGACATCTGCGGCAGACGGTTGCGGGGTGGTTCCCTTAGCCTGCGCGAGATTTTCGGTCCCTCGTGGA
>DATJTK010000018.1:0-14704 GCA_035503455.1 Candidatus Sulfotelmatobacter sp. | reverse complement strand
GCGTCGCAACGTTCGCGGCTGCTGCGGCTGGTGCCCCTTTGCCCCGCACACAGCCGCGCTCCGTGTGCCAATCGGTTCAGGGGTTCAATGCGCGAAGTTTTCCTTGGGCGAATTCTCACCCCGGCCCTCTCCCGCTGGGAGAGGGAGAATTGTCTTCCGATGGTTGGACAGGTTTGGCGGTGAAGAACGCCGTACGGTTGCAGCGCGAATTGATCAGAGCGCGCACGGACGTGGCGCTGCTACGAGTCGTCCGCACATGCACACATTTTTTGGGCATAGGCGGGGAAATCGGAAACGAAGCAGAAATCCAGGCCGAAAGGTTCAGTTTATTGGGAATTTGAACGATTTAGGAGCCGAAGCATTGGAACGAAGGGTCCGCTGACTGATGCGTGCGGAACTTCTTCCATTCCACGCTTGCCGTCCTGGCAGGCCCGGCGCGTCGGGGTGACCGCTTTCGGGAGTCGGGCCACTTCGCAGCGTCAATCGCCATTTTAGAGTCCAACGACGTCCGAAAGCGGTGTCGCGCGAACTTGCCACCGCACTCCAGGACGGCAAGCGAGTCTGTACGAATCTTCCCGGTTCCTGGCGGTTCAATGATTCGGACATCCTGCAATACGGACCATGAACCTTTGATCTCGGGATGCTACGAGATCGAACGATTCTACCTCCCCATGAACCTGCTTCGGAGCGCGGCTGTGTCGAAGACCAGCCGCAGCGCGTCGCAACGTTCGTGGCTGCTGCGGCTGGTGCCCCTTTGCCCCGCACACAGCCGCGCTCCGTGTGCCAATCGGTTCAGGGGTTCAATGCGCGAAGTTTTCCTTGGGAGAATTCTCACCCCGGCCCTCTCCCTCGGGGAGCCCTCGGGGAGCCTCAGGGAAAGGGAGAATGATGCGGGCAGGTTGGTGGGGACTGGCGGCTGGAAGCCGCCGTTACCGGGTGGCAGCGCCACTTGCCAAGGCAGGATGCCTACCCTACAGAACGGCTTTGTTTAGTAAAAAGTGGTGTGCGTGAAAACCGGAAATAAACGGGTATAAATAAAATGCTAAACGAAGTCGTTTGCCGGCTAAACGAACGCGGTTTTATTTGGAAATTTGCACATTTCTTCTAAACGAACGGCGCGGGCGATTTCTGGCGAAAAAGCGATTTCGATTACTGAAAGTTTAGGGTTTTTTAAACCAAATCTGTCAGGCCCGGGGAATATTGGTAGGGCGAATGTGCCCTTTCGCCCTGACTAATAATTTGAAAAGGGGCCGCGCTCAATTGAGCGCGGAAATCGGATTGTGGGAGGTGGAAACGAATCTGGCGGATCTGCTTCAACGGGGCCGCGCTCAATTGAGCGCGGAAATAACATGGTTTTCAGCCCGAACCATGACGCGCATTTGGCTTCAACGGGGCCGCGCTCAATTGAGCGCGGAAATGAACCGCGCCGGAAACTGGCTGTCGTCCAAAATTGTGCTTCAACGGGGCCGCGCTCAATTGAGCGCGGAAATGAAAGCTGAACATCGAACGCTGAACGTCGAACGTCGCTTCAACGGGGCCGCGCTCAATTGAGCGCGGAAATTATGTAAAGAACAAGGTGTTAGCATGTGTTGGTTTGTTGCTTCAACGGGGCCGCGCTCAATTGAGCGCGGAAATACTTTGTAGAACTGGATTGATTGTGACGATGTAAGGAGCTTCAACGGGGCCGCGCTCAATTGAGCGCGGAAATTGACCGGCAATGGTTTATAAGTTGAGCAGCCACAATGCTTCAACGGGGCCGCGCTCAATTGAGCGCGGAAATCCATTCCCCCGGCTGCATGTCGATGCCATAAATCTGGCTTCAACGGGGCCGCGCTCAATTGAGCGCGGAAATCAATGGACGAATTGCGCAAAATGATTCCGGCATACAGCTTCAACGGGGCCGCGCTCAATTGAGCGCGGAAATGTAGCAGCCGTCAAACAAGCCATGCAGGCCCAGCGGCTCGCTTCAACGGGGCCGCGCTCAATTGAGCGCGGAAATAGTCTCCATGTAACCCTTTCTGCGGCAGGGCCGCAATACTTTGATTGCGACTGCATGCACAATTCTGGAAGCAAATATGTTGTGGGCTTAAGCATGTCTGTCATTACTCATTCAATTCAAATCCTTTACGCGATGCGAGCGCAGGCGGGGTGTCCCGCATCACCCCGCCGCTCGCGGATTCAATTGTCAAAGATCGTGGAAAGTCAAAACACAAAACACGGCGCGTCCAGCTTCGTATAGGGCAGACCCATCGACGTTATGACGCGATCGCCTCGTTCTTCTGCCGGCCCAAGTGACACAAATAATACCTGGTCTTCGTCATGCTTAATAATCTGGGCCAGCGCCATCTCAAGTTCGATTTTTTCGGCCGGATTGAGGTCGCACTCAAAGACCGAGAATTGAAGATGATCGCCAAAACCACGACAGGCCTTAAATGTCCGTCTCAGCCGTTTGTCATCGGCAATATCGTAGCAGACCAGGTAGGTCGTTCTCATAAAAATGTTCGGTCAATTCAGATTGATCAGGGCGGAAGGGCACTTCCGCCCTACCAGGCACGTTGTTCGCATCATTTTTACCTCGTCATCAGGGGAATATATTCGGCAATCTCGCCGGTCAACGTTTTCGCCAGCAATCGCGCCTGCAATTCCAGCGCCCGGCGATAGCTGACTTTGTAATCAAACAACGGATGGGTAATAATCGAACTCATTCGTTGCTCGTACATCTGGAAGAACCGTTTGCGGCCCGGCGCGGTCAGGTTCACGGCCTGGCCCGCGCGCACGAAATCTTTTTCCGTCACCACACGATTGTTTATGCAACTCAACACCGTGGACTCGGCGATAATCGGCCGCATTTCTTCCATCAAATCCAGGGCCAGCGCCGGACGGCCAAATCGTGGCTGGTGATAGAATCCGATGTACGGATCGAATCCCACGGCCAATGCCGCCAGCGTGCAATCCTTGCTCAACAGGCTGTATGCGAGAGAAAGCATCGCGTTGACCGGGTCCGTGGGCGGACGCCGATTGCGATTCGTAAAGCTGAAATTGAAAGCAAGCTGTTTGACGCCCGCCGCCGAGTCCTGTTCGCCGGGCGCGGCCAGTTCGTCGGCAATTTTGATCATGCCGCTGAATTGCTGGAAATAAAGGCTCGCGGCAGCGCCTTCAACCCCCAATAGCTCTTCGATTGACGCCGCGACCAGCGCGTCTTCGGACGCTCGCTTGAGCTTCGCAATGACAGGCTCGGGCGGCTCCAAATGATTTCGCATCAGCATCGTGCGATGATTGCGAATCTTGCCGTACACAAACTGTCGTGCCAGGGACAAACAACTCGCCTCATCGCGCGCCAGCCGGAATTGTTCCATGCGCAGGAACACATTTTTCAACGTGTGACCGCGAGTGATTCCATAAAACCAGCCGCCCATCGAAAAATAAGTGACTGGAATCTCCATCTCGCAAAGCGATTGAACGGCCTGCGTCGAGATTTGAATGTTCCCAAACAATGCCACGTGCGAGAGATCCCGCAGGCGCACCTCATCCACCACCCTGTCCTTTTCCTTCACCTGCAAGACTTCCTCTTTGCATCCCACTCTAATGCCCTGTGTGTTTAGATATAACGGGCGGGTATCGTCACGCGCCGCAATTAATCGGCGTGGTTCGGTTGACGTCTTTTCGGACGAATCGGACTTATCCGGCAAATCGTCGACTGGCAATTCCGGGACCGGGGCCAGCATCCGTGTTTCATCCGGCAGACATACCGGGGCGAGCGAGCAACGCACACACTTGGGTGAATTGACGAGCGGCGGGGGAATCGGCCCGCTAATGGTTTTTCTCGCTTCCGCAATGTTTTGCAATACCCAGGATTCCAATTCAGAGGTAATAGCCAGGCGCACGCGTTGTTTGGTGGCGCGGTAATAAATGATGCCTTCGTTGCAGGTATAGCCGTTGTCACGCAGGATTAATGCCTGCAAGCCAAGCTGCATTTTGTCCGTATCCCAAAGTTCATTCGACTCTGCACCTTCCCTAGGGGCACCTGCTTTGTAATCCACGGGACAAACCTCCAGCGCACTAAACAGGTCGTCCGTTTCGCCTGCGGCCGCTTTGGCTAATACGCCTGCTTCAGATTGTTCCGCGGCGCGCGCCGCCCGGACTTCGACAAGATCCATTTTCGCCACAACGCCCAATCGCTCTGAACCCATCTGAACGGAACGCGAATGAATCGTTTCATTTTCAATTTCCGATTTGCGATTTTCGATTGATCCAGCGGAGCCGCGACCGTCAGGGAGTGGTTCTTTCCCGGCGTCTTTGGCTTCGGGAGATACCGCTTGGTCACCCGCGCGGCTCTGTTCAACCAAACCCGCTCCCTTACGGTCGGGGCTCTGTTCTTTGCCGGTCTCTAATTTTTTCCTGGCCGCGGGCAAAGCGCCGCTGCCGGAATCGACGCGCTGATGGATGGCTTCGCCGCGCAACGTATCCGCGCTTTCGACAAACACGCCGTCCACAAATTCGTAATAGAACAATCGCCGGCAATACACGAACTCATTCAACATCCGCGCCGGAATGGGCTGCCCCTCCAATCGCGTAGCAGCGAGCGTGCGCTCGCTCTGACTGGATTTTCCAACCGTAGGCGACGAAGTAACGAGTCTCTGACTAGATTTCACCGGCCCCGCATGCAACACAATCTTGACCTGCCTGGGCTCGCCTGCGTCCTGGCCGGCATCTCGTTTGGCGGACCGATCTGTGTTTGTGCTTAGTGATGCGCGGGGTTCAATGGGCTCGACTCGTTCAAGATGTTCGCGGGGACGAGCCGTCCCCGCCCCGGTAATTCCTCGCGACGGCAATGGTTGTTGTTCCGCTGCGGTTTTATCGCCAGCAGGTAAACTGGACTGGGTTGATTTTGATTCTGATTCATCCATAAATCGCCTTAATCTGGTTTAACCGTGGCAGGAACTGTGCCATGCCGGGATGCCCTTGATGACGCGCCGGTGTGTCACCGCCTTGATTGTACGATTCAGTCGCGCGGCGATTTCAGCGTCCGAAGCCGTGCCAAGTACTGCATCTTCCTCCGGCGACCAGCGCGGAGCGGTAGTTCGCGTGCCTTGAATATGCCGCTTATGCCGCGCCTGGCGAACACTGCTCAGGGAATGACGCGTCCGCGCGGCGACTTCCTCATCCGGAAGTTTGCCCAACAACGCCAGTTCCTCAGGTTTCCACGCTTCGTAATGCTCATTTTTGAATGGAATGCCCAATTCGATGCGTTTGAAGCGTACGTTGCCCACGCTTTTTCCAATTAAAAGCCCGACTTCCCGGTCTGATTTCGTGCCCAGCAATGCGATTTCCTCCTGTGTCCATTTCCGCCGCATCGGATTCTTGTTTTTCACTCCCAACAAACTCCGCCGCCGGAAAACCCGCATTATGGAACATCCCAGTTTCTTAGCCACCTCCGCGTCGCTAAGTGTCCCCAATAACGCATCCTCTTCAGGCGTCCAGGTGACATAACGCGCGCCCTTGCCGGCGTTTTTCGTTGTAGGCACTCCGACTGCGGCAACATGGCCGGCAACTTTGACGACATTGACCCTGGCGTCCATCTTGGTTCTGCCGAGCTGCATGCGAAGCGCTGCCACCGCGCCGACTGTGCGACCGAAAAGTTTTGCGAGTTCGGCGTCCGGTTTGACTCCGAGTAGTGCTGTCTCCTCCTGCGTCCATGCCCGTGGCTTGGCCTTGGCCGGTATGCCCAGCATCTTGCGACGCCAATAGATATTTGCCGGGCTGCGGCCCAGCAGCAAACCAGTCTGGCGGTCCGGGCGAGCTCCGAGAATCTTCTCATCTTCAGGCCGCCATTTCTTCGTGAGTCGAATGCGTTTGACGCAACGCCGGGCGGTCACCGCCGATACTGTCCGGCCAAATTGCCTGGCCAGGACAGCATCCGGCTTGGTGCCCAACAACTGGTCTTCTTCCAAACTCCAATTGGGGTATCTTCGCCGGCCTGCGCCGGCGGCCAATTGTCGCCGCCGCGAGCGAATGCGCTTATAACTCCAGCCGAGCAGGGCGTGAATTTCCCGGTTGGATTTGGTCGCAAACAGGTGGGCATAACCGTCGCGCGGCTCGCGTTGCCGGTAGAACGCCTGCGGCGCCTGGCCCACGGCGGCGATGCCCAATAATCTGCGGCGGTCCCGAACAGCCCCCAATGTCCGGTTCAGCCTTTCCGCCACGTCACGATCCCTCGATTTCCCCAGCAAAGCATCCTCATCCTTTGTCCATGGGAACTCGCGAGCGGAACGGAACGGTTGTCGCGCCCGGCCGAAGATTGGAATCTTTAAGTTGATTCGGCGGATCTCGACAGCGCCCGCGGTTCGATTCAATTTTTCCGCCACTTCCGAGTCCGGCCCTGTCCCAAGCAAGGCTTCCTCTTCCTTCGTCCACGGAAACAGCCGCCCGAACCTGAGATTCGGATTTTTAATCCGAGGTGCGCGTTTCTTCGTATTTGCTGCCGAAGCGTTCATAAATCAACCAGATTCCTTCAACTTTTCCGGATGGCGGGCCAACTCCTCCTTGAACATGCGATAATGGCGGCGGAGGCGCAGGTTATACCGCACATCCGCGACCATCTGCCGGAAAAGCACCAGGAAATCCTCGGCGAACTCGGATTGCTCGTTAATAGGATCCAGCCTGCCACGAACGGTTTGCCGGGCTTCTTCCTCGTCCCAAAAGTAGTTTCGATAAAACGATTCCTTCTCCCAGCCGTACTCGATGCTGGCCAGCACGTGATCCGGATCACCCTTGCGAACTACCATGAGAAACACGCGTCGGCAATCGCAATCCGGCTTTTCGCAATAGAATTCGAGGAAAGCATATTCATCTGCCGGCAAAATCTGTTCCACTCTCGGGTCCGGCGATGCGCCGACGTGGACACAACGGGTTTCGCGCTGGGCCAACTCGGGAAAGAGACGGTGAAAAGGGATCATAAAAGAGCTATGTGTTTACGGGGACGAAGAGGCCGAGGCCGAAATATCTGCGGTCACCAAGAATCAGTGGTCCACGGACTTGAACTGGAAAATCCAACCGAACGTGAGTCAAAAAGGCTTTCTCCCCAGGGGGGCGGTACCTTTCGGCTCGTTGCGACTTGGGAATTAACGGCGCTGCCGTAGTTTGGATAGAGCACGCAGCTATAAGTTCCGGCGGCACGCCGATATGTCGCATACTACCCCTGATTAAGTCAGCCAACTCACGCAATCTACGCCGATAACGTTCGTTGTCGCTCATCGACCGACCATCGGGGTGGAATTTGGGCACTTTGAAATTTCGGCTGATTGCAACGGGTGTGGTGGTGCACCAAACTCGACTCTTTTCAGTAATGTGATACCAGATAGGGTCGGCGTTGGGTTGGCACTGGGAAATTCGCACAGGGATGCTTTTGCCCCATCGGCTACGAGGCGTTTGTTCCGCCACGACCAGATTATCTAAAAAAGTAAAGACCGTATTATAAATCGAGAGCGCCTTTAATCCGATGCCGAGATTAGGCGCAGCGTAACCAATAAGCGCGACACGGCGAACACGACCATCAGCCTTACGCGCGGCGTCAATACTCGGCAACGGCACAATGGCTAGATGCGGACGGAGGGCCGGTCTTTCAGGGAAGCAGTGGCCAGTAAGCAACTCATCGGCAAGAGGTGGTTCGTCCCAATTGCCGGTATCCTTAGCAAGTGCAACGATTTGACTACGGAAAAACTCACGCCAAAGACCGGAACATTCAGGGTCACAAGAAAGCGGACGGGCATCGGGATCGCCGTTCTCAGGAAATAATTGGAAAATGGCGATAGCGATGGGTTGCATGGCGCGTGGCGAGTCGTCGGAATAGCGAACAAGTCGCATCCATCGTTGCGCTGGCTTTCGTGCCTCGCGCTCGGCCACTTTGGCTGTATGGCGCTCCTCCAGTCCATTAGTTGTTCCTACTTTCGGCACCCAAAGGTTCGTGTCTCCGCCGGAATCAGGCTGCCAGCGCACGAGAGCTTTTGACTCCGGTTCACGGACGATCCCGAGGCTGACTTCAGCGCGGTCCTCTCCGCGTCCCAAATAGGAGATGCGAGCGGCCGCGTCCTTGAGGATTTCGATGTGTTCGTCGGGCACATTACTTTCGATGTCCCATTGATAAACCACTTCAAGCGACGCGCTTGTCGGCGGAACCGCTTTTATCGCTGGAGCCAACAAGGTGGAATGTTCGTTGAATTTCGACTTATTCGGGTTGTTTTGAGGAATAGCAAGGCGCGGCGC
Source organism: Candidatus Sulfotelmatobacter sp. (assembly GCA_035503455.1). Lineage (GTDB taxonomy): Bacteria > Verrucomicrobiota > Verrucomicrobiia > Limisphaerales > UBA11358 > UBA11358. The sequence continues at coordinate 6,442 of DATJTK010000018.1, read as the reverse complement.
AGAGCGCAATTTGCCATCTTGTGCGGATGCTAGGATGACAGGCGGCTGCAAACTTTCAAGCCAACGGAAGGCGGACCAGATTTTTTCCCGTTCATCAGAAGGACGTGGTAGGCCAATTAATGCGGCGGAAAGCAAAGCCTCGTGCAGTCGCGCTGGCGAAGGGGGCCAATCAAGCACTTCCCTGCGGTCAGGCCCGATGCGCACACCACTGTAGCTATGCGCAATAAAGGCGACTTGGACTACGAGATGGCTCATTATTTTGAATCGGATTCTTGCGTTGCCCCTTCGTCACTCGCCGTGCTGTCTCGGACAATGTCGCCAGCCGAGTCTCTTGCCTCTTCATAGCTTTCTTTTGCCTTGTCAGCTTTTTCCCGTTTATCTTCTGCATCTTTCGCATCTTTCGTCGCTTTGGCCTTTTTACTCTTCGCACCTTCCTTGTTTTTGTCCGTCGCGTTGGGATCAGCGGCTTTTGCATTGGCGCTGTCTGACTCTGCTTTGGTTTTAGCGGCTTTCTCCTCGGCTTTTTTCGCGATCCGGTCCGCTTTTTCCCACGCCAACTTCAAATTGCCTATGTTCGTTTTAATTTTCTTGATCTCATCCTCGTCGTTGGCGCTGAAACCTTGGCTGTAAGCGTGTCCGCCTACTCGCGCGTCGAATTTCCAACTGGCGACACCCTTTGCCCGTTGGAAAAGCCATTCGTCGGGTTTGTCGGTAACGGGCGCAACGAGGGCCTTGACTTGCTTATCAAGAATGTCATCCGGTCCTTTTTGCCCAGAGAAGGTTTTAAACAGGGACGAGGTTGTCCCCTGGTCGTGATAGCTGATGAGCGGATTGCCAAAATGCCGGGCATCAGTGGAAAAAAGCCCGTGATGCGGAGATGCCGTGATCTTGCGTTTGTTTTTGTCGCTGGTGTCAATTCCAATTCCGGCAATCCATTTGATGTTTCTCAGGAATGCATCGGCTATCTTAAACAAGCCATTTTGATCGATCGGAACGCGTAGCCAAAACGCGTCATCCCTCCACCTGCAGCGTGACGCTTCGCACGGAGATACTTCATCTGCAATGCCTGCCAAGGCCAGGGCGGAAAGCAGGTGTGCGAGATTGCGCTCATCAAAGTGCAGAAGCATCTCGTGCATGGCTGTTTCGCCCTTACTCATTATTCTACCTCCTGCGCTTGCGCGTCGCGACTGGCGAGGACATCGGCGTTTTTAAGCAAGGCTTCCAGATAAGCGAGTCGCCAGTAGCCGAGCTTGGATTGCAGAGAAGCAAACCGTTCAATCGCTTCGAGACGCGCGACATTTTGTTTGATTGCTGTTGGCGGGAAAATAAAGCCGTTGTCCGGCATGGATGGACGAAAGCGCCCGTGATGCGCAGCAATAATATGAAGCGCCAAATCGCAGATCCCGCTGTCTTTGACCCTCCAAAGCGAACCCCATTCGTGGCGGCAGCCACCTGCATTGCCGGGGTTTTCGGTAACCGGTTTTGCGACGCGGATGTTTTCATCATAGCCGTTTGCCTCGCGCCATGACGGTGTGTTTCCCATGACGCCCTGCCATTTGGTGTGGTCTTTGCCTATGTCATGTTTTTGTCCCGCCGATGAGAACACTTCCGCGAATATTGCATTCTCGGGTGCAATGGCGGCAGCGATTTTCTTCGCATTTTCAGCGACTGCTTGAAGGTGGGGATCAAGCAATTCAACTCCGTCGCTATCACTGCGCGTGGGGCGGAAATACTTGAGTTCAAACGTAATACCGCCATTGGAGAACTTAAGAGCCCGGCCACATTTCCATTTACTCTTATCTATTTCAAAAGAGACGATGGTCTGGCTGCTATTTTGTGTTTCCTCGGCAACGGCGGTGTCGGGAACACGCCAAACATCTTTCCCCGTTTTCAAGAAAGCGCTTCCTTTGACTTCCCGGCGATATTTCGCACCGCCGCCCTTTGCAAGCACGTCAAAGACATCCCAGCAACGTTGTGTGTCGTTTTCACCGGTACTTTGGGGAATCAGTTCATTGTCGTTAGTTTTAAGTTCATCAGGCGCGGTTGAAGTCGGAAAGACGAGGATAGATGAGGAAGAAAGCGCGTAGGATGAAACCGTGTTTGCCCACTCGTCACCGTCGAAATGTGCTAGCGTGAAATCCTTGTGTGATGAAAGCCATTCACGAGCGACCTCAATCGGGACGAAATGCAACTCGGAGCGCAACGGTGGAAACTCGGCGAGGCACGTTCGAACCGCCTTCCATACCTTGACGTCATTGCTATCGTTGCCGTCCTCTTCGTCTTCGTGTGAAACCGCGCAATGTTTCAGCACGTCGAGCTCCAGCCGGAATGCGATGCCGACAAGCGGTGTGCCTTCGCCGTTTGGTAACATTCCATATAACCAAGGATGCACGGGAAAAAAACCTGGTGGCGGAGGTGTGGTTGCCGCCCAGCGGCGCAAGACCGCATCCGTCAATGGCGGCACTATAACCGGACCGGAAGTAATGTCTGCAAAGTCATGCGAAAGCCATTCGGCGGATGCGGTTGTTTCCTTGGCCTTGTTGTCTTCGAGCGAAAGCACTCGCCAGGTTGCAGATGAGATAATGTCCCCGACGAGAATTTCTTTCTCTTTCTCGCCGTCTTCCCCCTCTGTTTCGTCGGCTTCGGCTTCGTTATTTCCCTCTTTAGGGATCCATGAGGAACCGGAGAAAAAGTCGGCGTTGAACTCTCGCCTGTCGGTGCCGACAGACAAATTTGCCGCTAATTTCTTCAGGTCTGCCGCACTTATTTTGCCATTTTCGCCGCCGATGATTATCATGGTCGGGCGCGCATCGGGAGCATCTCCGGCTTTGGATTGTTTGCTGATTCGGCCAGCGCGGTCGAGGCGCCCGAGCCGTTGGACAAGGTTGGGTAGCGGTGCAAAGTCGCAGACGATGGCGTCGGCGTCGGCGTCAAGACCGACTTCCGCCGCAGCAGTGCCGACGAGAAACGCCGGTAGTTTATCGTCCTTTTCGCGGCGGAAACGTTTAAAGAGTTCGCCCGCCACCATTCCGTCACGCTCGTAGCCCCGCACCCGCCCTGTCACCAACAAGACACCCCGATGTCTCTTTTTAATCATCTCGGCAACAGCTTCTGCGACATTGGCGGACGAACAAAACACAGCGACCGCACCGCCATTTGCAACGGCAGGAAGCCCGAGTGCTTTTTCCGACAAAGCGGACGCGAGTTTCTTTCCATCCGGCAAGGGCTCCCACAAAACACGCCGTTTCATTTTAGCGTTAAGGCGGTTTTTGATGAGATCATCGTCCTCATCACCCTTTTCCTTTTCCAAGCGGAACGTTTCTCCAAATTTCGGCTTTGGCAACCCAGGCGTGGCGGAGAGTTCGGAAAGCCAAAATGGGAGTTTTTCGAAAACAGTTTTGAAGCATTCCGGCGCGTCCGTTGTTACTGGGCGCGAGGCCATTTCACGAACTTGGCGCAGAGTCGCGACAAACGCCGGAACAAGGTGTGCCTCATCCACGCAAATCCACGAATCAACGCCAAGAATTCCCGCGTGAAGCGGACGCGACCATTTGCCAAGCCCGTAGCCTTGGAAAAGTATGCGTGAGCCGATTTGATCAACCGTACCAATGATGAGCTGCGGGACGGTTGGATCGACCGTCCATTCGCGGTCATCTAGCCGCTGACCACGCAACTGCACCACGTTGAACACAGCTTCGTTTCCCTCTTTACAAAGAGAGCGAAGTCCAATACACACCTCGTTCAACCCCGGCCCCACTTCGGACGTGAACTTCTCCCCTAGCTCGTCCGCAAGATTGAATACCTGTTGGATTAAGACGCGACGGTTGACAACCCAAATTAGTCTGCGAGGCACAGGTTCGCGTTCTGAGCGATTCAACCCATACCACGCCAGAGCGAGCAACCATATCACGACCAATTCCGTCTTTCCTGCCCCAGTAGGCAAATCCACGAGCGATGGTGGTTCTCCATCAATCAACTGCAGAAACATACGCCTCATCCATTTCATTGGCATATAGCCTGGACGTAACGTCTCGTAGTGCTTATTGAAAAAGTCGAGTTCGGGCATGGCTTTAGCAACCTCGTAAACCCAAGGACGATATCATTAGCCGCACGAGAAGGCCAGCGGGTACCATTCCGTGCTCACCAGAAAAGAGCGCGGTCCCATTGAAGCTTGAGAAAATAGCGCGGTGCGGCATACATTTTCCACATGAGTTCAGTTGTGGAAATCGAGCAGGCCATCGCAAAGCTGCCGCGCGAGCAGTTTGCCGAACTGGAGCGATGGTTCGACGCCGAGCGCAATCGCAAGTGGGACCTCCAAATCGAGGAGGATGCCCGCAGCGGCAAACTGCGCGAAGCGTACAAACGTCTAAAGGAAGAAGGCGCAGGCGAGCCAAATATTCCACTCGATGACTTCCTCGACGACGAAAAGCTTTCGTAGCCGTTTTCGGTTCAGAATCTATTCGCTTTTGGCGATAGCCACGCGCTCGGAATCGGCTGATATGCCGTTGGGCAATCGGACTTTCCAACGGCTCTCGCTGTCGTCCACTCGCAGTAGAATTGTGGCTTCGCCCGGCGGATACTGGATCGGAGATTCGAGACGCACAAAATCGCGGCCCATGTGCGTGATGCCTATGGATGAGCCGTTGATGAAAAGTCGCATCTCGACCTGGGCCGAGTGCGCACCGTAATTTTGCTCCGTGTTCATGGACGAAAAGCCTAACACAAATGTTCGCTCCTATGCCGCCGGGCGTCAACTCCAGATCGCGGAGCGGATCGGCTCGGGAAAGGACGGCGTCGTTTGGGTCGGCAAAAGCCCGATAGGTCTGGCGCGAGTGGCTCTCAAGGCGCATCGCTTTGCCGAGCTTTATTTTCGGGAAAAAGCGGTGTATCAGCGACTCGAGGAAAAGCGGATAAGCTCTATCCAGAGCTTTAACGTACCGGAGTTGCTGGGCACGGATGACCGCCTTCAAGTCATCGAAATGACAATCGTCCAGCGTCCGTTCGTGCTTGATTTTGCCGGGGCGCACCTGGATGCGCGGCCTGAATTTTCGGCTGAAATCTGGGCGGATTGGGAGGCGGACAAACGGGAACAATTTGAAGGGAACTGGCCGACGGTCGAGAAGATTCTGGCCGCATTCGAAGAATTCGGCGTCTATTTGCTCGACGTTACGCCGGGCAATATCGGTTTCCTGGATTGATGCAGTTCGCCTGATCATTGACTGCCTTCCAATTTTGCCCGATTACGGCTCGGCTGCGCGGGAGCAAAACCCCGCCTGTTTTTCCGGGCACGTTGAGAGAGTAACTATGCTAAAAGTAATTGTGAATATAAAAATGTTAGATTTTGGGGCGGGTTGCCCGCTCCCTCACGGTCGGGGCTCTGTTTAAGGCGCGCGGCAATCATGAGGCGGCAGGAATTTTCGGATTGGATTGGTGGATTATTGGATTCATGGATAAGTGGGCGCAGAAAACCCGCTCTCTCACCCGCCTTCGCCTGGCTCCCGCCTTCGCGATGCTACGGCGCGGCTAGACGGCGCGGCAAGCGGTCGGGGCTCTGCTGTGGAACGCAGCGGTCATAAGGCGGTTGAGTTTGGGCAGAAGGGCACTTCTGCCCTACCGGTTGCGGGTCAGGGTTGGAAATATCTGTAGAAAACGTGCGCCGCAAGACACATCAAGCTCCGCCAGGAAGCGGTATCATCCGGGATTCCCAGATGATGCCGCTTCCTGACGGAGCTTGGGATTTCTTTTCGGCCGGTTTTCTACAAGTACGTCAGCCTTGCGGGCTTTGCGGCAATGACCGATTCACTACGGTTTGGCGGAGTCCGGGATTCTATTTTGATTATTTTCTACAAGTATTTCGCACCTATGGTGCTGGTTTCGGAGATCCCGGCGCGCCGGGTGAGGGCACGCGGCCTATAGGGGGGCGGAAGAACGTGAGAGCGTGAGAACGTGAGACAAGGGGGACGTGGAACACGCTTCCACCTTCGCCAAGGCTACGGTGGACAAGAAAGCGTGGACACCGAACATTGTGGAATCGCCGCTTCATCACTTACGGGCATCCAGGGAGTGGATCAGGCCTGGATGGAACGCATCCAGGCGGCCCGTTATTATCGTGTCATCACCGAGTGACTTGTGCTGAGCCGTACATCTGAGAAATTCGAATTGCGATTTTTGGCGGAGAAACCGTGCTTAAAACTCATTTTTTGCTCATTGAAAGGGACAATTCCTCCTTTGCCGATTCATCGGCTTAAAAGACGCCTGTATTCCAATCCACCGAAAGCACACCCATTACCCATTATTGGGCGCATCTCACTTTTTATGCACGCGAACGGGTTAGGTAAATGGGGAGCGCACGCGCCCTCGCGTGCGGTTCGACCGCGCCTCGCGGTCGAACGGACGCGCGCCACCGCGCGTTGAACGAGCGCGGTGGCGCACCCGAGCGGTT
>DATJTK010000017.1:0-16214 GCA_035503455.1 Candidatus Sulfotelmatobacter sp. | reverse complement strand
AGGTCTTGAAAGAGCAAGGGCTGTTCTCTACAGTCTGTTGTCGAAGAAGCGGCGTGTGGCGTTTTCATTTGGCTTAGTGAAATCAAGCCTATGGACGCTCCAGCCGCTTCTTTGGTTAATCCCTTTATGAAATATCCGGGTTAGGGGTATTTGGCGTTTTGTCCCTGGGGCGTTGCCCCAGGCTGGTATGGAAAGCGCCGTTGGCGCCGACGTGGGCCCGGCATCGGCAGGCCTCGAAACCTTGAAATCACAAATTGTGATTTCACGGTTTCAAACTTCCGCATTGATTTCGGCGCGTTCGTGCCCAGACTTTCTCGTATGGGCATTCGCGACAGAGATTACATGAAACGCCGGTCAGACGATGACCCTGACGGGTCGTCGCCGGAATCAAAGGCCGAAGAAATCGCCCAAAAGCTCTTAAATAAATTCCCGCAACTCCTCCTGTATTGCGGCATCGGTCTCGTCATTTTAATTCTCATAACGTTGGCCATTCTCAAAATCGCAGAAAATAAATAGCTTCGTTTCACCCTTCAAGGAATTTGTCCATGTCTCAACCGGCGTGGCATCCCGACCCGCAACGGTAGGAATTGGCATCCGGCCACGGTCAGAAACATTTTGAAAATTCAAGGCGTATGAAAATGGAATACATCAAAAATCGTGAAGGCCGGATTATCGGCATCGTCAATGGCGAATGGCTGATGGACGGCCATTCAAAATTGGTCGCCCGCTACATCCCTGCAAACGACATCACAATAACGAGGGAAGGTCGGGTTGTTGGAAAGGGCGACCAGCGATTACGGATGCTTCCACCCTCACAGTGAAACCCGAGGATGCATTGGCACGGTGGCCACTACGGCTCAGAAATTATTTAGGAACAATCTTTTCAATCTCGAATGTAAATTTTCTATCGCCACGTAAGTCATCTATGTTTGTGACCCCAAAACCCGCAACCATTGCGGCAAAGTTTGCCTTCGTGGTGGCAGAAATTGTCTGCTCATCTCCGCCGTCCCCGTGAATCACTTGGTCTATGATTTCAATCGTCTCTCCCGGCGCTATTACGTGGGCGACAAGAGGTGAGTTTGTTCCTCCCGCCGCAAAAGGCGTGTCGCTGGTATATTTGTCCTCTTGTTCCCCCTGCGAATCACCGAGGTCGTCAACCAGCGTCCACTTTCCCTTAAACGCTAGGATTCCAACGTTTCCAGTATTCGTGTATTCAGAAACCAACCATGTTCCGTTGGCACCCAGTGGCATCGAGTATAGGCAGGAGAGGCTGATAGATGGCTGTTGACTTGACGCATCGGGCTGCGGTGAAGACGCCTCTTGATTTGGCGCTGGAGTCGGCTCTGATGCTGTTGGCACCGCTTGACTTTGATTCGATGTCTCGGTCACGGGCTGACTGTCTTGCTTTGAGCATCCGAAAAGCACAGCCATTGTAAGAGCCATACCGATTTGATTCAGTTTTTTGAATTTCATGCTGGGTTTCTTTCCATTGTCAATTTGGCCTGTATTAAGAGCGACAACACTCTGGCACCGCCGGATTGCCAGTCAAGCAAAATCCCGCCTCACAAATTGGAACAACTGTTCCTAGAACGATTGTTCCTAAAATTGGCATTTTGGCTGGATGGCAAAGAAGGATTTGGCCGATTGTTTTGCGCAAGCAGTCAGAGAGCGCCGAAAACAAATCAACCTGTCGCAAGAGCGGCTGGCGGAAAAAGCCGATTTGTCCTCAAAAATGGTTTCTCTTGTTGAGCGGGGTGAACGTATCCCAAGCCTTACGGTGGCCGACAGCATCGCCAGGGGCCTTTCCGTCCCGCTTTGGCGTTTGATAAAGGAGGCGGAGAACTTGAAAAGAAAATAAACCCGTCGTCGTACCGAGGAAGGCAAAATTTACGCTTGATTTTGGATGGAAGAGAGCAGGTTAGTCAACAGCCGGCTGTAACCACGACCAAGTCACAACATGGCAACCAAATACAAGTGCATTAAGTGTGGCAGTGGCGTCTCAAGCAATTCCCATCCGCTCGTTGGCAAGTGTTCCAAAGGCGGAGAACACCAATGGGTCTCTTAGATTTTTTGCCATTTGGCTCGCTACCGCCGTCCAACTACTCAAAAGAGCACCAATTCCATAGGGAAAACGGTTGAGGCCAAAGCGACTGCTCGCTTTGGGTGCTGCAAGCCCCCCTCATTTATCGTTTTCAAACCGTAATTCAAAACGATAAATCACTGCAAAAGCGTTCACGTTAAGGGGGGCTGGCGTTGCGCCTGACCGTTTTCCTGCAAGGGAACGAGATTTGACTAATGGAAATCTCTGAAAACCGTCCAATATCATGGGAATTTGACCGGTATTCCGGCACCGGTTATTATCAGCGGCGTTTGAAGGCCGTGCAATTTCAAATCATAAAAGACATGAAAGGAAAAAAATGATTCCCGACCCCAAAAAAACCGTAGTGCTCGACCCCGACCATTCAATAGAAATCGGACAGTCCACTTGGGACCCGTCTGAAATGTCAGTAAGGAGAAATTATCACCCAAATGGAAAATTCAGTCCTCACGGTTCAAGCGAAATACCGATTTGGGCTTTGAAAGCAATTATAGAGGCGGTGGCTAACAACGACGAATTAGAGCCAAAGGACTGTGTGGATATTATCAAATCGCTGGCTGGCTCGGTTTACAGGCGATTGCCTTAATCCCCTAAATTAGGACAGTGTCGATAATTGAGGAGATTTGACCTGCATTCCAATGTTAGTTATTATCTACAAAACGTTGTGGCCACTTTGTAAGGCAAAACCATCGGCGAAATTATGGGCCAACGGCCCGACTTATACCAGCCTGGGGCAGCGCCCCAGGTTCTGATCAGTCAGGGAACAAGCGCCAACGGCGCGGTCTATAAATGGAAAATTAACCCCGCTCGTGTTTGATGTATTGCGGCCGCTATGAAACCACTTAAAAATGAAGTTATCATCACCCTTTGCGCCGTGTTCCTCTGTCTGAATGACGCACAGGCGCAAGTGAGCCCCAGCCATCATGTTCGTCCCACACCACCCACGCGCGACCCGCATACGCCGGGTTATGTCACCGCGACCGAATTGCCCGACGGCACAGTGCCGCCCGTGGATGTGAACGGAAATTTTATCATCGGACCTACGCATCGCCCGGCGTTGGAGGCGATGCCCGCGGCGAATATTCCGCAAGGGACGGTGTATCAGTTCACGATGAGTTCGGCAGACAGCAAAATTTATCCGGGCATCGCGCGCGCGCCGGGGACATTCGGCGCGCCGGACCCGAGTGACCCGGCCAGCCTGATTGTTACTACGAGCCATCCCGCGCACTATACGCGGCGTGTGGCCGCGTATGTACCGGCGCAATACACCCCTGGCACGCCCGCGCCATTTATCGTTGGGGCAGATGGGCCGGACCCATTGCTATTCACAGTTCTTAACAACTTGATTGCGGAGAAAAAGGTCCCGCCGATGGTCGCCATTTCCATCGGCAAGGGCGGCGGTGACGCCCAGGGAAGCGAACGTGGGCTGGAATACGACACGATGTCGGGGCGCTATGCGGAGTTTGTCCAGCAGGAGGTGCTGCCGCTGGTGGAGGCGAAATGCCATGTAACGCTGACGAAGGACCCCGACGGCCGCGCGACCATGGGCGGCAGTTCGGGCGGCTCGTGCGCCCTCATCATGGCGTGGTATCATCCGGATTGGTATCACCGCGTATTGACGTACTCAGGCACATACGTGAACCAGCAGTGGCCGCCCAACCCCCAGACACCGCACGGTGCCTGGGAATTTCATGAGCATCTTATTCCGGAGAACCCGGCCAAACCGATCCGCATCTGGCTGGAAGTGGGGGACCGCGACTTGTGGAACCCGAACGCCATGCGCGACGGAATGCATGATTGGGTGGTGGCGAATGAACGTATGGCAAAAGTTCTGGCCTCGAAGGGATACCAGTACCAATTCGTCTTTGCCCGCAACGCCGGGCATGTGGACCGTCGAGTGAAACAACAAACCCTGCCGGAAGCTCTGGAGTGGCTATGGCAAGGTTATAAGCCAGAGACGAAATAAAGCTTCAGCGTTTTATCATTATCTGCAAGCTGTCGCGGCGACTTTGTAAGGCAAAAGCATCGGCGAAATTATGGGCCAACGGCCCGACCTATACCAGCCTGGGGCAGCGCCCCAGGTTCTGATCGGCCAGGAAATAAGCGCCAACGGCGCGGTCTATAAATGGAAAATTGACCCCGTGCGCCGGCTCGGTCTCGGATCGATGAAACGGGCCTTCAGCCCTTAGGGGTGTTTGGTGACCCATTCCCTGGGGCGTTGCCCCAGGCTGGTATGGAAAGCGCCGTTGGCGCCGACAAAATGAGGAACGGCTTCCGCCATCCTTCATTATTCATTCTTCATTTTCAGCAATTCATTCATTACAATCTGCCGCTTCAAATGAATACGTTCAAAGTAGCGGCGCTCGCCGGAGACGGCATCGGCCCGGAAGTCATGCGCGAGGCAATCAAAGTCATTCGCGCGGCGGAAAAAAAATTCAATTTCAACTGCACTATCACCGAAGCCCCGGTTGGCTGGGCCGGCATTGACGCAGCCGGCAAGGCACTCCCGGATGCGACCCTGGCTCTTTGCAAAAGTTCGGACGCCATTCTCTTTGGCTCGGTGGGCCTGCCGGACCGGGACCCGACGATTCCCAAGGAAGAGCGCCCGGAACGCGCGGCGCTTCTGCGCATCCGCAAGGAATTCGGCCTGTTTGCCAATCTACGTCCGGTGAAATTGCCCAATGCGCTCGCCCATGCCTGTCCGCTGGCGAAAGAGCGGCAGGGCGGCGGCATTGATATCCTGGTCGTGCGCGAATTGACGGGCGGGATGTATTTCGGCCAGCCAAAGAAGACTGAGGACATTGGCGGCGGTAATTTTCGAGCGATTGACACGATGCTTTATACCTCGCAGGAGATTGAGCGCATCGCGAATGTTGCATTCCGGGCGGCACAGTTGCGTCGGAAAAAAGTGACGAGCATTGATAAAGCGAATGTGCTGGAAAACGGCATTCTTTGGCGGGACACGGTCACGCGAGTCGGCAAACATTATCCGGACATCCAGTTGGAGCACCAATTTGTGGATAACGCGGCGATGCAACTGGTCCTGCGGCCGACGCAATTCGACGTGATGCTGTGCGAAAACATGTTCGGCGACATATTGAGCGATGAAGCGGCCGCCCTGGGCGGCTCGCTTGGGATGTTGCCCAGCGCAAGCCTGGGCGCAGCCAGCGGCGACAAGGTGTTCGGTTTTTATGAACCGGCGGGCGGCACGGCGCCGGATATTGCCGGGAAGAACCTGGCGAATCCGATCGCTCAAATCCTGTCAGCCGCCCTGATGCTGCGGCACAGTTTTGGGTTGAATGAGGCGGCGGCAGCCATCGAAAACGCTGTGGGCAAGGCGATTGAAGCCGGCAACCGCACCGGAGACATCTTCAATCCCAACGAAACCGGCATGCGGAAAATTGGGACAAAAGAGATGGGAGAGGCGATTGCCGTAGCCACTTGAACCCGATATGCCAAAAAAGAAAGATGTAAATCGAACTTCGCGGCCTGGCCCGACCGCAAACACCTCCGCGTTGGCTCGAAGAGCGGATTCGGGAAGTTTTGCGCGAACCGGCCGAACCAACAACTGCAGCACAGTTCAAAAAGAAAATGAACGCCATCGCCAGGGGCCAATAAACTCACTAACCGCCCCGAATCCACGCCCCTCGCGTAAATCATAACGGCAGGTGGCGCTGCCACTCGTAAATCGTAAATTTCTGGTTTCCATTTGCCTTTAGTTCACCCAATCGGCATTCTGCCAAGCAAATCAAAATGAAAAAGATTTTTCTGATTTTGACTCTGGCTCTGGTGGCGGAATTGGTAGTTGCAGCCCCAAAATCCGGGCAGGGCGACGAAGATACCAACGGCGCAGCCGCGCCAAAAGACGTTCCCGTGGTTATTCCGGACGCAACGAACGCGCCGGTGCTCACCACCAATACGGTCACTATCGACGGTGAGCGGGTCAAATACGTGGCCGAAACGGGAATGCTGCCGATACTCAAAAAGGACGGCAATACCATCGCATCCGTTTTTTATGTCGCTTACACACGGCTGGGGGATTTTGACAAGTCAACACGGCCGGTGACGTTTTGCTTCAATGGCGGTCCGGGCTCATCCTCGGTTTGGCTGCACCTGGGCGCGCTTGGGCCGCGGCGCGTGAAAATGAACGAAAATGGCACCCTGCCTCCGCCGCCGTTTCAGATGGAAGACAATAAATATTCCATCCTGAACGCGAGCGATTTGGTTTTCATTGACCCGGTTGCAACCGGATTCAGCCGCGCAGTGAAAGACCAAAAACCGGAAGACTTTTTCGGCGATACCGCGGACCTGGATTCTGTCGGAGGTTTTATCCGTTTGTGGACCACCCGGCATGACCGATGGCTTTCGCCAAAGTTCCTGTGCGGCGAAAGCTACGGCGTTTTCCGCGCCGCTGGACTGGCAGACCATTTGCGCGACCGCTACGGAATGTATCTCAATGGCTTGATCCTGGTTTCGGGCGTTTTAAATTTTCAAACCATCGCCGACGATCCCGGCAATGACATTCCGTATCCCCTCTACCTGCCGGCGTACACGGCCGCGGCGCATTTCCACAAGAAATTGCCCCCGGATCTCCAAAATGACCTGGATGCGGCGCTGGCGGAATCCCGCCAGTTTGCCCGGGGCGAGTACGCCGCGGCATTGCAGCAGGGCGATGCGCTGTCCGCCGATGAAAAGGAGCGGGTTGTGGCGGAACTGGCACGGTTGACCGGTTTAAAAACAAACGTCATCATCGATAGCAACCTGCGCATCGACCCCGGCATCTTCCGCAAACAATTGTTGCACGATCAGGGGCTGATTTTGGGCGCGTACGATTCGCGCATCACCGGCCGCGACGATGACCCGGCCTCGGAATTTCCGGATTTTGATCCCTCGGATGCCGCGGTGTACGGTCCTTTTGCGGCGGTGATGAATCAGTACGTGCGCGACGAATTGAAATTCAAGGATGATTTGCCCTACGAATTGCTCGCAGGCGTGCAGCCGTGGAATTATGGCGCGCCGGACAATTATCCGAATGCCGCCCAAAGACTGGCCGGCACTATGAACCAAAACCCCTACATGCGCGTGCTGGTGCTGGGAGGCCGATGCGACCTGGTTTGCCCGATAGACACCATGCACTATGCGCTGAACCACATGTCTTTGGACGGCAACTATCGCACGAATATTACCTACGTCCAATTTGACGCCGGGCACATGATGTATATCAACCTGCCGGACTTGAAAAAAATGCACCAGGTCATCACCACATTCATCACGAAGTAACGCCAGTCTGCCGCGCGCGCTTGCCGTCTTGGAGTGCGGTGGCAAGTCAACGCTCGCAAGTGGCGCTGCCACCGACACCGCTTTCGGGCGTCGTTGGACATTCAAACGGCAATTACTGCTTCGAGGAGGTCCCTTTCGATTTTCGCATACATTGGCGCGATGAACCCGCTTGTTGCGCCGCTGCGCGCGGCGCTACACGGCGGTGGCAGCGCCACTTGCGAAGAGCGCCGTGTTCCACCACCACGGACATGGAAAGGTCAGGGTTTTTGTTTTGGCCTGTTGTAAGAAGCGTCAGTTATTGTGCCACCCGAACGAGCGTCTTAATCGCCCGATTCCCCGCCGTCATTTGCTGGAAGAGTTCCGGCAGTTTTGTGAGTGGCCATTCGCCATCCACAAAGTCCCGCGCGCGGACCACGCCGGCTTCAATAAACTCCAGCGCCCGTCGAAAAGTCCTGGGGGTATGATGAAAACTGGCGAACATTTTCAGGCTGGAATAGTGAATGATATGCGTATCGAGTGAGACCGTCGTACCGCCGGGGCAACCGCCGAAAAAGTTCACCGATCCGCCCTTGCGAACGAGCCGAATCGCCGCTGCCCAGGTTTCCGGCTTGCCGATCGCCTCGACGACCACGTCGAATTCCCTTGGGGTATAAGCGTTGCCAACTGCCTGGACAATGTTTCCTTCCTTCCCGGCGTCAAAAACGCGGTCCGCTCCCAGTCGCGTCGCCGCGCGCAAACGGTTGGCGCCACGACCGGCCACGCTCACGCTGCAGCCAAGATGTTTGGCCAGGGCGACAAACATCAAACCAATCGGTCCAGCGCCCAGGACAAGGACCGTTTGTCCTTCCTTCAATTTAAGATCTTCAACGCCCTGGACCACGCAAGCCAGCGGCTCAGCCAGGGCTGCATCTTCAAACGGAGTTTCCGGCCTAAGCCGCACCATGTTTTTTTTCACGAATCGTGACGGAACGGCAATGGTCTCGGCATAGGCGCCATTCAAAAACATCAGGTCGTCGCACAAATTTTCCTGGCGATTCCGGCAAAAGAAACAGTCGCCGCAAGGAGCTGAATTGGCCACCACCACGCGATCGCCTGTATTCCAGGATGAAGGTTTGCCGGCTGAATCCGCAATTTCGCAAATCGTTCCCGCCAGTTCGTGCCCAAAGGGCGAAGGCGGCGTCAGCATTTTAGCATGGTAGCCGCGCTTGAGAACCTTAAGGTCCGTTCCGCAGGTCAGCGCAACGGCAATTTGAACGCGCACTTCGCCCGGCTTAAGGACTGGTGGCGTAACGTCTTCAATGCGAATGTTTCCTTTCCCGTGGAAAATAGCCGCTTTCACGCCGTCAGTATAACCAAAAGCGTAAAACGGCAAGTGAGAAAATTAGAAGGTCTTTTCTACCCCTCCCCATGAACCATGACGTGGTAGAACACGGCGCGCTGCGCCGTGTAGCGCCGCGTGCAGCGGCGCAACCAGCGGGTTCATGGTCCCTGTATCGACCGTCTCACCCTTACAACAACTTAATTTGCGCCCGTTCCTGCGCCAGCGTTTCGGTAAGGCTGCCCACGCGCCCATTCCGGCGCTCGATAATATGCTTGTCCACTGCCGGGTCGAATGGCACCGGATAATTGCCGTCGTAACACGCCATGCAAAACGAACTCTGAGGCAGGGCGGTCGCGGTCACCAGGCCGTTCTGTGACAGATAGTTCAAGGAATCAGCGTTGAGATATTTTCGGATTTCCTCAACGGAATGATTGGCAGCCATCAATTTGCTGCGGTCGGGAAAATCAATTCCGTACACGCAGGGATTCATGTGCGGCGGACAACTGACAAGCACGTGGACTTCCCTCGCGCCGGCTTCCTTGAGATTGTTGACCCGCGCCTTGCAGGTCGTGCCTCGCACGATGGAATCGTCCACCACAATCACGCGCTTGTCCTTCACCAGTTCGGTAATCAGGTTCAGTTTGACCCGCACGTTAAAATCGCGGATAAGTTGCGACGGCTGCAGGAAGCTCCGGCCTACATAGTGATTGCGGACGAATGCCATTTCGTACGGAATTTCGGCTTCGAGCGAGTAGCCCAGCGCGGCGCAATTGCCGCTGTCCGGCACCGGGACCACGACATCGGCTTCAATAGGAAATTCGCGCGCCAGTTGGCGTCCCATTTCCACGCGGACTTTATACACGTTGCGGTTGGAGATGGTGCTGTCCGGGCGGGCAAAATAGACGTATTCAAAAATGCAAAAGGCGCGGCGATGATGCTCGGGAAACGCCTGGATGCTCTGGAGGCCGTGTTCGTTTATGATCACCAGTTCGCCGGGCTCGACGTCGCGAATGAATTTGGCGTGAATGAGGTCCAGGGCGCAGGTCTCGCTCGATAGCACATACGCGTCCCCAAGTTTGCCAATGCACAGCGGGCGAAAGCCGAAAGGGTCGCGCGCGCCAATCAATTCCTTCTCCGTCATCATGGCGAGTGAATACGCGCCTTCGAGTTTGCGAAGGGCCGTGACGAATGGATTTTTGCTGCCGTTGGCGTCGGGTTGGGCGAGCAAATGCAGAATGATTTCGCTGTCAACGGTGGTTTGAAAAATCGAGCCGCGGCGTTCGAGTTCGTCCCGCAATTGCGCGGCGTTGGTCAGGTTCCCATTATGGGCAATGGCGATTTGGCCCCGGGCGCAATCCACCGTGAGGGGCTGGGCATTCTTTAATTGAGAGGCGCCGGTCGTCGAATACCGGGTGTGGCCCACGGCAATGTTGCCAACAAGCTGATGCAGGATATCACCGTTAAATACTTGCGGCACAAGGCCCATGCCGCGATGGGCGCGAAAATTCCGCCCGTCGCTGGTCACGATGCCGGCGCTCTCCTGGCCCCGGTGTTGAAGCGCATAAAGTCCGTAATACGCCAGTTCGGCGGCGTTTGGATGGCCAAAAATGCCAAAAACGCCGCAGTAATGTTTGGGATAGATTTGCATCGCGCCGACCGCTGAATTTTCGCAGAAAATCCAGCCGAACGCAACTGATTGTCGCTAAATTTGCTAAAACCCCGTGCTTGGTGTCCACGCTTTAGCGTGCTCCGGCTTCTGCCCGATTAAGGCCGTCCCGCCGCACGCGACCCGCATAATCCTTTCGTCGTTTGCGTCCCTTCCGTCCCTTTACCCGACCGCGTCAAATGGGGACACGCTAAAGCATGGACACCAAACTTGAGCACCTTCCTCAAAACGGAATCCGTCCTGACAGGATCACATTGCGGTGAATCGTGCCCTGGTCGGTCACAGGAAATTGGCACCCGAGGCCGAAGGTCATTCCCACACGACCGTAGATAGGAATGCGTCCAATCACCAATCCGGGCGTAATCAGCAGTTGATTGAGCCCCTGATGTTCGCCGGTTGGCCACCAGGTGTAGTTCGCTTCCACTTCCGGCCAAAAGTATTTTTTAACGCGATATTGGAACGCCGTATTCCAAACGAGCGAGTTTCCCGCGCCGGTATGCACGAAACCGTTATCGGGGATGGAAAACCCCAGGGTGCTTTGAATCGAAAAATCTCCCCAGCCTTTGCCGCCGGCGATCGTCGGCGTAAAGCCAAAGTGATGAGACGAATAAACGTCGCTGCCGCTGGGCACGGACAAGCCAAAGAACGCCGTGAGAATGTAATTCCCGTTTTCTTCGTTCCCGGAAAGAATCCGGCCTTTGATGAGAAACGTCTCATCGGCCCACCCGTATTTGGAGGGGTGGTCTTGTTCCGCTTCATAGGCCGGTATGCCGATGATCACTTCCACCGGATTAAACGGAATCAATTCCACTCCCTTCGATGTGCCGTAGTTGTCCAACTGCGGATAACGCGCCGCATTCATCGTCGTCCAGGATTGATCATAACGAAGCTCTTGCTCCAAGCGGGGCGTCACCGTGACCAGAGGCGTGATCCAGTGCGGCTGCTCGGACTGAATTCGCGTGGCGCGCGGGAACCAATTTACAAAATAGTCAACGACGGGATTTCCCGTAGAAGTAAAATCCGTATAACCGGCGCGACAGGGCGCAGCGACAAAACCGGCAAGCAGACCCGATAACAGCGCGGCCAGGCGAATTTTGGAATAGAAAGCTTGAACAGACAGACATAAACGCGCTTTGCTTCGCATAATTATTTTTTATTTTCAATCGTTTGACAGAGCCTCCAAAGGCAGCCTGTTGGTCGCGGGGTCGCGTCCTGACATTGTTCTTGGTAGGGACGCTGCGCTGCGGCGTCCAGCGCCGCGTGCAGCGGCGCAACAAGCGGAATCGGACATCATTCCACGCATGTTCCGCCCGCTCTGCGCGGGCGGGGACATCGCAGCGCGATGTCCCTGCCAGGAACAGTGTTTGGATGCTACCTGATCGCGGCGCATTTCACCCGAATCGATATATTTTGTCAAATATAAATGAACTAAATTCGCTGGACGCAACGGCGCCGGCGTATTACATAGTGGGAAATTGAACATCGATGATATGAAGCGCTTCTTTCAAATCCTGGCAATGGCATGCGTTACGGCCGCAACGGTTGCCGCTCGGGCGGATGTGACCGTCTTCGCCGCGGCGAGCCTCACCGATAGTCTCAAAAGCATCGCCCACGATTATCAAAAGGAGACCGGACGGTCGGTCGTCTTTAACTTCGAGGCCTCGAGCACCCTGGCGCGCCAGATTGAGGCGGGCGCGCCGGCGGACATTTTCTTTTCCGCCGATGAGACGCAAATGGACCGCCTGGCCGAACGCGGATTGATTGATCCGGCGACTCGTTTGGACCGGCTGCGCAACACCCTGGTCGTTGTCGCTCCGGCGGACAGCGCGCTGCAAATTCAATCCGCGACCGATCTTGCCGGCGACGGCGTGAAGCAAATCGCGTTGGCCGATCCCAAAGCCGTTCCCGCGGGCGTGTATGCCAAACAATGGCTCGAACGATATCACGTTTGGGACGCTGTTAAGCCCAAAGTTGTGCCGGCGGAAAATGTGCGCGCCGCGCTTGCTGCCGTGGCGTCCGGCAACGTGGATGCGGGGGTGGTCTATAAAACGGATGCCGCCATTTCCAAAAGCGTAAAAATTGTGTATGAAGTTCCGCGGGCGGACGGCCCGGCTATCCGTTATCCTGTGGCTATGACCAAAACATCGGAACATCCGGAAGAAGCGAAACGATTTCTTGAATATATCGAGTCCCAAAAAGCGGCGCGGGTGTTTGAACGATATGGCTTCGACGTTCAATGAGCGCTGAAGAATGGCAGATTATCGGGTTCACTGCGTGGGTTGCGGCATTGAGCACGATCGTCATTCTGCCATTTGGCCTGGGCGCGGCCTGGCTGCTCGCGCGGCATGATTGGCCGGGAAAGACGCTGTTTGAAACGGTCATTACGCTCCCGCTGGTGATGCCGCCCGTGGCAACCGGTCTTCTCCTGCTGACTTTTTTTGGCAATAACGGTATTGGAGGATTTGTCCACAAGCATCTGGGCTTTAGAATTATTTTCACGTGGCGCGCCGTCTTGCTGGCGCTGGCCGTTATGTCGTTTCCATTGCTCGTGCGTTCGGTGCGGACGGCGTTTGAAGGTGTCAATCCCCGGCTCGAGCAAATCGCGCGCACGCTCGGCGCGGGAGATTTGCGGGTGTTCTTCACGATTTCCGTGCCGCTGGCGTTTCGCGGTATCGTGAGTGGAATGCTGCTGGCTTACGCCCGGGCTTTGGGCGAATTTGGCGCGACGGTCATGGTGGCGGGTAATATTCCCGGCAAGACGACG
This sequence comes from Candidatus Sulfotelmatobacter sp., assembly GCA_035503455.1. Lineage (GTDB taxonomy): Bacteria > Verrucomicrobiota > Verrucomicrobiia > Limisphaerales > UBA11358 > UBA11358. The sequence goes on along the minus strand of DATJTK010000017.1, from coordinate 3,085 downwards.
ACGATTTCCCTCGCCATTTTTGAGTCGGTGCAGGATTTTCAGGACACTGAAGCATATCGCCTGCTCGGTGTATCAACCGTGCTCGCCTTTATCGCTGTCTGGGCCGGCGAATGGGTCATCCGGCGAAGAAAATCCTGAATGGCCCTCCTGCTCAAAAATATTTCCGTGCCGCTGGCGTCTTTTACGCTGGAAGTGGACGTTGAAATTCGCGGCCGCGTGACCGCCATTTTTGGACCGTCGGGCGCGGGAAAAACGACGCTGCTCGACCTTGTAGCTGGCCTGCGACCCGCCCAATCGGCATTTATTCAAATGGATGATCGAATCCTGATGGACACTTCGCAGCGCATCTTCGTGCCAAGCCGCCGTCGTGGCATCGGTTACGTGCCGCAGGACCTGGCATTGTTTCCGCATCTCTCCGTGCGGCAAAATCTTCTATACGGCCAAAAATCCGGCGACGGGGCAAATCCATCATTGACGCTGGACCGCGTGGTCGAAGTCCTCGAAATTCGATCCCTGGTTGAGCGGCGAATCACAGACCTTTCGGGCGGGGAAAAGCAGCGCGTGGCCATTGCCCGGGCGTTGCTGTCGTCGCCACGGCTTCTGCTGCTGGATGAACCGTTGGCCAGCCTGGATCTGCCCCTGCGGGCGCGCATCATTCCCTATCTGGCGCGCATCCGGGACGAGTTCCGGGTGCCGATGCTCTACGTGACCCACGACAGATTCGAAACCCTGGCGCTGGCGGATGAAATGGTTGTATTGGTCAACGGCAAGGTGGCGCAATCCGGGCCGGTCCAGGAATTGTTCAATCGCCCGGCCAGCCCGGATGTTGCCGGCGCGCTTGCGGTCGAAACTGTATTGAAAGGAACCATCGAGCACGTTGAAAACGGGCTGGCCACAGTCGCGGTGGGCCCGGCGATGCTTGCAGCCGTGGACCATGGCCTTCCGCCCGGGGCGCATGACGTCTACGCCTGCATCCGCGCGGAAAACGTCGTCATTCTCAAAGGCGCCGGCGTTTCGAACAGCGCGCGCAATCATCTGCCAGGCACAATCCATTCGCTGAGTCACGACGGCCGGTTGATGCGTGTGGAATTGGATTGTGGCTTCCCGCTGACCGCCCTTCTAACCAGGCAATCCTGCGAAGACATGAATCTCGCGCCCGGCGACCGCGTCACAGCCCAGGTAAAGGCCCAGCACGTTCATCTGATTGCCCGTTGATGTAGCGCAGGTTTCCAAACCTGCTTTCCAGGAACCGAACGTGGTGGAACACGGCGCGCTGCGCCGTGTAGCGCCGCGTGCAGCGGCGCAACAAGTGGTCAGCCGTCAGGACAACGTTGCACCTAAATATTCACCGGTCCGCAGCCCCCACCCAACTCAACGTTTCTCAAAATCCACAACATGGCATTAAAATAGCTGGATTTGCCCCAAATTGACCCGGCAAAACCGTCTCTGGGACAAAATGATGCGGTCCGAACCATTACTTGCAGGACGATTCAACCCAACGCCCATCGCGTGCGGGTTTTTCGCGCTATTCATTGTCCTCGCGATTCTCACGTCGCGTTGTCTCTACGCGGATGGTTCCTTTTATCTTGTGAAGATCCTGGAGGCGCAAAATTTTGCCCAAATCGCCGTCAACCGCTGCTTTGCCCACGACTTGTTTGAATTTCCGGTCGTCGTTGCGTTGGCCCTGGGAGTGAACTCGATTCCATGCCTTACCTTCCTTTTCGGCATCGGTTGTTTCTGGGTCTGGCCCGCAGCCATGTTTCTATGCTATCGAATGGCGCCACAACATTTCTGGCTGGTCATGCTCGCATGTGCCGCGGGCTATCTTAACGCCGCGTTCATGGCGGTGGGAGAGCACATCATCGTGCATGCGATCTTTTGGCCTGTCTTATTTGCCATTCTCTTCGTGCGGCCCTTGACGCCTTTTGCCGCAGTTACTTTGCTGGTTTCGTCCATCATTCTCGTGCGCAGCTACGAATCCATGTTCTTTTTGGGGCCGGTTCTCATTGCGCTCCTGGCGTGGCGGATGGTCGCCGACAAGGAACGGCTGTGGCGGCAGGCCGTGATGGGCGCCTCGGTCGTGTTTCTGACCATTGCCGTTTATATCGCCTGGATTGGCATAAAATATCCGATCCCTGCGCAATACTATGGGTTCAAACTGGGATTTTTCCATCAGATTTTGGACCCTGCCTGGACTGTGAAAATGAGCGTGTTTTGGGCGGTTGTGATGCTCGGGGCTATGTATCCGACAGTGGCTGCGATTTTTAGACGGCCGGCGGGCATGATCGTGTGCGCGCTGGTCGTGCTCATTTGGGGGCTTTATCCGATACTCGAACCACAACGGATCTACCCTCCCGAACAGTATAATTGCCGTTTCCTTAACCTGCTGGTTCCTTTGGCGCTCACACCTGTGGCGGCCATATTAAGGGTCCGTCCACAATGGCTAACCACAAAGGTGCCGGACATGGTCCGACTCAGCGCGGTGATGCTTGTGGCACAATCGCTCTGGCAGTTGTCGGCAACATATCAATGGGAGCGACATCTAAGTAACTGGAGAAATATACTCGCAGCGCAAACCGGACCGATATATCTACGGGGTGACAGAAATTTCAATGCGCCTGACTTTACCTGGGCGAATCCATGCCAAAGTATTATCATAGGCCCAAGCCGCGTCCGGGCATTGATTATGCCTGACCATCCGGAATATTGGATGCCTTTTGACCCACTCGTACCGGAATCCCTCCCTGACCTGAAGCGCTACGGATTAACGTACACGGCCTATATCGCATCTTTGCCTTCCACGGCCGTAGCTACATCATCGGCGCATTGATTCTGCTGGTCCTTGGCGATGGCGACGAAACTCTATCGATTCGCGCTGCAACCGTCCAGCGTTCTTCACCGCCAATCCTGTCCAGCCATCGGCCGACAATTCTCCCTCTCCTTGCGGGCATAGGCGCTAACTTAATAATGGACATATGAATAAAGATAAATTATTATGGCGCTATGCGCGACGAACTCATCACTCAAGATTGGGACATTGTGAAACGAATGCTGCCCGAGGATTGGCAGGCCAGCGCACGGGAAT
>DATJTK010000016.1:0-31611 GCA_035503455.1 Candidatus Sulfotelmatobacter sp. | reverse complement strand
AGCCAGACATTGCTGAATCCGTCGAATGCGATTACAAACACCGCTGGCAATCCGTTCTACCTCTGGTTCAACTTCATTGATGCCAATCAATTGCCGATAGCCGATGCGAGCTATCAGCGTGTCATTCCCGTGCAAAGCAGCATTCCATCAGGCACACTGTTCCCAATTGGCACAACGACGGTCACAAACACCGCTGCGGATGATTGCGGCAATACCACCAATACCACCTTTGCCGTGACGATTACGGATACGGAGGCGCCTTCGCTGATACTTACCAATCCGGTGACCGTGACGCTGGTTGACGGCAACTATAATTTGAGCCCGACCGACGTGAGCAATTTGGTGGCCGGGTCTACTGATCCGTGCGGGATCACCAATGTCGCTGTTACTCCGAACAGCTTTAGTTGCGGCAATGTGGGGCCGAATCCCGTTACGGTAGTGATGACGGACCTTCATGGCAATTCAACCACGGGAACCGGCACAATCACCGTACAGGACCTCACGGCTCCCACACTAGTGCTGACCAACGCGGTGACCGTGACACTCGCCTCCAACGGCAGTTACACGTTGAGTCAGTCGGACATTTCGACCCTCACGGCCGGTTCGAGCGACCCGTGCGGAATCACCGGCACCAACGTCACTCCCAACAGCTTTGATTGCGCGAACGTGGGGCCAAATACTGTTACCGTGATTCTAACGGATTCGCACAACAATTCCACCACCAACACGGCCACAATCACCGTGGCGGACACCACGCCGCCGATGATCGTCCCCCATACGATTCCGGTGACATTGGGAGCCGACGGCACCTATACTCTGACAGCCTCTGATGAGGCGGCGCTGGTGGCCGGCTCCAGCGACAGTTGCGGAATCCAGTCCACAAATTTCAGCGCCACCACCTTTGACTACTGTCAGGCGGGTTTGAGCGTTCCTGTCACAGTAACACTGACGGATGTTCACGGAGTTTCATCCAACGCGACGGCGTCGGTCACCGTGAACGCGCCGACGAATGCGCCCCAGATGGTCTATGTGGATGCAAGCTATGCCAATAACGAGTGCAATGTGACATTCCCGAACGTAGGCGGCAGCGGGAGCTATTATTACGGCTACAACGCATTTAGCACCATCCAGGCTGGTCTGAACGCGGTGGCTCCAGGCGGAACAGTCACCGTGGCGCCCGGGACATATAACGAAAGCCCGACTATCAATAGTCCTGTGGCGTTGACTTCCATTGGCGGGACAAACGCGGCGGGAACCGTCATTAATTTGCCTGAAGAGCCGTCGCCAAACTATGCTTGGGCCGCCCTCATAATCAACGCGTCGAGCGTGAGCGTGGAAGGATTCACAATCGTCGGCTATGACAGTGCAGCGACGAATACAGGGCCGACCAGTGGCTACTCGAGCGACGACATTTTCCTTGATGCGCAGCTTTCAAATCCGCCTGCGGTTACCAATATTGACATTGGAAACAACATTCTTGAGGTTGGCGCGGTCAACCTTTCATTCGACACCGGACCATCCAGCGGTTACGGCATTTCTAGTGAAATGCCAGCGTTCCTGGATAGCACGAATACGCTTGGAAACTACGATCCCGGCACTTCTCCGCCGGGTCCGTTAGACAGCCTGACCGTACATAATAATATTTTCGAACCCGTAGATGTTCCGTCTGGACCCAATACGATCGGAAGCGCGTTCTTCATCAATCCGGCGGCGAATTTCACATTTGTCAGCAATACAATCACCGGGGGCTTGGGCATGTCCCAGACTTCGGCGACAAATTCGTTGATTGCTTACAATACGGTTATTGGTGTTTCCACCAATGACAATTCGGGCGGATTCGGCACTTTTGGCTACCCCGACCCTGACTTCTACGGGGCGAACGCAGTTATCAGGGACAACATCATAAGCAACGTTGCCACCGCCGTAGGAATATTCGATTCCGAGAAGGTAACGGTCGAGAATAATGTCCTTAATGGCAACGGCGTTGGCGTCACTGTCCAGGACACCGGTAATGATCCGGTATATCCTGCCGGAAATACGGTCCAAATAATTAACAACAACCTCGCCGATAATGTAACGGGCATTGTCAACACCTCCAGCAACAGCATACCCGTCGCCTCCAGCAACTGGTGGGGCAGCGTCAGTGGCCCGGCCGGCGCCCAGAATCCCTATGGCACGGGCAGCCCGGTAACTGGGAATGTGACAATAGATTCGTGGCTGCAAAGCGGGGCGAATGCGAATACGGGTATTGGTTTCACGCCGACGGCAGGCGAGGAGTATCCGCCCACGCAATTGGTGTTTACCACTGAACCTGTTGGGGCAGACCTCGGCAACCTTCTTTCGACCGAGCCGGTTGTGAGTGTCGAAGACGCCTACGGCAACATCACGCCCTGGGTTGACGCAAGCGTTTCAATCGCCATTTCAAACAATCCGGCCTCCGGCGTGCTCGTGGGCACCACAAATGAGGCAACGGTGAACGGCGTGGCGACCTTCACCGACCTCTACGTGACAAACGACGGCGGTTCGGGTTACACGCTCATCGCGACGGCGACTGGTCTGACGCCAGCGGTGAGTTCGCCTTTTGATATCACAAATCCGGCGCCGGAAATCACGAGCATAAGTCCATTCTACATGCTGGCCGGCGTGAACGTGAATGGCATGACGTTGACGGTGAATGGAACCAATTTCGTGGCCGACTCCGTAGTGGATTGGGATAACCAGGCGCTGCCCACAACCTTTGTTTCCGGCACTCAATTGACCGCCACCGTCCCGGCTCCTGACGTTGCTGCCGTCGGCACAGCATTGGTTACTGTTGTTTCGCCAGCCGCAGGCGGAGGCACGTCAGCCGGCTTCACCTTCTACATCGAGCCGGCGCAACCGACAGTGGTGTACGTGGACACGAATTATTCACGCCTTGCGACCAATGCCTGGGTCAATTGGCCCTACAACGGCTCGAGCCCGAGCACGAACATTGTCGGTTATGACGCCTTCGCGACCATCCAGGCCGGCGTGAACGCCGTGGCTCCCGGCGGCATGGTGAATGTGGCGGCGGGAACGTATCCGGAGGAAGTGACTGTCGCCGAGCCAATGACCTTGCTTGGCCCGAACGCCGCCAACAATCCAAATACATCCACACGCGTAGCTGAGGCGGTCATTGAGCCGGATGTAAATGGTCCGGAAATGCTCAATTACCCAGGTGGCATCCCCGACTACAATCCGCCATATAACCCGGCTGCAGTGAATGTTATGATCATTGAAACTAACAACGTTTCAATCAAAGGCTTTACCGTGAGCGGTTACAATCCAACGTTGCCCAGCCCTTGGCAGGCCGCCTCAGACTACTTCAATGCCGCCGTCGGCATTGGCGACTATAACGGCGACAGTTATATAACGATTGAAAACAACATCATTGAAAATGATGCTTATTCAGGCTTGGATTTTGAAAGCGACGGTAACGGGAATCCACCGAACACGAATAGCTGTATTAAATACAATTTGTTCCAGAATATTGATTACAACACTGAAGGCTTCGGTCAGGCATTGATTTTGAATTACAACTATTATGCCGAAATATGCAGCAACAGTTTCACGAACGTGTGCATCGGCATAGCGCCCGGAAATTTCTTTTTGCCCAATCCGGGCAGCCCGAGCGGTCAGATTATTGCCGGCAATCAAGTCAGTGCCAGTCTTCTCGGTATCTGGCTCAATAACGTTTTTCAATCCGCTTCCACGTTTGAGATTGTTGGCAACACCTCGATCTTCATGCCGACAAATGGCTCAACGTTATACGGGCCGCCCGAATGGGATGGCTATGAAATTACCTCGATTCAAAACGCCGTTGGAGTCGTTGCGTCCAACAACGTTGCCATTGGGCCGTCCGCGAGCCCCGGCTATAATGCGGTGGGCTACAATGTGTGGAACACGCCCACGACTGGCCCGGTGCTGATCACTGGCGGCTCAGTGAGCAACGTGACCTACGGCGTTTGGGTCAATAATTTTGACGGTTATCAAAGCCCGGGTGGATCAACTACCGCAACAGTCAGCAATCTGACTGTGAACGTCGCGACAGGGGCCGGCGTTTACGTGCAGGACGACCCGCGCGCCTCCACCAATGGCGTGTTGGTCCAGGCTACTGTCACGGGAGGTACCGTTATCACAGGCGGTGGCAGCGGTGTCCTGGTCCAGGGCACCAACGCCGCGGCCTCGGTCATCAACGGACCGTCGATCAGCGGCAATGCCGTGGGCATAGCCGTGGATACCGGTAAAGCGCTCATTCAAGGCAATGACTTGATGGGCAACAGCGTCGCGGGCATCAGCGTGACCAACAACGCGATCGTGGACGCGGGTGATTGCTCCGGAAACGACGTGACCCGTTTAGGCACGGGTTCCAATGAACATGGCTCCAGCCAGGGCCTGAACAATCTCTCCGACTATGCATTTGACGGCGCCGCGCCCTGGGCGATCCAGAGCGCCAACACCATGCCCCAAACGGTGCTGGCCGAGAATGACAACTTTGGCGCTACGAATGAGAGCCAGAACATCGCCTCAGACATTTCTGACCCGAACGGCACGGTGGAATACTCACAGGGATCGGTGTTGATTGCCGGGCCGGCGAATGTAACGGTTATTTGCGCTGACAGCGTTCCAGTCGGGGCGACAACCCTGACGCAGTTCATGGAACAGGGCGGTTATATCTCCGGAAACAATTCGACGATCAGTTTCAGCGACAGCTACAGCACAAATTTTGAGGATGCGACAACGAATTATGTGGATGGGACAAACGTCATCACCATTACCCGCACCTACACTATCAGCAATCCGTGCGGGTCCCAAAGCGTTCCGCAGACAATCACGCTTGATGAAACACCTCCAGTCGTGACCGTCTCTACAAACATTGTGCAGACAAATGACCTGGGCGCTTGTGGGGCGGTAGTTAATTTCACAGCGCCAGCTGCCAGTGATATTTGCGGCATATCGGGCAGTCCGTCCGTGAGTTCGCCTTCGGGCAGTTCCTTCCCAGTTGGGACCACTCCTGTCATTGTCGTGGCGACGGATAATAACGGTCTGAGCACGACGAATAGCTTTACAGTGACCGTCATTGACACCGAGCCTCCCGCCATTACCAACGCCGTGAACATCGTCACGGCGGTTGACGCCGGTCAAAACTACGCCACCGTGAACTTCTCCATTGGCGCTACGGACAATTGCGCAGTCGCCAGTATGTTAGCCAATTGGGAGGCCAATACTCAGTCCGCCCAGGGCAATGTAGTCACGGTGAGCGGCTGGGAGTTCCCGATTGGCACAAACACCGTGACAGTGACAGCCACGGATGTTAACAGCAATATGACAACCGCTACGTTCACGGTCGCAGTCATCGGATTGCCGCAGATTACCAGCCAGCCGCAAAGCTTGACAAATAATGCCGGCACGACCGCCCAATTCACTGTTGGGGCGTATAGCCCGGCGGGGTTGACATATCAATGGTTTAAGAAAAGCAGCCCGTTGAGCAACGGCGGAAATATTTCAGGCGCCACAAGTGCGACGTTGTCTGTAACGAGCGTGTCCAATTCGGATGAAGCTACTTATTATGTTCAGGTCAGCAATTTCGCCGGCATGGTGACCAGTTCCAATGTCACGCTGACGGTCATTGACCCGCCGATCATCACCAGCATTTCGCCGGTCAACGCGACTAACAATGCGACCACAACGGCCCAATTCACTGTGAGCGCGACCGGCACCTTGCCCTTCGCGTATCAATGGACCAAGGTCACGGCCACTTCAACCAATGTGTTGAGCGATGCCGGAAACATTTCCGGATCCACCAGTAACGTCCTCACCATCTCCAATGTGTTGGCGGCTGACCAGGCGGAATATGTCGTCACTGTCAGTAATTCTGCCGGAACAGACACGACGAATGCCCTGCTGTTCGTGAATGATCCTGTGATAGTGGTCCAGCCAGTAAGCGTGACGAATAGCCTCGGTGGCTCCGCGACCTTCTCCGTAACTGCGGCGGGAACGCAACCATTGAGTTATCAATGGCTGCAGGATGGCGTTGGTCTGCCCGGAGCCACGGGCAGCACGCTAACATTGAACAGTATAGACGACAGTTCCGCCGGGGATTACACGGTGGTTGTGTCAAACAGCGTGGGCGAAGTGACCAGTGATACTGTGACATTGACCGTCACGCATCCGCCCGTCATTACCTCGCAGCCGGCAAGCCTGACGGAAAATCTCGGCCAGACAGCCACGTTTACCGTGGCCGCGAATGGCGACACGCCCTTTACATATCAATGGTATCAGAACGGCTCGCCATTGAGCGACGTCGGCAACATATCAGGCTCCAGGACCAGGCAATTGGTCATAACGAGCGTGACGACTGCGGATGCTGCCAGTTATTACGTGGCAATTACTAATGACGTGGGCCAGACCAATAGCATGGCGGTCACGTTGACCGTGATCGTGCCGCCGGCCATCACAAATCAGCCGGTTGGCCTGACCAACAACGCCGGCACGACAGCGTCATTCGCCGTTGGCGCCAGCGGAACGGCCCCGGCATTCCAGTGGTATCAAATCACCGCGACGGCCACCAATCCGCTGACGGATGGCGGCAATATATTTGGCGCCACGAGCAACGTCCTGACGATCACGAATGTCCTGGGCGCTGATGACGGTTATTACATGGTTCTGGCCACCAACCGCGCCGGAACAGCGGCCAGCAGCAATGCGATCCTGGTGGTCATTGATCCGATTATCACCAGCGAGCCATCGTCCGTGACGACCAACCTGGGAAGCCCTGCCAGCTTCAGCGTAGCTGCCTACGGAACATCACCCAAATATCAGTGGTATTTTAATGGGAACGCAATACCCGGCGCCAATGCCTCTACTTATTCCATCGCGAGCGTTGTGGACGCAAATGCAGGCAATTACACTGTCGTTGTCAGCAATATCTTTGGCGTAGTCACCAGCACGCCCGCCGCATCATTGACCGTGATTGATCCGCCAGTGATTACTGGTCAGCCGCAAAATGTCACGGCCAACGCCGGCGGCGCCGCGACCTTTACAGTGGCCTATACCGGCACGTCGCCGACCTTCCAGTGGTATTTTGGAAATCAACCGCTCAACAATAGCACCACTGTTACCGGCGCGAACGGCCCGACCCTCACATTGACTGACGTGACGGACGCCAATGGGGGCGCTTACAGCGTTGTCGTAGAGAACTCAATTACGAGCGTTACCAGTTCAAACGCGATATTGACCGTGATTGATCCGCCGGTGATTACGAGCCTGCAACCCCCGATCCAAACCAATAATGCCACGACCACCGCCCAGTTTGCGGTGAATGTGACTGGCACCGCGCCGTTCACGTATCAGTGGATAAAGATTACGCCCACGCTCACGAATGTCCTGGCCGACGGCGGAAACATATCCGGTTCAACCAGCAACGTCCTGACCATTACCAATGTTCTTGCTGCCGATCAGGCTGAATATTTGGTAACGGTAAGCAATCCCGCCGGAACGGTCACAAACGACGGCATGCTGTTCGTGATTGACCCGGCTATCTTTGTCCAGCCGATTGGCCAAACAAACTTCACCGGAAGCACGGTCACCTTCTCCGTTACCGCGGCCGGAACTTCGCCGTTGAGCTATCAATGGTTCCAAAATGGATCGCCGTTGTTCGGGGCTAACAGCAACGTATTGACATTGACGCACCTCGCCGACAGCGATGCGGGAGCATATACAGTGGTCATCAGCAATTCCGTCGGCAGCGTGACGAGCTCCCAGGCTGTGCTGGTCACGGTTTCGCCGCTGATTACGCAGCAGCCGGCCAGCGTGGTGGTGGTTGCTGGCCAGTCGGCGAGCTTCAGCGTGGGGGTCAATGGAGAATTGCCATTTAGCTATCAATGGCAATTCGATGGGACAAACATTGCCGGTGCGACCAATCGCATTTATACAATCGCCAGCGTTCAACCTGTCAATGCGGGCAGTTACGATGTGATTGTTCACAATCCGGTAGGCACACAGGTCAGTCAGTCAGCCACGCTCTACGTCGGACCGGCGGCATTATTGACCGCGTTGCCGTATAATAACGGTGTCTTCACGTTTACGGTCAATGGCGCTCCGGGTTATCTCTACATCATCCAGGGTTCAACCAACCTGATGGTCTGGTTCCCGATTGAAACTAATACCGCGCCGTTTACGTTTACAAATAACAGTGGCTGCCCGTACGAGTTCTATCGCGCCGTGTTCCAGCAATAAGTCGAATGCTGCCTGGTCCGGCACCGTCCATGCGTAGTCGTGGCTCGTAGTCTACGATCGCCTGAATGATCTGTGCTTGCCGGCCCATAGGCCTGGCTGAGGTTGCGCGGGCAAATTCGCCGGCGCTTGCTCATCTCTTGGATGGGATCGGGAAATGAAGACCGTTCAAGACGCGGCGCCGTTTGCTTTTTGATTTTGCGAATGTTCCGTCGGGCGGCGCCACTATTCCAGCCGAAAACAGAGAAGAGCCAATCATTCTGCCGCGTGGTGGAACGGGTCCACGTCCTCGAAAACTAACGGAATCATCGTCATTGCCAAATCAGGTTGACCAGACGCGGGCAGTGGAAAAACTTCCCGTTTCCGGAACCTGAAACCTCGACCAATCCGCATTCCGCAATCGACGGCCCGTATTATTATAAGTCCCGCCCTTTCAAAGAAAGGGCGGGACTTATTTGGCGCAACGTCAGTATGATTTGGCACTGTGACAAATATCGCGCGAAATTCGCCCTCAACTACTCGGGCGCCGTGGTAAGACGTTTGGGATGATCGTTTCATGCGATTTGCGCCCGGGTATGCTCGAGAAATTTGTTTACATCCGACATTCGGCCCTTTGCCTGTGCGGACCATGCATCCAATATTGAATATTCAAAGTCAAATGCAAGTTATTGAGCCTGCAATCCTGGGACGCTCCAATGCAGCAATGAGACATTCACTCCCGTTCCGGAACCTGGTGCCGATTGTTTATTCAGGCAAACGCCAGTGTATATGTTGATTGTTAAAATCCCGGACATTCCTGGGAAAATCAAACTAAAACCAGCTCCTGGCAGGGATGCCGCTCCTTGCCCATCACTCGCCACTTACCGATGTCATAGACGGCGGCGCATCTTCGGGTGCGCTGCCCCATTGCTCGTTCGGTTTCGGTCCCATCACCAATTCCAGGCGTGCGCCGTTCACGATGTCCGAGTGACTGAACCATGGCTTGTTCCACGGACGCCCGTTCAGAGTGGCCGATTGAATGTAACAATTTCGCGCCGAGTTATGGCTCGCAATGATGACGAGATCGCGTCCATTCCCCAGATGGATCGTGGCGCGGTCAAAGAGCGGGCTGCCGATAAGATATTCAGGACGTGCCGGATTGGTCGCAAAGAAGCCCAACGCGCTCAACACGTACCACGAAGACGTCGAGCCCTGGTCGTCCATGCCCGGATAAGCAAGGCCCGCTTTGTCGCTGCCATAAAGTTCGGTCAAGATTTCGCGCGCCAATTTCTGCGTTTTCCATGGCTGGCCGGCGTAATCGTAAAAGTACGGCGTCTGGCGGTCCGGTTGGTTGCCCTGGCAATATTGGCCGATCATTCCCGTCACATCGCGCGCGATGCCTTTAGGGTGATAGGGCAGCGAAAAGAATTCATCCAATTTGGCGCAGAATTTTTCGCGTCCGCCCAAAAGATCAATCAGCCCCTGGACATCGTGTGGCACGAGCCAGAGTGTTTGCCAGCCGTTGGCTTCTTTCATCATGAAATTGTAATAGGGTTCCCGCGGATCAAACGGCGATATCCACGAACCATCCTCCCGGCGGCCGCGCATGAAACCAATGCTCGAATCAAATACGTTTGTGTAATTGTGAGCGCGGGCCAGGAACATGCGGTAGTCATCTTCCTTGCCAAGCTTTTTGGCGTAGAGCGCCATCGCATAATCGTCCCAACTATATTCCAGGGTCGTGGCCACGCCTGCGTTGCCATCGGCGTATGGCGGACTGGGATTGTCCACAATGATGTCGTGAATCCAGCCGTTGGTGAGGTATTCGGCCAGGCAATTGCGCGGGCCGGCCGGGTCCATGGCGTTTTTACGGAGGAACGGATAAACCGCCGCCCAATCAAATTTGTAGCCGCGTTCCCAGCAACCGAGATAGAGAAAAACCGCATTGTCGCCATGGAAAGATGTGTCCATCCAGCCGGATTCTCGCGCCATTTCCAACTGAGTGCGCAGGACGTTCGTCACCAGGTCCGGTTCCAGGAGCATCAGCAGAGTGATTTGGTCGCGGCCTGTGTCCCAGAAAGGAACGGGAGTATAACGGTCATAATCGGCCACATGCCGTTTATCATCCAAACCTCGAAATGGCTGGCCGCGTTTGGCAATGAGACGCGGACTGTCGAAACAATGATAATATGCCGAATAGAAAAAACGCCGTTCATGATCTGTGCCTCCGCGAATTTGAATGAGATTGAGTTTTTCTGCCCAAACATCTTGTGCCTGCTTCCGGATTCCGTCGAAATCCCAACCGGGGTCTTCCGAATCCAATTTTGCGCGCGCTTCGTCAATTGTTCTTCCGGTTGCGATTTTGACCAGAATCTGTTCGCCGTCCGTCGTCGAAAAATTCAGGTAACAGCCGGCGTAACCGCCCTCGACCGAGCGTGAATCCGGATAGATAAGGTCGCCTCGCAGGACACGTGAACCATCCACGGCCGGGACATTTTGATGGAAGGCGCCAAACGATTTGAACGGTTTTGAAAATTCAGCCACAAACACGCGGCCATGCTCGCTGCTTCCGCTAATCATGTTGTCGCCCACGACCTGGACGTTGGCGTTTCCGGCGCCCAAATCCATGAGCACAACGCTGCGTTCCGATTTCGGAAAGGTGAAACGGTAAAGGCACGTGTGTTCCGTGGTCGTTAGCTCGGTCTTGATTTGGTAAGTCGGAAAATAAACAGAATAATATCCAGGCGAGGCGGTTTCGGACTGTTTGTCGTAATACGCGGCGTAACTGCGATCAGGCGGTGTCGTCCAATCTCCGACCAGGGGCATGAGAGTCATGCCGGGAACCACGCTGGAAAAACCGACCATCGTCGGACGCGAATGGATGTAGGAACAAGTGATGCCGTGATTGACGTTTGCGGAATCGGGATCTTTGTTGATGGGATTGAGCAGCACGGCATGGTGCGGCAGGCCCGGCCCGGGCCAGACAAATCCGGTATAGGCTTCCTCACCCGGCGGCGGCGCGTTTCCGAGCAGTTCGGGATTGTCCAGCGACGCCGTGCCGGCCAACGGATTGGCGAGGTCCACAGGATTATAATCGGCGGAAAGAAGAGAAAACGTCGCAAAGAAAATATTGCACGACAACAGCAAACCGAAATAACGAATCATTCCGGGGAATTAAAAAGGAAAAAGGAAAAAGGAAAAGAATTTTCCAGTTGTTTAAACAGAATGAACCGGCCTCGCCATCCTTAAAGCCCGAGGGACGCGAAGGAGCCAGGATTTCCAGGGTTGACGCGGCGATTTCGTCGTTTCAATCCATCTCCATCACGGCTCTAACAAAATCTTCCGGCGGTTGGTAGCCGTGCCGCGTAATATAATGGCAAATCATGGCCGGCGAAAAAAACACTGTTCCGTCACGGCCAACGACCCGGATCACTTTCGAACTCACTGCGCCTGCTTCCTTGTAAAGTTGACGCTGCGGCAATTTATGGCGCGTCACCGGATTTGTTCATCAACTGAACCTTGAATTGGGCTAGTTGAACGTCGTAGAAATCAACGGCATTAGGAGTAGTAGACACCGTGGAATCGAAGTTCACAAGCATAACCATAGTGCTATAGGTGGCGATGTCATGAACCGGCAGCACGGCGCGGATGCCGCCAGCCTGTCCAAGGCGCAAATAACAATCCTGTTCGTGGATCTGTTTCACAAGCGTGAGGCGATAGCCAAGCTTATCGAGAAAATTCCGATAGGAGTTTGTGGTGATGATCGCCTCTTGCATCGCCATAACCACGCGGTCGAGATTGCCTAATATGGCCTTCAGTGGTTTGAACTGGTCGCGAGACAGAATGCGCTCAAAACGCTGCTGTTCACTTTCAATGACCGGAGACCGGGCAGTGACGATTGGTTTCTTGGTCATAAATTGTTGCCGGAAATAATTCGTGTGATCCGGCTTGTCAGGCAGGAGCGCAGTCATTCTCGTTCATGGCCGCACGAAAGTCCAAGATTCATTTGAGGCTACCGGGTTTGATGTTGGAACAAGTTGCGCGTGCGGAGACAATTCTTGCGGCTTGGCCGTGAGATCATCCTCATATAAGTAGATGCCTTCTTGATTCGCATTGGAATAAGTGATTCATCACCTCCCAAATCAAGCCCGGTTCCAGAAGGATAAACATCAAAATCTTTTGATAAGGTTGATAAGGTTTGTTTTCGCGGTTCATTTTTCGTTATCCTCTGCCTTTACAGATTTTCCGATTCCCCGACCATGGTCCAGGTTGATGATCTCGTTCGTCTTTGGAACGCAGCAAACAATGTTGAATTCGGCGATGGCTTCCAGTTTGGCAGCGCGGAATGCCAGCCGGCTGGCAGAGAACTGTTTTCCTTTCAGTGGATTTTTCGACCAATTATTTTCGTCGGTCAAATATTCCAGGGTTTCTGCGTTTTGAATAAGAATGCGCATTGAACGGGAAATAGAGTTTCAACGCTTGCTGTTCAGAAATATAAATGCCGCAATTGCGCCGCCGCAAAAGAGCCCCGCGAAAACGGACCAGAGTAAAACCGTCATCTTGCGTCGTTGCACCCAGGACGGCTGACGCCGGAAAAAGAGTTTTCCCGGCAGACAGAGGCGTGAATGATCTGGTTTAATACACACCCAACATGGGGTAGTTCCCGGAAATAGCCACAACTAAATCAATTCATTTTCATTCCACTTTCAACAATTGGCGTGAATTGAAACGGGGCCGATTTTTTAGTTGTTGCAATTGCCGCCGAACCTGCGAGGTTGTTTAGACGATAGCTCATCTCTTTCGAGATATGGTAATCTTCAAGTGAACATTTGTTCAGTGACGATTTGAAACCCGATGATCGGGAACAGTCTGAAAAAGCAAGTTGATCGGACTTTTTAATCATCACATGAGCAATAAACTCTTTGTTGGAAATCTTTCCTTCCAGACCACGGAAAACGAACTGAGCGACGCTTTCGCCGCTCACGGCACCGTAACTGAGGCGAATTTAATGATGGATCGGACAACCAATCGCTCGCGCGGTTTTGCCTTCGTCACCATGAGCACGGATGACGAGGCGCAGAGAGCCATCGCCGCGATGAATGGCGCGGATCTTGCCGGTCGCAGCATTACTGTCAATATTGCCAAGCCTCGTGAAGAACGCCCGGCGGGCGGGCGACGTGAACATAGCGGCGGCGGCGGTTACCGGGGTAATCGCAATCGCTATTAATTCAAGGCGCTGCAATTGGCGGCGGGTCTGGTGCGGCCAGACCCCGCCTTTTGCTTTATCCCATGAAAGAGGAAGCCATTGAATTGGAGGGCAGCGTAAAAGTTGTCCTCCCCGGCACTATGTTTCGCGTCGAACTTGACAATAAACATCTCGTACTCGCCACCATATCGGGCAAAATGCGCAAACGGTTTGTTCGTTTGACTGTCGGGGACCGCGTCAAAATTGAAATGTCGCCTTATGACCTGGATAAAGCGCGGATCGTCTGGCGGCTGCGTTGACTAAACTGCACGACAAAAATATAAAACGCTTTTGTGTTTATAGACGACAATGACACACCGCAGAGGCCGGCCAATTCAAAAAATTCCAAACATAAATCAGAGCGAAAGCGCGGGAAAACCGAATAGCCTGTCAACATTTTACTCATGAATATTCTTATCGAAAACAACGACACCCTCGAATACTTAACTCCGGGAGGAGGATGGACAAAAAATCCGCTTAATGGCAAATCCTTCAAGGATGCCAGAATGGCCTTCCGGGCGGCGAAGCTGGAAGCCATCGGTAAATTCAATATTGTCTCCCACATCCCGGAAACAAATCAGTTCATAAATTTGGATCACGGACGCGGCATGGGATTGCCGGTTGTCGCCGGCCAGACGCCGGCCGGCCCGTCAAATGCGTGAAGACCTCAGAAGGAATACGGCAGGAAAAATAATGCCGAACTTCATTGATGTTGCCCCCGGCATCGCGCAGTCTTTGAAAAGGCAATCATTCAAACCCGAAGCCTTCACGCCCGCACCAAGCCCTATGCGCAGGATAATTCCTGAAAAAGTTGGTGGTGGTTCACCGCTCATTTCGCTGAATTTGACCTGCGGGACTTCGACGTGCAGATCAATGCGGTCGAGCAGGGGACCGGAAACGCGCCCGAGATAATTTTGAATTTCTCGCGGTGAATCGTCTGGATCCCCAAAAATCCAATTATCCATTAATCCATTAACCCGGTTCAATCCGTTTCCTTCACCCACTTATTAAAAACATCACCCTTGTCCTGGTAATTGCGATAGGTCAAACATTCACCGGCCCAAACGGAGAAATTTTTCTGTCCCCGTATTTGGCGGACAGCGGCGCCTCTCCAATCCGCCTGAATGAACATGTATGGCCGGTCAAAACCGGGATCCTGGTCAGGAAGAAACCGGCGTGCGCGCAGAGTGATGACGTCTGCTTTGTGGACTGACGGCAAAGGCGACAGGGCGACAAGCATCCGCGGGAACAGTTCGTGGACCTGTGCGCGTAAAACGTCGGCGTCGCCGGGGCCAACGGCAAAGACGACTTGAAACCATCGGAATATTTTCCCGTCTTCCCCCGGCATTTGAGGTTCGTAGATGATGGAAAACCTGTCAGGCATCATCGGACGCAAGAGCGTCTGGGCTCGTTCGATGTCTGGATGTGTTGAATGGCTCACTAAGGCTTGCGCCAACAATCTGGACTCTCAAATCCCAACGCTCAATAGAATATTTCGCCGGCCATATTACTGAGCTGGTCGCGAAACTCGATGGCGTACGGATTCAACTGGTATCCCAACCGGCGGTACCAAATCCGCAATGCGGGGCGCAGCTCCGGCGATAGTAAATGTTCGATCGCTTCACTGGCGCGCGGTGATTCATCGCCCTCGATCAGGCGAAACCATTGGCAGGCGTCCAGCAGCGCGCAGACCGCAAGCTGATCGGGTGGACAATCCTGAACGGTCGAAACGACCCGCTCGAAACGCTTCTGAAGTTGTCCGTCTCTAAATGTCACAGTAATAGGATTCGTCAACCTGCTGATTGGTTCCCATAATTCCACAAATTTCGGCGAAAATCAAGAGGGCGGCGTTAACTGAAACGTAACCTCGTGATACGGCTTCCGTCTGGTAATATTCCATGATGTATAGGCGTTTGGGCTTGAAGAATATCCGTAAAAATTACTGCGCTGCTGTCCACGAGGGCAAAATGTGCGGGCCGGTCACTGCAGGATTCACTTTGATCGAATTGCTGGTGGTCATCGCCATTATTGCGATTCTTGCGGCTATAGTCCTGCCGGTGCTGGCCATGGCCAGGGCCAAAGCGGATGAAATCACCTGCATGAATAACCTGAAGCAATGGGGAACGGCAATGTCCATATATGCGGACGACTATAACGAATATTATCCGGCATCCCGAGACACCAACTACGTCGTGAATTCGGATAACAATCCCGTCTGGACAGAAATGTACTCGGATGCGCAGAAAAATCCGCCGATTGGACTTTCGGACTGGTTCAATGCGCTGCCTCCGTATGTTTCCGGCATCCCACTCTGGCAGTACGGGGCCAACAGCGTCAGCAACAATGTTTTTTTCAGTTCCCACTCTATTTACATCTGCCCGACAGCCGCAGCCACTCCTCGAAATCCGGCCACGGACCCTGATCCCACGGTTGGTCCCATTTTCAACTATGGCATGAACCAGAGAATCAATTATCCGTTGGCGCCCGAAGCTCCATTTAGAATCACACAGGCCGTTCATCCGTCTGCATTTGTCGTTTTTTCCGAACAACGCGTTCACGCCAGCGAAACGCCGTATTACGGCTCAAACCCGACGGATTTGAGCAGCACGTACAATTACTGCAATCGCTTTTCCGGACGCCACAATGCTGGCGGGAACATTGTCTTCAGCGATTGCCACGCCGCCTATTTCAAATATAGCTACGTGTGCATGCCTTACAACGGCAGCCCCGTCGACCCGGGCCGGCCCGACATCAATTGGCCTTTCGACGGCCTGCAATTGCCGTTGTGATGCTGCCCTGATCGAATTCTTTCAACTTTTTCCGGCGCGCCGGTTCTGTTATTCAAATGGCATGAATAACAGGTTTCGGCTCGGCGTTCTGGGTTCGGGCAAAGGCTCAAACTTTGCCGCCATCGCGGATGCAATTGCCGCAGAAAATGTCCCGGCGGAGGTTGCCATCGTATTGAGCGACGTCGAGACGGCTGGAATTTTGGCCGGCGCGCGCGAACGAAATATTCCCGCGCGATTTATCGCCCCGGGGAAATTCCGCACCAAACTGGATGAAGAAGCCGAGCGCGCGTTTGTGGGGGCCCTGGAATCGGCGCAGGTGGACCTCGTGGTCCTGGCCGGCTTTATGCGCGTGCTCAAGGGCGATTTTCTGCGCGCCTTCGAAGGACGCATCGTCAACATCCATCCGTCCCTGCTGCCGTCCTTTCCCGGATTGGAGGCTTGGAAACAGGCGCTCGATCATGGCGTGAAAGTCACCGGTTGCACGGTCCATTTCGTGGATGCGGGCGTGGACGCCGGGCCTATCATCGCCCAGCAAGCCGTCCCCGTTCTCGACAACGATACGCCCGAAAGCCTGCACCAGCGCATTCACGGCGCGGAACACGAACTCTATCCGGAATGCGTTGCCGCCATTGCCTGCGGCGAAATTTCCGTTACCGGCAGGCGGGTCCTCTGGAAGAAATGAATCGCATTCCGGGCGCGGGACTGGCAGAATAACAAATCACTCGCGAGGTCGGACGCTGTGGCACGCATGTTCCGCCCGCTCTGCGCGGGCGGGGACGGCGCAGCGCGCCATCCCTACCACTATGGAAAAGAAATTAAAATTTGGACTGCCCAAGGGCAGCTTGCAGGACGCCACCATCGAAAAGATGGCCAAGGCGGGTTTCAATATTACTATCAGCAGCCGTTCCTACATCCCGACTGTGGATGACGATGAAATGGAAATCCGGCTCATTCGCGCCCAGGAAATCAGCCGCTACGTGGAGCATGGCTACTTCGATTGCGGAATTACCGGCCACGACTGGGTCGTTGAAAACGGCTCGGAGGTGCACGAGGTCGGCGAATTTCTCTTTAGCAAAGTGACCCGCCGGCCCGCGCGCTGGGTCCTGTGCGTGCCGGACAAGTCCCCGGTCAAATCCGTCAAGGATTTGGAAGGCAAACGCATCGCGACCGAAGTG
This sequence comes from Candidatus Sulfotelmatobacter sp., assembly GCA_035503455.1. Lineage (GTDB taxonomy): Bacteria > Verrucomicrobiota > Verrucomicrobiia > Limisphaerales > UBA11358 > UBA11358. The sequence continues at coordinate 14,170 of DATJTK010000016.1, read as the reverse complement.
GTGAATATCACCAAAAAATATCTGCGCAAAAACGGCGTGAAAGCCGAAGTGGAATTTTCGTGGGGCGCCACCGAAGTGAAAGCGCACGAACTCGTGGACGCCATCGTGGAAGTGACCGAAACCGGCTCGTCCCTTCGCGCCAACAACCTGCGCATCGTGGACGAGTTGCTGGTGTCCACGCCGCGCCTGATCGCCAATCGCAATTCATGGAAAGACGCGTGGAAACGCAAAAAGATTGAAACGCTGGCGTTGCTTCTCAAGGGCGCCATCGATGCCGAGGCAAAGGTGGGCCTGAAAATGAACATCGCCGAAAAGAACCTCTCCACACTCCTGAAAGAACTTCCGGCGCTGCGCAATCCGACCATCTCGAGCCTGAGCCAGGAGGGTTGGGTGGCCGTCGAGACGATTATTGACGAGCATGTCGTTCGCGAGTTGATTCCGCAACTTAAGGCGGCTGGGGCGGAGGGGATCATTGAGTATCCGCTGAATAAAGTTGTTTATTAAACGCCGCGTGAGGGCACGCGGCCTACAATGGGCGGTAAATCGAAGATGGAGGATAGAGAATGGAGGATGGAATATTTGGTGGCGCGGCGCGTGGTTCGCATCCTGAAAAACATCGAACATCGAACGCCGAACGCTCAACATCGAATGACCCAAGGGCGCGTGCCGGGACAGCTGTACACATTTTAGTGTATATAGGGATGTAAACGGGAAACGAAGCCGAAATCCAGGTTGAAAAGTTTAGGTTTATTGGGAATTTTAAAGAATTTGGTGCTGAAGCAGTGGAACGAACGGTTCGCTGACAGATGCATGCGGAGCCTCTTCCATTCCCACGCTTGCCGTCTTGGAGTGTCCCGACGCGTCGGGATGACGCCGCATTTGGAAGTCTGACCTCTCCGAAGCGTCAATTGCCGTTTGAAAGTCCAACGCCGTCCAAAAGCGGTGTCGCGCGGACTTGCCACCGCACTCCAAGACGGCAAGCGAGTTCTCACGATTCTTGTCGGTTCTGGATGGTTCGTGGAGAGCACCCGTGAGGGGGTGCGAGGGTAGAAGATGGAAGATGGAAAACGAGCAGTGTGGCGGCCTTCACCCGAACATCGAAGTGTGGAAACTCGCGCGCGCCGAGGGCGCGTGCCTGGCGGACCGGCAGGTCCGCCCTACCGGAACACCCGTGCACATTTTAGTGTATATAGGAATGTAAACGGGAAACGAAGCCGAATTTGGGTGAGAAAAGCGCGTTTTTACTGGGAAATTCGATAAAAACGGTCCAGGTAAATGACAACGAGGGTTTTCGCCCGGCTTCGCCAAAGGCCGCGAAGGGCGAAGGGCGCGAAGGCAACGGCTCATTATGATTGAGATTTAGCCAGAGTCTCGGTGGCAGCGCCACTGGCACGCCTCGACTCCTACAATTTAATTTAGCTACGGCGCAACGACGCCGGCGCGGTAGAAGTAGGGGACGTTGTTGGTTGCGGAAGTGTCGGTGTAACTGGTCGTGCCGGACTGGCCCGTGATGTTGTTTTGGATTGTCGAGAAGGGCGGCTGTGAGGCCAGATTCGTTGAGCGCTGGAGGATATAGGGGATGCCGCTGACGCTTTGCCATGTGACGGTGATCCCTGTTGCATTGGTTGTAACAACGGGCGTCAGCATGGCCAGGACGGATGCGGGATTGGTCGGGTTCAGGCCGGCGATCCAGTCCTGGTAGACGTTAAAGGCGGTGCCATCCAAATCCGCGAAATCCACGGAACCGTCTGTCGGCAGGCCATATTGCTGGAGGTACGCGTAGGAAATGACGGACGTTGGTGTTTGATATTCGTACGCGCCGATGTCCACGGTGCCGCCGACGATGCGCGGGTTTCCGTCGAGATCGGTGGCGCTGCTGATGTAGGCGTTATTGCCGGAGTTGATGCAGGGGCTTGAGGATTGGAGGTGGAAGTCGCCGCCGGCGAGGTTTACGAAAAGTGGAGCGTTGGTGATGTTGCCGTAGCCCGACGCTGGAGTTGGGAAGGTGCAAGAGTAGGCGATGGTCCCGGGATCATAGTTGTTGTTCGGATATGTGGATCCGTTATTAGTGTTATAGTAGATAAGACAATTGTATAATGATGCGTCCCATGTGCCACCCCCGTAAAACCCGCTATTGTTGACGACTGTGCAGTTGATCAGCGTGGAGGCGGCTGCTCCGCCACCAGCGTCGGCATTATTGCTCACGATTAAGCAATTGACGGCGACCGCCTCGTCTCCTATCCCACCGCCGGCGTTTTCAGCGTCGTTGCCAGATACCAGGCAATTCGTAATGAAACTTTCCGCCGCTCCGGCCCCTTGATCGTCTATGTTTTGGAGATTATTTAGCATTTGGCAATAAGTAGCGTGGCATCCGTACAATCCATATCTGAGATTACGCAAGATAGTACAGTTATAGAGGGTGCTGTAGTAGGCTCCGCCTCCACTATTCGTCAAAATCACGCAATTGTTTAATGTGGAATATCCCGCGCCGAAGTTCGAATTGCTTGAGATCAGGCAATTGAATAGCAGGCTGTATTCGTCTCCGTAGCCTGAATTGGCCAATATTGTGCAGTTGCTCAGCGTGCCGGAATAGGCGGCGCCGCTGCTCGCAGAGTTCTTTATGATCAGGCAGTTTTCCACGAAGGCGTTTGTGGATGCGCAATTGACGCCTCCGCCATTTGCGGCATTTCCGTTGGTTAGTGTAAATCCGTTCAGGACTGCGCCATTTGTGAGATAAATGCAACGGTAGGTGTTACCGCCATTAATTACGGTTGCCGCGGACCCGTTGACGCTTTGCAACGTTAACGGTTGGTCCACGTCGACGCGACTTGGAATGCCGTCGGGGTTTGTTATGGTGCCGAAATTGTAAACGCCGTTGGAGACAAGGATGAGGCTGTCGGGAATAGCCGCATTAATGGCGGACTGGATATTGGTCGCGGCTTTCGTCCAGGAGTCGTATGGTGCGATTGGAGCGGAATTGCTCTGGACGACGTAAAATAGTGTGGGCTGATAAACATTGATGATGTTCGTCACGGTTTGACCGTTCGGGTAGCTGTCGTTATAGGCCGTCAAGGTGACGGAATAGCTCCCTGTTACGGGCCATGTGTACGAAATGTAGGGCAAATTGCTCACGACTATTCCATTCCCAAAATCCCAGGCGCTATTATTGACGAGGCCGGAGATATTTGCCTGGAAATTGATCGGATAGCCGACTTCGATATTCGTCTGAGACGCTGCAACATTCAAACTGATGCCGCCAATCATATTACCGGGGTTCGGTTCTTCGCAGCCAATCGAGGGAGGGTTTGCCCAGGGATTTCCATTGATGTCCACGCCGCTCACGACGGCCGTGTTGCCGGCTCCTCTGCAGGGGGAATTTGGACTGATTTCAGAGACGGTCGCCAGGAGGGGCGCGTTGGTGATATTACCTGTGCCGGACGAGAGCGGGATCGTGCAACAGTAGCTAAGCGAACCCGCAAAATAATTCGAATCAGATGAATTATCGTGCGACAAATTGTAATACACGATGCAGTTATTCATGGTTACGTCGGCGGCACCACCGTCTGCCCAGGCGGTATTTCGTGTAATCGTGCAATTGACAGCGTTTCCGCCGAAAATACCGCCCCCGGTTGAGGCGCCGGGCGCGGTGGGTCCTGAATTGTCTGCGACAACGCAATTGGTTAAATCTGAATTGTAGGCGCCGCTTCCACTGGCGGCAGTATTGCTTACGATTGTGCAGTCGATTAGGGAACTTGAATACGCCCCACCGCCATCTTCCACAAAAACATTTCCAGTGATTAAACAGTTGAATAGAGTTCCTTCGTAAACACCCGCCCCTTCAGAGTACGCGGAATTTCCGACTATGACGCAGTTCGATATCAGGCATTCTGTGGATTGACACTCAATCCCTCCACCATGACCATTGATTGATGTCGCGCCATTTGTCAGTGTGAATCCAATTAAGGCCGAATTGTTGGCCATATAAACACAGCGTATTGCACCGGTGCCGTTCGTGGTGCCGGGCACCTGGTAACCTTGAATAGTTGTCACGCCGGGCCCGTTGACGCTTTGGACCGTGACGGATTGTGTGATTGAAACGGAGGCCGAGTTGAGCATTTCGGGGTTTGTTCCGTAGATGCCATTTGTCACAAGGATGAAATCGCCATTTGTCGAAATGTTAATGGCTTCCTGAATATTTGTCGCTGCCGTGCTCCAACTGGTGTAGGGCGGCGTGGGAGCACTATTGCTCGCGTTAACGTATCGGATTGAAGCTATTGACAATAGCGCAGGCGCGCTGTTTGTGGCGCTAATCAGGTTGGTAATGTCCACAGTGTACGCGCCTGCGTTTGCGCTCTGGACGTCTGAAATGGTTAAGGTGGGCGAATCACTGCCGCTGATTTGGCCGCCGTCCGTTAATGGCATGCCATTAAAATACCATTGATATGCCAGCCCGTTGCCCGTGGCAGTTACTGTAAAAGTGGCGTTATTCCCCAAAAGCGCTCCAATGCTGGCCGGTTGCTCCGTGATTTGAACCTGGCCGTACGTTTCCAATGTTGCGTTGGAACTGGTCACCGAGGTTAGAGCATTCGTTATCTGCACCGTATAGCTTCCGGTATTTCCAGGTCCAACGTCGGCGATATTCAATGTAGGTGTAGCGCTTCCGCTAATGTTTGCGTTATTCGTGAGCGCTGCCCCATTAAAATACCATTGATAGTTTAATGCGGTTCCAGTTGCGGTAACTGTGAAACTGGCTTCGCCATTCGATAATACGATCTCGCTGGCTGGTTGTTGAACGATATTGGCCGGATATAAAACCGTCAACATCGCATCGGAGCTTCCGACAGTTTCGAATGCATTTGAAACGACTACGCTATAAACACCATCGTTCGTTAGTTGGGCGTCCGAAATGCTGAAATTCGTGCCGGTCGCCCCAGGAATATTTGTGCCATTTAAGAGCCATTGATATGTGAGAGGGATCGCGCTGGCGGCGAGAACACTAAAAGTTGCCGTTTGCCCGACAAGCACGGCCTGACTCAAAGGTTGTGCTTCTATTCCGATATCATTAGTGGACTGCAGTTCGTAAGCCCCCATATCGACTGTGCCGTAAACAATTCTGGGATTGCCATCTAAATCGCCGGTCGTTTTTACGTAAGCGTTGTTGCCGGCATTGACGCAAGGGGAATCGAACAGGAGATGAAAGTCGCCGCCCGCTGGGTCGACAAACAGCGGCGCATTGGTGATGTTTTGCAGGCCGCTGGTGGGCAATATGGGCGAGCAACTATTGTTAATTGTTTCCGTGCCCGAATAGTCGCCGCCGGTATTATAATAGAGAATGCAATTGTCGGCCTGGCAGTCCAAAACAGATCCTTGTTCTTCGCCGGTTACATTGAAAACCACGGTACAATTAGTCATACCGCCATATGCAGCTCCGCCGGCATAAGTAGAGCTATTATAGGCAATAAGACAGTTAACGAGAATGCAATCATACGCCCCTCCTCCGCCGTCAGCGCCGTTGCTGAATATCCGACATGCGCTTGCGGTGCCCCCGTAAAGACCGCCGCCAAAATAGCCGCTATTTCCCTGCACCAAACAATTCGCCAGCGTAGCGTCCTCGGCTCCGCCGCCATCACTTGAGGCAGAATTACTGATCACCATACAATCTTCGAGTGTGCCGCCAAAGGCTCCGCCGCCGTTTCCGTCAGAAAGAGAGGTGACAACGTTGTCTGCAATAACGCAGTTAGTGAGTGTGGAATTGTACGCGCCTCCGCCGACTGATTCCTCGCCATAAGCTATATTTCCGGAAAGTGTGCAATTGTCCACGATGCAGTAGGCCACGCCGGCTCCCGCTGTGGCTCCGGAAAGTTGTTGCCCCATCCAATTGCGAGTTATTGCGCAGTTGTTCAACACTGAGCCGTAGGCGCCGCCTCCCGAGCTGCCGCCAGGCAAACAAACGTTGCTGGCCAATACACAATCAACGAGCGCGCCTGAATAGACACCCCCGCCATCGGTCGCTGAATTGCCAATCACCTGGCAGTTTAACACCAAATCATTTGTCGAGTCGCAATAGATGCCTCCGCCATCTCCTGATATCCCGTTGGTTCCGTTGAATATCGTAAAACCTGCCAAAGTGGAACCGTTGCCCAGATAAATGCAACGCATGGCGTTACTGCCATTAACACTGGTTTCTGCTGATCCACTGACACTTTGGATCGTGATCGCGTTGGTGATCACTGCGGTGGTTAACGCCCCATCCGGGGCCGCATACCCAGACGACCCATAAACGCCCGAATTCACCAAAACTAAATCGCCATTGGTGGTTTCGTTGACCGCGCTTTGGATGTCGGTCGAGGCGGTGGCCCAGTTCGTGTAGGGCGGAGTGGGATTTGTGCTGTTGATATCGACGTAATAGGTCGTGGCTGCGGCGTGAACTGCCAACAGCCATACACAAACAACCGTGAGTCGTATTGGACAATTTTTCATAGGGTTTTGGGTCTGATTATTTGAAGTGTGGCGTTCCGGGCCGCCCTACGGGTCCGGAATGCAAAGGAAAAGCGACGACCAGAGCATAAATGGGGTTTGCTGGTTGTGCCTCATGCCGAGTGGCATGAGTATGATTGGTTCTTATGCCAAGGTCAAGATAAAAGCGTTGACCCGCCTTCGCCCGGTTTCGGCGCGGCAAGAACGTTGAAATGGTCGTGGAAAAGGGGGAATTGTCCCTTTCGATGATCAAAAAAACGGGTTTTAAACACGGTTTTTCCAGCAAAAATGCATCGAATCACCGAAAAAGTCGGCCTCGCCAAAGCCATCGGCGTAAAAGATGTGTGGAAAATAAGGGTTTTTGAAAGGGTCAGGGCTAATTGTCCCCCCATCAAGCGGGAACGTGGGGACAATTGCAAGGGAGTTGTGAGTGCCACGAGTGCCACGAGTGCCATGAGTGCCATAAACTGGATAGGCGACGTGAGGGACGCAAGGGACAGAAGGGTGAGGATCTTGAGGGAGAGCCCGGCGTCTGATGGATTCTGAGTTTTCATATTTCGACTTTAATACAATTCGAATTTCTCAGATGAAGGGCGCAGTACAAGAACTAGATTTGGAACCCCAAAAGAGTTCAATGTTGGCGCAGGGATTTAGGGACAGAAATTTTTTTATTTCGTTTTTTCGGGCCGGCGGAATGGAACACGACCGTCTTTTGTACCGATGTGATTCAGCTTTTTGGGGGCCATTCCGCTGAAAACAGTGAGGAGTCTGTTGTGTTTGCGCAAGTGCTTCCAAGTGAATCGCTTAGTTGGTTGCAGCAGTTGCAGCCATTTTAATTTCTAATTCATTGAATTTTAATCCTCTGGGGGAATCTTAACAGTGGAGGGAGATGCGTATGAAAAAGATGCTTATTATTCTGGGCACCGCAACTTTGGTGCTGGCGGGTTGCGCGAGCACGCAGGTTGGCGTGGCGCCAGTGGGCCCAGATCCCGCTACGGTGGCGCCGGTGACGGGTAACGGACAATTAGAGGTGTATTCGGCCTTATCAGCCCGGAGCGAGGGCAATAATCCGACCTGGCGACAGCACAGCAGTTATTACATCTACACGGCGTCCGGACGGCGGTTGCGACACGTCGACAATGCGCCCGGGTATTATTCGACTTTGCCGCGATTGGTTACTTTGCCGCCGGGTGAATACATCGTGAAAGCCCGGGCCAAGGATGCTTTATGGACGAGAGTTCCGGTGGTCATCAAGCCAAACGAAATCACTCGTGTGCATCTGGACGGTAATTGGCAGCCGAACGCGCCGGGCGTGGAGGTGGTCATGGCGCCGCAGGGATATGCGATTGGCTGGCGGGCTCACTAAAGGCAGAGGGATTGGTGGATTAGTGGATTAATGGATTGGTGGCGTAGCGCAGGTTTCCAAACCTGCCGTATCGCCGATTTCTAAATCGGCTGACCTTGCGGCGTTGTCTCGACGGACTGAAAAACCAGCGATGCCAAACTCGCACCGATTTGGAATCCGGCGGTGCATAACTTCCCACGACCAGCGGGTTTAGAAACCCGCGATACAGCAGGTTTGGAAACCTGCGCTACGGTCAGGGCGAGCGCAGGACGCGATAGAACTCTGGACTGGAGTTTGGGGGATTGGTCACGGTGAGGACCGGGGCGGTGGCTGAATAGCTGTTTAGATTGAACCAATTGCTTGAGAGCAGGTTTGTTGAGTATTGGACCTGATATTCAAGGTTCGTCATTGAGTTCCAGGTGAGCGAAATGCCGCCGGGCGCGCGCGCGATGCCGCGAATGTTTGGAGTTGGGATTGGCAACACGCTCACATTTTCCAGGCCAAAATAGTTAAAATCGTTTCGACCGCCGAATTGAAGGACTGTATTTGTGCTGGTGGCATTCAGAATGAAGTTCGTATAAGTCCACCCAAACGGAGTTGGGTCGTATAAACTCAAAATTGTGTTTGTCGTCGTCGAGTTCGTATTCCAATTGACCAGAAATTCCTCGACCTCCTCGTCGCCGGGGGAAGTGTACCAGAAGGAGAGCAAATAGCTTTGTCCTGGAATCGTTGGGATATTCTGGGAGAGATAGCCGATGATTTCGAAACAGCTATTCACCTCGCAATACGATCCGGACTGCGGCAGGATACCGGAATCCTCGCCATTGGAATCTTCAAATTCCCAATTGTAAACGGGCCAGGCTGTCGTGCTGTGCCGCGATGTCTGCAGATAAACTCCTCCGGATTGTGCCCAGTCGGAAAGAACGAAATTATCAAGGTTGTTCTGGACCAATGACTGTCCCAACGAGAGCGTGAACTGGCGCGTACGAACCGCGTGCGTCGTTTGATTGCTGAAGAGAATGCTGGAACTATAGAGTCCCAGCGGCAAATTGTCGGCCGCGGCATTCAGGCTGATGCTTACGTTGGTCGCAGGACTGCCTGCGGCCAGCGAGCCGGCGCTTGCCGATGCGGTGAGCCATTGGGACGTATTGATTAGCGACCAACTCAACGAGCTTGTCCCGGAATTCGTTAGAGAAAAGTCCAGCGAAGCGGGAACAAATGGACCGCCCGGCGCGCCAAATGTCACAAATCCCATGCCCGGCGCAACGGATAAAGAGTCCGATACTCTGGCCAACGCATCAATGAGGGCATCACCTCCAAACGTTCCCCAGCCCGTGCACAGGTCGTAGCCGGGCACAGCGGGAAATTTATTGGTGCTTTCGGCCCAAAAATTGTTGCCGGTCACAATGTCCCGAAAATCGGATTGATAACTCGCTCCTTTGCCAATGGTGTAGATGGCCGGATTGATAAAGCCCGCCGAGGATTTGCCGCCGGCAGCGGCCTGCTGATTGACCAACGCCATAAACGCCGCCCAGGCCGGCGCGGCGCAACTGGTGCCTCCGATGTAATAGCCATTGCCGTCGTCGGCGACCACGAAGATATTATCGGCCGTCATGGCCACATCCGGAACGTTTCGATAGGTGGTTGAGCCTTCATTGGCGGTCATGCTGATGCCTTGTTGCCAGTAGGGAATTTTAAAATTGTCGCTGACGCCGCCGCTCACTCCTATGCTGCCGACGCCGCCGGGAATTCCGCCCCAATTCCAGACGCATTCCGCGAGCCAACCGCCGCCCGGCCCGGTGGTGGTCAACGTCGTACCGCCCACTTGTGTGATATTGGTGCTTTCTGAAGGAAACGGGACGCCGTTGAAAAAGGCATTGGTATCGCCTGAGGCGTCAAAGAAAGACTGCCCCTGCGCGTCCATTTGTTCAAAAATTCCTTCCGCCGTCGTATCGGGGGTGGAGGGAGAAATGTTTCCCCAGGAGCAACTGAATTGTTTGGGCGAATCAACAGTGTCATCGGCCATGTATGCCAGAATGGCGTCCCAACTGTCTTCTGTCTCATAAACAACGATTTTAGACAAGCCCGGCGCCACGGACATGGCCATGTCAATATCCAACGCCACTTCGACGTTGCCCTCACCCGGCGAAGCAACTCCTCCGTCCACTGCAACATTCGTTACCGTCACGCCCGACAGCCCGGCATCGCTTTCGTACGCGGTTATGTCATTGGAGTAATATGTGTCAAATTCCAAAAGCCCGACGGTTTGGCCTTTGCCGGTCAGCGAGACTCCCGGGAGATATGCCGCCCTCAGGTCGTTTCCTATGTAAGTGCCTCCCGGGCCGGAGCCAGTTTGATGCGATGTCTTTGCGATTTGTGCCGCGGGAATTTTCCTGCCGATATGCGGGCGAATCAGTGAAAAATTGTCCAGGCCGCTCACGTGCAAAATCGGCACGCTCACATCCAGTGACGGCGCGGTGTCTGCCGAAAAGAAAGTCCTGTTCTCCGTGGGGTGATGGTACGTCCGCAGGTTCACGTGAAAAACACGTTCCACGTCGGCGGCACTTCCGCTCACGTCCAAAACGAGCCGGTCACGATGTTCACCCGCGACCGTTAAACCGTTTGTGCGGAAAAAGTTTTCGACGGTCTGGTAATCATTTTCGGCCGGGCCGAATTGCCGGGCGAATTGGCCGGGTGTGAGAAACTGATGATAGTTGGGGCTGGCCGGGTCGTACATTTCCCGGACCAACTCATCCAGCGCGCCTTTGTTTCGCAACGGCAATCCGACTGACAGGCGCAGCGTCGTTTCTTCGGGGAGCCGGCCAATCGGCGTTAAATGAGAAACCGCCGGCGGCACCGAATTTTGCACGACTTGACGTCCTGTTATCTGCGCCCGTGTCTCGAAACAAAAAAAGACCGCTGTCAAAGCAACGGCAACGGCAAGAGGCGTGACGCCTCCAATAAGGGCGGATTTTCGCATAGGCTCGGCAGACAATAAGAATTCTCACTAATTTAGCAGACCCTATGCAGCCAATCAACCGGAATACCGTTAAGGCTGTGTTAAAAGTTGATCCGTCTCCGCTTCGCTACGACGCGACAAGAGCGTTGAACCATTCAACCGGTTCATATCCGTCGCACGGCGCCACGGTTCAGCGCTTCACGCTTCAACAATGTTTTCACGGCAATTGGAGGACGCGATAGAAGACAGCGGTGTTCGTACCGATGGGGTTGGTCACGGAAATGACGGGGCCAGTGGCGGTGTAGGTGTTTAAGTTAAGCCAATTTTGCGAGGCCAGGTTTGTGGAATACTGAAGTTCATATTCCAGGTTCGTCATCGAATACCAGGTAATCGAAAGCGATTTGTTGCCCGCGCGCGAAACGCCCTGGATATTTGGACTCGGAATGGGCCAGGCATTGACATCATCCAGACCCAGCCAGGAGGGGTCATCCCTTCCGCCAATTTCGAGCACGGTCTGGGGTCCGGTAGCGGTCACGATGAACTGCTTATTGGTCCATGCACCAAGCTCTGGAAGGTTCGTTACGTCAAATTGCGTGGTCCCATTCCACAAAACGACAAATTGATTCGGCGTGTTGTTCCCGCGTCGTATAATAGGAGGGTAGAACCACACAGACAGCAGGTAAGATTGGCCGGTGACGGTGGGCAATGTTTGCGAAAGATAGCCCAGGGAGCCATCCTGGCCCAGCGCGGCCAAATAACTTCCTGAATGCGGCGGGATTCCGGTTGTACTGCCATTGTCAACGAACGTGTCCGTGGTGTTTGCGTCCACAGTCCAGTCCGTGAAATTACCCGTCTCGAATCCGCCGTTCAACACAATCGTCTGGCCGATGGACAATGAAATGGGGAAGTTTTGGATGAAGGCGGTGCGTTCGTCCGTAAAGGAAACCTGCCCGGTGTACGTGCCGGTGATGAGGTTGCGAGCGCTGGCATTCAATGTGGCGTTCACTGTCGTGTTCGCGCCGCCGGCGAGCGTTCCGTTTGGGGGCGATAGATTCAACCAGGTGGATCCGGTTGCCTGCCAATTCAGGGCGACCGCGCCGACGTTGGTTAGCGCAAACGTTTCAGACGACACGGTAAAAGGGCCGCCTTCGGGGCCGATTGCGCTAAGACTGGACGAGGGCGCGATAATCAGCGGATCAACGACCTCCAAGGTAAATTGCAGATTCACCACCAGATTAGAGCTGACGTTTGTGAAAACCAGGGTAGCGGCATATGTGCCGGAGGCCAGGCTGTTCGCATTGGTCGTGACACTGATTGTGACGTTGGTTCCGGTTCCGGCGGCGAGCGCGCCGTTTGTACTCGAAGCGGCGAGCCAGGAAGACGTATTGCCCAGGGACCATTCGAGGGTTGAACCGCCAACGTTAGTCAGTCCATACGTTTGCGAGCTGGGAGCGAAGGGACCGCCGTCCGACCCTATCGCGGTGAAACCCTTGCCTGGAACGACTGTCAAACTGTCGGGTGGAACCGTGAGAGCGTTGATTAAATTCGAGCCGTTGGGCGTGCCCCAGCCGGTGCAGAGATCGTAACCGTTGGTGGCGTAGTATTTGCTGGGTCCCACGACTGTGTTGGTGTTGTTGCCGGTGGTGATGTCATGAAAACAGTTTGTGTAATCGGCACTCAAGCCAATTGCATAGACAGCGGGATTGATGAAACCGACGGTCGGCAGCCCTTCGGCGACCGCCTTCTGGTTGACCATTGCGGTAAATGCGGCCCAAAGCGGGGCGGCGCAGCTCGTGCCGCCGAAACCGCCCGATTGGCCGCCGCCGTAAACCACGTAAATATTATCAGCCGTTAACGCCACGTCGGGCACGTTGCGCAACGTGGTGGAACCCATGTTATTGGTCATGCCCACTGGCTGCTGCCAGGATGGAATGGCAACGTTGTTAAAATTGACTCCGCCGCCGCTGCCGTCAGTGCCTAGTCCGGTGCTATACCAGTTCCAGACCACCTCATTTGTCCACGACCCGTGCGGGCCACTGGTGTACAACGTTGTTCCTCCGACGAGCGTGATATTTGTATCGTCCGCCCATTCCTCAATGCCGTCGTAATATGCGCCATCGTCGCCGGATGCCTGAAAAAAACTTTGCCCTTGAGCGGCCATTTTCTGGTAATAGCCGTCGTAGGTGGAACTGTCGCCGATCGCCCATGAGGAACTGATTTGTTTGGCAACATCACTGGAGGCGATTTCGCTCAAGAGATCAGCAGTGCTGACGCCGTTATTTGGGGCCTCATAGACGAGGACCTCTGACAGGTTGGTGGCCATTGAAACGATCATTTCAATGTCCAAAGATACTTCGTCCGCCCCGCTGCCTGACGTGGAAACGCCGCCGTCTACCGCGACGTTTACCAGCGTTTGCAACGGCAGACTATTCGTCTGTTCGTAAAACGTAATATCGCTTGCATAATACCCATCCAATTCGAATAGCCCGACAGTTTGTCCGGCTCCGTCGAGCGCGACCCCCGGGACGTATGCTGCGCGAAAATCCTTGCCCATATATTCTCCGCTTGGGCCGGAACCGAGAGCCCGGCTTATGCCGGATCGCGAGTTTGACGGGGATGCGCGCTTGATTTCGGGGTGGGGGATGAAAAAGTTGTCCAGGCCGTCGATGTGTTTAATCGGCACGCTTAGATTAATAACCGGGTCCGTGTCCGGCGCGAAAAAGGTGCGGTTCTCGACCGGATGCTGGTACACACGCATTGTCGTGTGAAATACTTTTTGGATCGTGCCAACGCTGCCGGTGACGTCCACCAGCATTCGATCGGAATGCGTCTGGGCGACGGTGAGGCCATTGGACGCCATAAATTGAATAACGGCATCGTAGTCCTGCTGTGACGGTCCGAACCGGGCGGTAAATTGGCTGGGTGTCAGGTAATGATGATAGTTGGTGCTCCTGGGATCGTAAATTTGCCGGAGCAGTTCATCGAGCGCCTGCTGGTTTCTCAGCGGCAGGCTGATGGCGAGACGCAGTTGATTGGTTTCCGCTAAATCATGGAGAGGATGCAAATGAAAGCGCGCGATGGCAGAGGGCACATGGCCTCGGAGCGTTTGTGAAACCGTTGCCTGCTGCGCATGCGCTTCCAGGGAAAATAAAATCACCACGACTGCAATGACAACGACGAGTGGAGTGGCGCCTCCAATAAAATCGGATTTTCGCATAGGCTCTGCAGACGATAAGAATTCTGGCTAATCTAGTGCTTAATTGCATAAATTAACGATAGTATTTCGCAGTTGGGATCCTTTGACTTCCCGCTTGCGCCACTTGAACGGTTTGGCCTTGGGGTTGTAGGCGGCGATAAATGCTTCGATGGCTTGGCGCAACTCCGTCACG
>DATJTK010000015.1:0-24452 GCA_035503455.1 Candidatus Sulfotelmatobacter sp. | reverse complement strand
AACCGATTGGCACACGGAGCGCGGCTGTGTGCGGGGCAAAGGGGCACCAGCCGCAGCAGCCGCGAACGTTGCGACGCGCTGCGGCTGGTCTTCGACACAGCCGCGCTCCGAAGCAGGTTCATGGGGAGGGAGAATCGTTCGACGTCGTTCAAGCGTCGGAACGTCTATCCGCTGAAACACTCGAGAAGCCCCCGTTTCCATGTTCCGGGACTGTTTTTTCAAATTCGCCAATAAAATCACCTCGTTCCGGCTTCGTTTCCTGTTGCATTCCCTATATACAAAAAATGTGTGCGTGCCTCCTTTTGCTATGCTGTTCGTCGGCTCGAAGCCCCTGTCTTTTGGCTCAACCATTCGGTGAATTTGTCTGCCTTCAATGGGTCCGACCATTCGGCGAGCCTTAGCGTGTGTCCGGCCTCATGCTTATGATCGCGCACATTTAATGTTGGCGCGAAGGTGCAGGAATTACCTTTAGGGCCGCGCTGCACGATGGTGTCCACCCAAACGGATTCAACGTCGCTAAATGCCACCGTGACACGCTGCTTGCGGCGGAATGTCCGCGGCAACTCCAGCGTCCTCGCTGCTTCATCGATGACCAGGTCCTCATCACCTGACCTGGCTTTCAAGCGGCGCCACACATAAACACCAACTCCGGCAAGAACGATCAGACCGGCGCTTTGTAGAGGGTACGCCATAACGGGAATTATCTTTACGCCAAGCCCGACAAATACGGAAAAAAAACCAAGCACGCCGGTCGTAATCAACCCCCACCAAATTGGGTCGAATCGTGGCAGGCGAACCCGGGTGAGCATGCCATCGTCAATAATCCTCACGCCGCCGGCAACTGGATTGAAAAGTCTCAGCCGCAGCCAGCCGCCTATCCATGTGCAAAAGCCAATCACCACGATGTTGAACGGCGTGAGCGCAAGCACCCACGCCAAATCGCCGCCATTGGCCTCGCCCGGGTAAAGCAACGATTCATCCGGCTTGTCGGGATTATAATAGACTTGCACGGGCGAACCGACGGGATGCGAGCTCACGACTGTTTGCTCCGAAACCGCCGGGCCGTCCTCCGAGAACGTCAGCGTGTCCCCGGTAAATAATTTACCGTCGACTTTATAGAGGTAATCAACGACCGCTGTGTAGTAGATATTTCCCTTTGAGGTGTGGGTTTGAAGTTCGCTGTGCGTTATCGTTCCGGTGACGGATGGGAATTTGCCCGATTCAAATTGTTTATAACATTGATGCCCGGCGGAACAGTCCACGAGCAGAACGAGCGATGACCAGCACAATGCGAACAGGATCACAAATGGCATGTCACTAATTTTATTCCGCCCGCCAAAACGGGTCTATTATAAACCTGTGCCATGTTTGGAATGACGGGCGCATCCAAACACGGTTCTTGATGTCGCTGGTGGTAGGGACATCGCGCTGCGATGTCCCCGCCCGCGCAGAGCGGGCGGAACTTGCGTGGAACGAGGTCCAATTCCACTTGTTGCGCCGCTGCACGCGGCGCTGGACGCCGCAGCGCAGCGTCCCTACCAGGAACAGTGCCAGGATGCCCTTGAATGACACCAAGATTCCCCCTTGACTTCAGGTTTGTTCGACATTATGGCTGATTATGAGGTTATTATCGAAGCTCCAAATCTTTCCCGTGCTTTTAGCCGCTATTTTTGGCGCTTTGTTTGGGCCATTGGCCGCGCGGGCCTGCACCCGTGTGCTATGGAATGAAAACTGCCCGGCGGTGCTCGTCGGGCGCACAATGGATTGGCCGGAATCCACCCTGCCGGTGATCACCGTCTTTCCGCGCGGCATGGTTCGTGACGGCGGCCGCCTCGGCGGACAGGTTGTCGTGCCGGATAATCCGCTGAAGTGGACTTCCAAATACGGCAGCATGGTGACGACCATGTATGGAGTCGGCACCGCGGATGGTTTTAACGAGCGCGGGCTTGGGGCGCATGTGCTCTATTTTAGCGAGACCGATTTTGGCCCGCGTGACACCAGCAAGCCCGGCATTCAGGCCGGCCTGTGGGGGCAATATATTTTGGACAACGCCGCGACGGTTCCCGAAGCTTTGGCCCTCCTCGATAAAGTCCAGTTCGTGATGATTGAGTACCGGGGACACCAGGCCACCCTGCACCTGGCCATCGAGGATGCCAGCGGTGATTCCGCCATTGTTGAATATATCAATGGCAAATGCGTCATTCATCATGGCCGCCAATACCGGGTGATGACGAATGACCCGGATTACGCCAAACAATTGAAGCTGCTCGGCGCGCGGGATTTTTCCAATCCCAGCAGGGAAACACCCCTGGGCGGCAACGTCAATCCCATCGACCGTTTCCAGCGCGCGTCATACTTTCTGGCGGTGCTTCCGAAAACCGACAGCGAACGGGAGGGGGTTGCCGGTATTCTGTCGATCATGCGCAATGTTTCCGTTCCGTTCGGCGCGCCTTACGAGGGACTTGGCACTTATAATACCGAGTATCGCACCGTCATGGACCTGACGGGTAAAATCTATTTCTTCGAATTGACGACCAGCCCGAATGTCGTTTGGGCCGACCTCAGGAGATTCTCGCTCGCGCCGGGTTCGCCCGTCATGGCGTTGCATCCGGGTGACATGGACCTGACAGGCAACGTCTCAAAAGATTTCAAACCGATTAACGCGCCGTTCTAAATTTACTGCTCGCCCTCAGAATATAAGAATCAAGGCGTTAGAGGCACAATGAGGTATTACGCAATCCCAAAGGCTGGGCGATTTTTCGCGCAAATAACATTGAAGGACAGTCCATGCGCTCAACTGCAAAGCGGCAATCCAGGATTCATAATAATATCCCCAATGCGTCCAACACGTCCAGGCCACCATCACGATCACGCTCACAGGCATTGAATAGGAATTGCGAAAGGCCTTGTACAGGAAACCACGATTGACTGCTTCTTCAAGGAGCGGCGCCAGGATCAAGGGGGAAAATAGAAACAACCATCTTTCGGGTCCAATGGTCTTTCTGAACTCAGTATATTCGTAGTTGTAAGTCCCCGGCCCCAAATGGTGCGTATACATAAGATGCGTCGACCCCCTGATGAGCAAAATCATTGTGATGCCGAACCATGCATAATTGGTAGGCTTCTGGTCGAATCCGAAGGCCCGCAAACATGTGTCGAAGGTTTCGGTTCGTGCAAAGTAGCAAGCCGTTATCACCCAGGCGGCGAAAAAGAAGACCCCGAAGACCACAACTCCGATCGGGCTGTAATAAGCGGCATGAAACGTACGAGAAACTGCCTGACCGATGGGTGCGTAAATGATCGCCAAACAAGTTATTATCCCAATACACTTCCACGCATCCTTCGCCCGCCACTGGTAATCAGGCCAGAGCAGGACCGGACTTTTCGTGGCCGCTTTCGCAGCAGACGCAGGCGCGGGCGCTTCTTCAACTGTCGGTTTTGGGGGATGCTCCAGCAGGGTTTCCCTATCAATGGCACATACGGTCGCCTCGTCGGGATATTCTGTGCCGCAGTAAGGACATTTTTTCATGCGGTCATTGCCGACGCGCTACTGCTCGCTCTCAGTCGTGACCGGTTTTTGCTCGCCCTTAAGCGCAGCCATGACGGCGTGCCAGGAAAGAATGGCGCATTTTACCCGAGCCGGATATTTATGAACGCCCGCAAAGACGGCGAGCTTGCCCACCTCTCCCGGGACGTTGCCGGTCGTGACCATTTCATGGACCCGGCCAAACATGGTTTCCACGTCAGATTTGGTTTTCCCTTTGGCAAATTCCGTGAGCAAAGACGCTGATGCTTTGGAAATACAGCAGCCGGAGCCGACGAAGCTGATGTCCGAAATTTTATCGCCGTCGAGGACGAGAAAGAGTTTGAGCTGATCGCCGCACAACGGATTATGGCCCTGCGCCGAGCGGGCCGGCTCCG
This sequence comes from Candidatus Sulfotelmatobacter sp., assembly GCA_035503455.1. Taxonomy (GTDB): domain Bacteria; phylum Verrucomicrobiota; class Verrucomicrobiia; order Limisphaerales; family UBA11358; genus UBA11358. Next base: position 20,531 of record DATJTK010000015.1, on the reverse strand, counting down.
CCATTTCGTGGAAATTGCGCGGCTTCTTGCAATGGTCAAGAATGACCTGCTGATAAAGGTCATTGATATCGTCAAACATACTCTTTTCCCGGTAGGGACATCGCGCTGCGATGTCCCCGCCCGTATACCGGGCGGAACGAATATCGTCGCACGTTGTCCAAACGCACGGAAATTGTACCGCAGCGCGGCGTCCCTACCACAAATTATCGCAAATGGCGGCTGGCTTCGAGGCGGCGCCAGACCAGCTTGTCCAGTTCCTCGCGCACCGGAGCGCACCGGACGCGCTCGACGATTTCGCCCGCGAACGCGTGAATCAACATCCGGCGCGCCACGGCCTCGGGAATGCCGCGGGCCCGCAGGTAAAAAATGCTTTCGCCGTTCAATTGGCCCACAGTCGCGCCGTGCGTGCATTTGACGTCGTCGGCGTAAATTTCCAACTGCGGCTTGGTGTCGGCCGTCGCATCATCAGAGAGCAGAAGATTTTTATTGGTCTGCTTTGCGTCGGTTTTTTGGGCGACTGGATGCACGTAGATGCGTCCGTGGAACACGCCCTTGGATTTGTCGTCCAGGATGCCGTTAAAATATTCGTGGCTGGCGCAATGCGGCTGGGCGTGCTCGACGATCATGTGATGGTCGGCAAGCTGTTCGTCGCGCGTCAGATACAGGCCGTTCAAGATGCATTCCAATCCTTCGCCGGCAAGTTTGGCGCGGATGTTATTGCGCGAGAGCTTCGAGCCCAGGGCAAACGAATGGACGTTCACGTTGCTGGCCCGGCCAAATTCGCCCGCAATGGTGGCGATATGAAACGCATTGGCGGTTTCATCCTGCAATTTCACGTGCTCAATGGTCGCGTTCTCGCCGGCGACAATTTCCGTAACGGCATTGGTGAAGGACGCCGCGTCGCCCGTGCTCAAATAGCTTTCCACAATGGTCACCTTGCTGTTCGCGCCGGTGATGATGAGATTGCGCGGCTGGATGGTTTCGCCTGGCTCTTTCGTGGACGAGATATAGACCAATTGAATCGGTTCGGCGCATTCGACCCCGGCGGGAATGGAAATGTACGCGCCGTCGGTGAAGAACGCCTGGTTGAGCGCGGCAAAGGCGTTGTCCGAAGTCCGGGCGTATTTGCCAAAATGTTTCTCGATAAGCGCCGCATCCTTTGCCAGCGCGGCCGAAAGGCTCTCTGCCGTCGCACCCGGGGGAAGCGCTCCGGCGCGGGACAGCGCGGGCGCAAAAAATCCGTTCACGAAAACCAGGCGGCATCCAGGCAACGCGGAAAATGGTGCCTCGCCCAGGACCGTACTTTCCGCGCCGTTGACCGCGGTTGGGCGGGCCGGTTGAAACGGCAATGCGGCAATGGGCGCGACGTTCGTAAAGCGCCAGTCCTCATCATGGAGCGTTGGAAAGCCCAGTTCCGCAAAGGTGGCAATGCCGGCATTGCGCAAAGGAGGGAGCCATTTGGGCTGGCCCGGCGGGGTCGTATGCCGGAAAGTTTCAACTATCCGCGCTTCACTCGAGTTCTTTGTCTGCGTCATTTTTTCCATTTCAAACAGAATAGTAATGTTTTCATGCATTGAGCGGATGCGCAAATCAAAATTTGGCCCTTCTTTTATGTTTCTCATTGAAAACAGGCACCAATTTTGCTATTATCAGCGCTTAGTGACGGCAACTCACATGATTCACATGATTGAAATATCAAGTCCAGCGTGGACGCTTAACCGTATCTTCCTGTTCTTGGGCCACTCTTAATCGCCCGTAAACTACTGCGGTTCGCCTATCTTTTTCATGAATGTGACAGAATCTCCAAACGCGGCCGCCATGTCTGAGGACTTCGAGTTTGCGGCATTATCGGTGGCGGACAACTATCGCAAGGCGTTGCTAAGCGAATTTTCGGAGTATCTGCGCCGGAACGTCCTGGAAGTGGGCGCAGGCATTGGACAAATGACCGAAGCGCTTCTGGAAAGAAGCAACATCAAGCGGTTTGTTTCCATCGAACCGGATTCAACTTTTCACGCCCATCTCGTCAAAAAATTTCCCGGACACTCCACTGTTCAAGGGACAATCGAAGACTTAAAAGGCGACGCCGATTGGGACGCCGTGATCAGTGTTAATGTTCTGGAGCACATCAGGGATGATGAGCGCGAATTGAAAAACTACCATCATCAACTGAAAAAAAACGCCGGCGTTCTTTGCCTCTTCGTTCCGGCGCGGATGGAGATCTACGCGGAAATAGACAGGGATTTCGGGCATTTCCGCCGTTACATTAAACAGGAACTGAAGCAAAAGCTTGAGCGCGCCGGTTTTCAGCTTGTTCGCCTGCGCTACTATAATTTCGCCGGTTACTTCGCATGGTGGCTGAATTTTTGCCTTCTAAAGAAGCGTCATTTTAATGCCGGTTCGGTCCGTTTCTTTGACAGTTGCATTTTCCCGGTTGTCCATGGGTTTGAGTCGCGGATTTGTCCGCCGTTCATTGGACAAAGCCTGCTGGCCGTGGCCCGGGCGAGGTGAATCGGATGCGATAGATGGGACAGATCCAACAGATCGGACGGATGGGACACGCTAAAGCGTGGACACCGAACCCGGGGATTTGTGGATCTCAATGAGATACCAATCGGCATGGCTATTATCGGCCCGGATATTTAACTTAAATTTGTCGATAATCGTCGCATTCATTTTCGCACTCCAATCCGCATAATCGGGAAATCGGGCACCAAACAGCGACATTCTCGCCAGGACTATTTGCACACCCTGGGAATTCAGATAATCCCAATTGTCGCTCGGCTTTACGCACACAATGCGCCGGGAACCGAACGGCTGCCACAACGACGTTTCAGGGTCGTCATAGCTGATTATGCCCAGGACCTTTGAATCGGCCGGCAAAGCACCCAGAACGGGAGCAAAGGCGTGATTGCGATTGTGATAGACTGAATACACTTCCTCAATGCGGGCCAATAGCTTCGAATTTGGATGGCTGGACTGAATCTTTGCCAGAACGGTCCCGACCGGAAACAACGGCCGCGCTGGAGAAATAATTAAAAGTCCGGCAGCCAGGGCAAAAACGAAAAGCGCCCCGGCTCTCCACCAATATTTCCTGACGAGTTTCTCATGGTACGGAGATCTCAGAAGAAGTGGCAAAAGCAGAATATAATAAGGCGCCATGATTCGGCCGATTGGGTAGACCGTCGACTGGCTCAATAACGCGAGCGCTGCAACCCAGGAAGTAATTACGATGCCTGCTTCACACAGGCCGTCAAAAGAATCAAATCGGAACTGAAAAAATGACTTGCGGCACGAAACAGCCGCAACGAGCGCGCTGAGGGCGACAAACAGTGTCGGGCCGAAGCCGAAGCCGGCGTTTTCTTCGATCTGCATCTGTTCGACGTGAAGCTCCGCGGCCTCGGGCTCCGTAAAGGATTCGTGCAATCGGGTGTTCAACCCCGGAGGAACGACCCGTTGCTCGAAGCGATTCCATTGGTCGGCCTCAGGGAACACGGGAGGCACGACGTTGAGAACTGAGATAAGGGCCAGGTTTGCGCCAAGGCGAAGCGGCATACTGCCGTGGGCTTGATCGGATTCCATCGAAAGCCCGGACCAGTCGCCGCAGAAGCGCGAATTCAGGACCGCCGTAGGCGCGAACGAGGAAAAGATTCCCAGGAAACAAACCGCCGCGGTCGCGATGGGGCGTCGCAGCATGATCCTCAGCGCAGGGAGAATCGCAATAGCCCACGGCAGCAACAGGGTCATATTGCCCGTCTTGGTGGCCGTGAGAAGCGCGGCGCTCAGGATGGAGCACGCAACATCCCGCATGCGTCCCGAATCACGCGCGCGAAGCGCAAAGAAAATGGCCGCAAGGGCAAAAGGCGCGGCGAAGGAGTCGTTGGCAATGCTGCCCGCCTGGAGCAAAAAACAATAACCTGTGGGCGCCAGCCACATCCAATGCCATGCCACACGCCGGCGAACGCCCAAACGGCTCAAAACCCCGAAGGTCAGCCCGGGCAAAAACAGGAACGAGACAAAATTAATCAGGAAAAGAAAGCGGTCCGTCTTCAATAGCGCCACCAGCGGCGTCGAAACCCATTCGATGCCGCACGCGCGGTTGTTCAGGCGCGGAAAATCCGTGTGGATCCAGTGCCATTTGCCCGCCGCGAGCCAGTGCAACACCCTCGGCAGCCGGTACGAGAGCCCGTCATAATTCGTTGGAGCATAAATCGCTCCGCCGGCAAGTATCATTGCGGACAGAATGAGAAAGGCCAGCGGCAAGGGCCGCTTGAAACGATGAAGCCATTTTCGAATCGGGGCGCGCGACGGGCGTTCGGACCTGTCGAAATGACGCCACGCGCAAAACCCAATCACGCCGATAACCAGCACGGCGATATATCCCGCCGCATTGAGTTGACCGATGGCCGACAAAGCCCACCCCGCGACATTCAGGCCGGCGCAAAGCCATATCCAGACGACCAACGCCCGCAGGCTGAAGGACGAATTTATGTCTTTTCCCGGCGCACCGACAGATTTTCTCACGTCCTCAAGTTGGTCACTGCTTGTCATTACCCGCCCGATTATAAACACAGAAAATTGAAATGGAAACCGAATCCGGACATGCTTCGCCCGTCTTCGCCAAAGCCCCCACCTTCACAGGTGTATGGCCCGGCAGATTTCGGATCGGGCATTGGGCAAAAAGAAGCCTTTGATTCAGCCACATGGGCTCAATTGATTTTCACGACCATCCACGTCCGTTCCCCCTCCGAAACTTTCAACGTATCATTGGTTTCACCGATCAGTTGCGCTCCGGTCGTTTTCATCCAATCCGATACCGTCAGGCCGCCTGGCAGCACCGTTGCCCCATCAACCACTACATACGTAACCCCTTCCTGCCGAAAACGCTCCGGCGGATCGGTCAATAGAAAATGCTCCACCCGCCGCGAGCCAAACGGAAGCCAGAACGAAATGTCGCAATCATCTTCGTCGGCCAAAAACCCCACTACCTTAACGCCGGGCGGCAACAAAGCCCGGACATTGGCCAGCGGATCCGAGCGTTTCGCGTAAATCGCGTAAACCTCTCGCGCTCGCGAAACCAAATGATTGTTCGGATGGCGTTCCGCCAGCCGGCTCAGCACCGTTTGCGCAGGCCACAGGGGACGGTCCGGCGATACGATGAGAACCAGAAACGCCAAAAATATGACAACCCTCACCAACGTACGCCACCATGCCTGCCGAACCATTTCCGCCTGCGCCCGGCCAATCAGCAAAAGCGGCAGCAGCAGTGGATAATAAGGCGCAATCAGCCGCGCCGGCGTCGCCATTCCAGCCTTGGCGCAGTAAATGAGCAATGCCGCCCACGGCCCAACCAAAACGAGGTCTCTGACAATATCGCGCCTGGGAGGCGCCGCTGCCACTGCCGAGGATGAGAATGAGGAAGACGATGACGATGAGACTGATTTAGATTTGAGCAAACCCGCCACAACCGAAACCGCCAGCAACACGCTCAAACCAAATCCAATCCCCGCCCAGTCTTCTGTAGGCAATTCGCCCGTGCTGAAAAAGCCGTTCTGAAAAGTGCCCGCCCAATTGTGAGGAATGAACCGCGCAACTTCACTATCCCACGCCCGAGCCATCGGAAAAAGCGGCGGCGCCAGATTGGACTGCAAAAGTTCGAAACCGTTGCACACGATGCCCGCCAGGGGATTCCGCACCTCCACCCGCCCCGGCTCAATGGACATTCCCATCCAATCACCACAATGCAACCTGTTCATCAGCGCCAGTGGAAAAAATGAAGCCACCGCGCCCGCCGCAACCACAGGCAGGGTTGCAAACCAATGACGCGCCAGCAGCCGCGCCGACGGCCAAATCAGAATCAGCCAGGGTAATAGAAGGGGCACACTGACAGGCTTGGTTCCGGTCAATAACCCCGCGGCCAAAATCGAATGCCACAAATTCGAAAGCGCAACGCTGGCAGTGGCGCCGCGCGGCAATGTGAGAGCGGGTGGCGCTGCAGTTCTGGCCCGCAAACCAAAATCGAAGGCTGCCAAAGCGTAAAAGGCCGAAATGGAATCGTTGCCCGTGCTCCCGGCCTGGAGCAAAAAATTGTAGCCGGTCGGAAGCAGCCACATCCACTGCCGGGCAACCCGGGGATGCATGCCGAGCCTCGTGAAAACACTAAAAACCAACCCAGGCAGAAACAGGTATGGAATAAAGTTAAGAATAAAAATCAACCGGTCACTTTTCGTAAACAGCACCAACGGAGCAAACTGCCATTCAAAATCGCAACCCGTATAATTCATTCTAACCACAGCCGTGTGAATCCAGATCCACCGTCCCGCCGCCAGCCACTGTAGAACTCGCGGGATGTGATACGTTAACGCAACATAGTGAGTCGGCCGATACATCAACCCGCCGGCAAAAACCAAAACCGCCAGCACAAAGAAACAGAATGGCAATGGACGGCGAAAACGGCGAACCGCCTTTCGGAGAGTCAAAGAAACAAAGCCCCGGGAAAACCCCAAACTGCGCCTCTGAAGGACGATGAAACCGGCAAAGAACGCAAAAGCCACCGTATAGCCAACCCGATTCAATTCTCCAAAGACCGACAGGGTCCAACCCGCGAGCGTGGCGAAGACGGAAATCCATAACCAGAATTGGACGACGGGCCGAACAGACATGTTTAGCAGTACACGGTATTTGGAAATCCAACCTGCGTCAAACCGATTATACAATGGTGATTTTTGCAATTTGGCGGCCAGTTACGGCAGACGAACAAGATACAATGTTCGAATCGGCCCGGCGGGACCGTAATAATAGTTCGTTTGGTCAATCAACTGTCCGTGATAATCCTTGAGCCATTCTTCAATATTTTTATCTCTTGCCACGCTAAAAAATTCGTCGCCGACGAGAATGTAATGGATGTTTTTTGGAGGAGTTCGCCAGGCGCCGTGTCCGGCAGAATGCGTTCGACCATGCGGCTTCCGAACGGCAGCCACAATCCCGGTTCGCAATATCCAAAAAACGTGGCGTAACCGACGACGTGTTCAGACGGCGGGATTTTTTTCTTTAGCGGATCTGCCAGGACCATTCGGGTTGAATCCCAATAATAAAACGATTTATCAATTTTCAAGATAACCGTTCGTCCGACCGATGCTCTTTTCAGCGCCGCGACGATGGTCTCAGCGGGAAATAGCGGGTGTTCCCGCGCGATAATCAGCAGAACCACCGTGGATAACATGGCTCCCAGGCCGAGCTTCTGCCACCAGCGCTGGCGTGTCAGGCGGGACTGTCCGGCGGTGACCAACAACGCCGGGAAAAAAAACACATAATAAGGCGCCAATTGCCGCGCATTGGCATGCGAACCAACTTTTGCCATAAACACCAACAAGACCAAAAATGGAGTCCAACGCAGCAGGCGCAGAAATGGTCCTCTCCTGACAAAGTGGAAAATTTTCCAAATCGGCGCGCCCCCAAAATGGAAATAAAAGCCAGCAGCCAAATTGCCAGTCCCAGCCCGGCATCGCCCGCGGTAACAGCCCTTCCCAACCGGCCAAAATCCTCGAAGGAATTAAAGTGTGAACCGAATGGAGTCTGCAAAAAGTGCTTCATCATCTCGTTCCACCGCCCGGCCCAGGGGAAAATTGGCGGGGCGAGGTTTTGCGCCGGAATGCAGAAGGCGTTCCCAACGATTCCCCAAAGCGGTGAATCGGGTTCGCACCGCGCCCAAAACATGGCTTGCGTGCCACTGTTGGGCGGTACGCCCAGCCAAAGGCCCGTGTGTTGCCTGTTGAAAAAAAACAACGGGCCGGCGGAAACAAACAAAGCTCCAATTAAAATCACTATGCTTCCCAGCGGCCGGGCGCGCAGCAGATTCAGGCACGGAAGAATGGCAACGGCGCAAACCAGGGCAAGGGGGACAATTGTTTGCTTGGCGCCGGTCAGCAGCGCCGCGGCAATCAATGAAAGCCAGGCGTCGGTAATCTTTCCGCTTGTACGGGCTCGTAGCGCCAAATCCACCGAGGCCAGCGCATAGACGGTGGCAAAGCTGTCGTTGATAATCGAGGATGCCTGCATGGCGTAACACCAGCCCGAAGCCAACAGCCACATCCACCACCAGGCCACGCGAGGCGGCACCTGCAACCGGACAAAGACCGAAAAAATCAAGCCGGGCATCAATAGAAACGAAATCCAATTGATCACGAAGATAAACCGGAACGAATCGGTGAATAATATTGCCGGGGCTGACAGCCATTCGAAACCACATCCGCTGATATTCATGCGGATGTCCATCGTAGAAATCCAATGCCATTGGCCCGCCCCCAGCCAGTGCAATACCCGTGGAATCCGATAGGCGTTGGAGTCCGCGTCGGCCGGCGCATAAAGAAATCCCGCAGCCAGAGACAAGCACACCAGCACAAGAAAAAGACACGGGGCGGGGCGTCTAAAGCGTCGGCGGGCTTTTGAAAGCACTCGATGCCATTCCATCCGCGGCCGGCGTTCCACCTTCGTGAAGAAAACAACGAAGGCAACGGCCGCCAGCGCAAACGCTGCCGCGTATCCGGACCGGTTAAGTTCATGGGCTGTGGATAAAAGCCAGCCGGCGCCAACAGCAAAAGCGGATAGCAAAATCCAGATATTTACCAATGTGGGCATGACTAAAATCGTGCGAATGATTGCCCGGGGTAACAAACTTCGATTATTGGATTCGCCTGAATCCGCCCCGGGGGAAGTAAACGGCCGCTTACATTCGGTTCCACCAGACGGAGGTGGGCTTTGCCACGTCAAACCGCACCCGCCGTTCCGGACTGTCGAGCGTATAAATCTCGTAGCTCATCGGCTGCAAATTAAAATGGCCCGCAGCCAGGCGGCGCAGGCGATGATGGAAGATCCAGAGCGGTTTCAAGCGGTGAATCCAGCGCGGCGCCATCGCAAGCGTTTCATCCTTTTCGCGGACCGCATTTGGCCTGAGGTTCATGTTGTCCCCGGTATCGGTGAACGTGGCCACGATGGAATCGCAGATACCCATTGGCACCCTGTTCTTCATCAGTGCCTGCGTCCAATGAAAATCGCCCAGGTCGCGCCAGCGCGTGTCGAAGTAAATGCCGCGTTCGTGGATGACTTTGCGCCGGATGAAAACCGAACTGGTCAACACCCGAAACCGGAACCAGATATGCCAGGGGTGCGGGACCATCAGGTGCCGGTGGCATATATACTTGCCCTGGCCGTCCACGATGAGACTGTGCGCCAGCGCCACGTCCACCTCGGGATGCGCTTCAAAATAATCCTGGATGGTTTTAAGGGCGCCCGGCAGATATTCCTCGTCGCAATTCAAATACGCCAGGATGTCCCCGGTGGCGCGGCGATAACCGCGATTGACCGCGTCATACATTCCGGAATCTTTCTCGATGAAGGCCTTGACGCGTTTATCGTTTGGAAGCCAGTTTTGGGTGCCGTCATCCGAACAGGAATCCTGCACAATGTGCTCGACTTCGACGCCCTGTTGGTCGGCTACTGAGGCAATGCACAGCTTCAGCCAGTTCGAATTCCGAAAACTGGGCGTAACGATCGAAAACTTCATTCCCATAAAATAATAGCGGGCAAAAAAGCGCATACCAATTAAAAATTGGCAAATCGATCCTTCCAGGGATTCCGCCGGGTTCAATGCAATCCGATTTAACGCTTCAACCTGCTAGCGTTTCAACGTTTCAACGCTCAGCATCCTGGGTTTTTTTATTTCTGATTTCAATGCGAATCCGGTCGAGCAGCAGCACGACAATTTCCACAGCCAAAAAGCGCATAAAAGCGTCCCAAAACCAAACGCCCGGGCTCTTGAGGTTGACCAGCGGGTTGTCAATATTCTGAACGAATCCCCACACCAGCGCCGATACCACTGAGGCCATGGTGCCCCATCGCCGGTTGATGACCAGCGTCACGATGGCTGCCGGAATGATATAAAAGGGCAGCAGCGAAACGGCCACGCTCGTATAATAATCAGCGGCGGCCACCAGCCCCAGGACAACCAGGCTTGCCAGCACAGTCGCTCTATGGACATGGAACTCTTCGCGCATCGAAAGCCGTTGGTCCGGGGGAACAACACCTTCATTAAACCAGGCTTTGGCCTGACGATACGTCCGCAGCCATGGCAAAGGCAGGAATTCAAAGCCCACGCGAATGGCCCCGTCCACGCCGCAAAAAAGCCGGCCAAGAAGCCGGTGATACACGCGCTCGAAGACCCCCGGCTCCGGTCCGGCTGCGGCGTTATCCTGAAAATTCAGCAGCTCATGACGCATCCGGTTCCAGCGGTTGTCGAAACGTTGCAACTTTCGGACAACCCGCGGATTCACCTGGTGCGTCGCCTGCCGTCTGCCAATCTTTCCGAGCCGAAGATGTTCAAAGTGCGGCGCGCGAAAAACCGCGGACAGGTCGGCGCCGGCCAGTTGCGTCATTTTGTTATCGAACTCAATGTCGAGAAAACGGCAGAGGCCGCGGCACGATTCCTCGGTTCGGTCTATCAAATCCGCATAGGTGACGTGATGCACGCGGTTTTCCAGGCGAACCAATTCAGCCGCCCCGTAAATCATTTGCTCCTGATAATAAATCAGGCGGCTCAACATGCCGGGACGGCGGAAGTACCGGGAATTGCGCGCCGTTTCCTCGACGCTATTAAAAATTTCCACCGGGTTCCGCCAAATGAGAATGAACGAAGCGCCTGGATGGTTCCTGGCCAGCTCACTCAGGTGATTGCAGTAAAATGGCGATTTCTCCCCAATAATATGCGCGCGCTTGCTTTCCGCAAAAGCGCGATACAAATCCTGCGGGGTCTGGAGATGGTCAATCCCGGCAACGGCGTCCCTCAAAACCAAGTGATGACGTGAAAGCGCGTTTGTGTAAAATTCCAGGCGCTCGCGCCAGTCATGCCTGAACCGCAATTCCGATAGAAGCCACGGAAAGTTCCAGACGTCGCACTCGTACATCAGGCTGATTTCCGGATGCTGGTTTAACAGAGCATAGAGTAATGACGTCCCGGAACGAAAAACTCCCACCACGAAGAGGGTCGTTGTTGTCGTGGTTTTTGTTGGGAGCGCCAGCTTTTCGGTCACTTCAGGCACAAACAAAACTTTGCCACATTTTCTTGCAATTTGCAAAACAATTCCACTTTCTCAAGATGTTTTCCGCTGAACAAAAGTTACAAACCGGCGGACGAATCTGAACATCTGAGCAAATCTTATTCCGCACTTAAGGAGGATGGAAATTTCACACGCGAATCGTGGACTGAAAACTCAAACGCTAAAGCGTTGCGCAATCGGTATGCGCCGGCCCATTCCGAATGCCCGCGCTGAAATTTTCAAACCCGGAGCGGCTTGCCGGCGTTTATATTCCGAAAAATTGATCTTATTCAGCACGTCATGGACGATGGCCGGCTCGAACCCCTTTTTAATGATGTCCTCACGGCTTAAATTCCGGACCACATATAAATCCAGAATCGCGTCGAGCGATTCATAAGGCGGGAGCGAATCCTGGTCCTTTTGATTGGGCCTGAGTTCGGCGCTGGGAGGCTTGGCGATGCTGTTGCGCGGAATGATTTCACCGTCGCGATTGACCCAACGCGCGATTTTGTAGATATCGGTCTTCAATACATCCGCCAGTGGCGCCAGCGCCCCATCCATGTCTCCATACAAGGTGCAATAGCCCACCGCCATTTCAGACTTATTGCCGGTAGTCAGGACGAGCGCGTTGAATTTATTCGACAGCGCCATGAGGGTGACCCCTCGCAAACGCGACTGCAGGTTCTCCTCGGTTTGGTCCGGTTTCAATCCGTCGAAAACTTTCGCAAGCTGTTGTTCAACGGCCAGAAACGGCGGCTCAATGGGCAACACTTCCAGGCGAATCCCAAGGTTTTTTGCAATTGCCTCAGCGTCCGTCAAACTGCCTTCGCTCGAATAGCGGGCGGGCATGGCCACCCCGAGGACATTTTCCTTTCTCAATGCGTCCACCGCCAGCACAGCCGTCAGGGCCGAATCAATCCCTCCGGATAAACCCACAATGACCGATTTAAAACCGCATTTCCGCACGTAATCGCGTACCCCAAGCGACAGCGCCGAAAAAATCTGCGCCTCGCGCGATGGGAACTGCGCCGGCAATTGCCCCGCGATTCCCATGTCCGCCACAAACACGTCCTCGGCAAATCCCTTTCCCATGGCGATGACGTTTCCACAGGCATCGAGCGCGACGCTGTGGCCGTCGAAAATCAGTTCGTCGTTCGCGCCCACAAGGTTGACCTGCGCGAGCGGCATTTTTTCGTCGCGGGCCACGCGCTGAAGCATCTCCAGCCGAACCTTTTCTTTTCCGTCGCTCCAGGGCGAGGCCGAAATGTTCAGGATCATTTTAGCGCCCTGCCCAATGGCTTCCTTTACCGGGTCGCGGCGATAAAGCCGGTCCGGCCAAAAATCTTCGTCATTCCAGATATCTTCGCAGATGGTGACGGCCTTTTTGCTCCCGTTGAATTCGAAAGGCACGACCATCGGCTTGCCCGGCTCGAAATACCGGTCTTCATCAAAAACATCGTACGTGGGCAGGAGACTTTTGATCGTGCGCCAGGCGATTTTTTCATTTTGCAAAATTGCGGCGGCATTTTGCAGGGCGCGCCCCGGCCGCTGAGGGTTGCGGTCCACGTAGCCGACGCACAGGGGAACCGCACGGGTCCCGCGTGCCGTTTGCTCGAGCGCCGCGAGGTTGGCGTCAATAAAATCCGTCCGCAAAAGCAAATCCCGGGGCGGATAGCCGCACAGAAACAATTCGGGAGCCATGACAAATTCCGCGCCCAGCGACACCGCCTTCTCATATCCATCCAGCAGCTTTTTTACATTGGCCGGGAAATCGCCGATGGTCGAATTCAGTTGAAGAAAACCGATCTTCATTGCCCTCCAGGATATAAATTTGTGCGCCCGCAATCAATTAAGGATGCTGTAAATGAAATTTCCCGCCTCCATCTCCCATCTCCCATCTCCGATTTTCTATCTTCCATCTTCCATCTTCGCCCCCTCCACTTCCCGAAGCGCCTCCGACATCGCTTCCAAATGCCGTTCGATGGTGAAACGCTTTAGAAACATACCACGCAAAGTCTCGCTCAAATCCGATTGACAGAGCAGTCGAAGCTTTTCCGCGATTTGTTTGGGCGAATGAATGTCCACCAGGCCCGGATAATCGGCAGGCAGCATGTCCGGAACGGCCCGCCAGCGTGTCGTGATCACGGGCAGGCCAAAGGCCATCGCTTCTGCCACACAGGTGGGCTGGCCTTCGGCGGGATAATAAGTGGGAAAGCAAAAAATATCGGCGTTGCGAAATGCCTCAGATTTTCGATCGCCACGGACAAACCCGATGTGCGACACCGTATCGAAAAGCCGATTCAGGCGAATGAATTCGAAGAACTCCTTTTCTTCCACGTTCGACGCGAATGTGCCGGCGATCACGAACCGGAAGCGCAGCGGCGAGTTTTGTTCCACAGCCGCTTCATTGGCAAGCCGCACCCCTTCAGCCGCATCAAAAAGCCCCTTTTCGCGTGAGCAAGTCGCGACGAAGAGGACCGTTACAACGGTTTCACTTAAATTCGTCAACGCAGTATCCCGGGACAGGAGGGCTTTAAGCGCGGCGACGCGCGCGCGACGGGCCGGGAGGATAATTTCGTTGAATTGAGGGCAGGGATCGACCAGTCCATTGCCAATGACGGCCAGGCGCCGGGGCAGGAGTTTTTCGGCGTCGCTGCGGCCAAATTCTGTCAGCACGATGCTCAAGTCCGCTTTTCCCATGAGCCGATACGTGACGCTGCGTGTTTTGCTCTGCGCCGACATTTCCAGCCATTTGGCCAGGCCGCCGCCATGCCAGTGGAAAATGATTTTGTCAAAAAAAGGCCGGCAAAAGAACATGACCATCCAGTCGCGATACAGGGCGACCGCCTTGCCCGGCGCCGGGACATAATACATGGTTTTGACCCCGTAACGGAATCGGCACCAGATGGCCTGCAGACAGTAGAAGAGAATCTGGTCGAACTTTCTAAATTGAAATTCGCCCACGTCTACGAGGGCTTTGGAGAGACGGGCATTCACGTGATAACACCCGATTCCGTAACGGTTTGGCGGTTTGCCACGTAATTTTGCTTTGCGCCGGTTTCCGCCAAAATGCTCCAACATCTGCTGCACCGCCGCGCTTTGGCCGTGATACGGCGGCGGAACATGGGCAAATACGAGCAATTTCATTGTGATTTCCGGTTTTCTACTTACGATTGACGCGCTCTGAACCTGGGGCTGAAAAAATCCGCCCAAAAGGCGCCTTTTCAGACAGACCTGGGAATCTTAAACTTTTAAAAGTCAATAGTAAATCATGAACCGCGTCAACGTCCTGGGTGTCGGCATCAGCGCCCTGAACCTTCCATCCGCGCTGGCCGAGATCGCCGCTGCCGTCCGTTATCGCCGCAAAGGATACATCTGTGTCACCGGCGTGCACGGTGTCATGGAGGCGCAAACCGATGAACCATTTCGCGTCATATTGAACAACGCCTTCCTCTGCACCCCGGACGGCATGCCCATGGTTTGGGTCGGCAAAATTCGCGGGCAATCCGATATGCGCCGCGTCTATGGTCCCGACCTGATGCTCGACATTTGCGCCTGGAGCCAGTCCAACCCCTGCCGCCATTTCTTCTTCGGCGGCGCGCCCGGTGTGGCCGAAACGCTCGCGCAGAAACTCAAAGAACGATTTCCAAAACTCGAAGTGGCCGGCACTTACACACCGCCTTTCCGCCCGCTGAACCCGGACGAGGAAAACGACCTGCGCCAAAAAGTCCGCGCCGCGCGTCCTGACATTTTCTGGGTGGGACTGAGCACGCCCAAACAGGAAAAGTTCATGGCCGAATATTTGCCTAAACTCGATGCCACATTGATGATCGGAGTGGGCGCCGCCTTCGATTTTTTGAGCGGGCGCGTGAAACAGGCGCCCCGGTGGATGCGGCGCACCGGCCTGGAATGGTTTTACCGCCTGTGCAGCGAACCCCGCCGTCTCGCCGGCCGATACTTCAAGAATAATCCGGTGTTCGTCGCCAAAATTGTTCTCCAATTGGCCGGGTTGAAGAAGTACAGCCTCTGAAATTTACGATTTACGATTTACGATTTACGCGACGTGGGACAGAACGCGCGTTTTTTTTGAATCTTGCGTTCAACCCTCCAGAAATAAATCCTCCGTGGGAAAACCAGTGAGCCGTGCCGCTGCAATAACGTGGGCTGGGACGTGCGCGCACAACATCCCTATACCGGCCTCAATCTCCTCGGGTGCGAATCGCTCGGGAAATAGGTGAAGCGCCACCACGAAAGCCGCGTGGTCGCCCCAATCCGTCATGTGGAAAGCAATCTCTCGAGCGACTTCTGGTGTTTTATCGCTTGAATAGGCCAATGTGATAGAATTGCGGACGGCAACTTGGTTGCTGTACCCCCGGAGACTAAGCCCGCGCTCACCAGCCAGCTCAGCAAAAATTGCTTCCGCTTTTCTGCGAACGGCTTCGTGGGCATCATCAGGCATGGAACAATTATAGCCGGCCAACGATTTCTTCCAAGTTTCAAACGTGGTCGCTGATTCGCTCAACTTGTCCCTCCTTAAAATCTTGAGAAGAAGGCCTTCAACCGCGTAAATCGTAAATCGTAAATTTCGGCTCCCAGCCTTGACATTCCTTCCGACCGCCGAAAACATTTAAACCTGTGACCATTCTGGACAAAATCGTCGAACAAAAGAAACGCGAAGTCGTCGCGCTGCCCGCGCGCATCATCGCCGCAGGCGACCTCCATGACGCCATGCTCGAACGCGGCGAACGACGGGATTTTCGCGCCGCCCTGCTCGACGGTCCCGGTCTCGCTTTGATAGCCGAAGTCAAAAAAGCGTCTCCTTCCGCCGGAATTATCTGCAAGGATTTTGACCCCGTCCGCATTGCCAAAGAATACGAAGCCGCCGGCGCAAGCTGCCTGTCTGTGCTGACCGACGAACAGTTTTTCCAGGGGTCACTCGATTATCTCCGCCAAATTCGCGCCGCCGTCAAACTGCCGCTCCTGCGCAAGGATTTCATCATTGATGACCGGCAAATCCTCGAAGCCATCGAATGGGGCGCCGACGCGATTCTGCTCATCGTCTCCATTTTGGACGACGCGCAACTGGAAAAGTTCCATTCGCTTGCCACCGAGGCCGGCCTTGCCGCCCTGGTCGAGGTCCACGATGCGGCGGAACTGGAACGCGCGTTAAAAATCGGCGCCGAACTGATTGGGGTCAACAACCGTGATCTAAGGACCTTCAAGGTGGACCTGGCCACAACGGAACGGTTGGCCCACGAACTGAATGGAAAAGAAATCCTGGTCGCCGAAAGCGGCATTCACACCCGCGCGGACGTAAAGCGGCTGCAAAAATGCGGCGCCAAAGCCATTCTCGTGGGCGAATCCCTCCTGCGCGGCGGTGATATTCGGGCAAAAATCCGAGATCTGCTTTCGTAATTCGGCATGGGGTCGGGCGGATGCGCCCGTCCGCCAGGCGAGCGCCCTGGCACTCGCGCTTCAAAACATTCAATGTTCTATGTTCGATGCCTGCCTTCCGTAGCTTTAGCGAAGGAGGGTTCGATGTCCGATGTCGGAACTGACCTGGAACTGACCTCAAATCGAGCCACTACCCCCGTTTGGGTGCTTGCGTCCAAGCTCCTTTCCTGCGATATTAATATTGCGAAGGAATTATGTCTCCAAGCGAAGCGAAAACGTTAACCCGTGACGTTCAGGCGTCGGTGGTTCCGGTGGGCACAAAAGTCACGCTGCAAAAAGGCGGTCAGGCTTATATCACCCAATCCCTGGGCGGCACTTACACCGTCATTGTCAACGGCAACATGTTCCGCATTGATGGCAAAGATGCCGACGCGCTCGGTTTGGATATCAAGTCCGCTCCGGCCACGGCCGTATCCGGGCCGGTCACGCAGGAAACCCTGGAGAAACAAATCTGGGACGCCCTTAAGACCTGTTACGATCCTGAAATTCCGGTCAACATCGTTGACCTCGGCCTCATTTACGATTGCCATCTCACCCCCATCGGCGAAACCAGCTTCAAGGCCGACGTCAAAATGACGCTCACGGCCCCCGGCTGCGGCATGGGGCCCGTGCTCGCCCAGGACGTGCAAAGCAAATTGCTCGACCTCGAACCAATCGACGAAGCCAACATCGAGCTGGTCTGGGACCCTCCCTGGAACCAGGGCATGATGTCCGAGGCGGCAAAGTTGCAGCTTGGGCTGATGTGATCCGCTCCTTCGCATGTCACCAGCCGATTCATCCGGTGGAAGTGGCATCAAACAGCCGGCCTCGGCTGATGAATATAATGCCCGTGGCCGTGAAAGACGGGCAAAAGGCGATCTCGATGGAGCCATGGCAGATTTTAACAAGGCCATCGAATTAAATCCCAAATTCGCTTTCGCTTACAGTAACCGCGGTCTCGTAAAGGCAGCCAAAAAAGATTTGAACGGTGCTCTGGCGGATTATACCAAAGCGATTGAAGTTGACCCGACTACCGCCGTCGCCTACTTCAATCGGAGCGACATTAAGCGAGCCAAAAAGGATTTGGATGGTGCGATCGCGGATCTAAACAAGGCGCTCGAACTCAAGCCGGACCTGGCGGAGGCCTTTATCTTGCGCGGCGAAATCAAACGAATCAAAGGCGACCTCGATGCCGCGTTGGTTGATTTCGATAAAGCAATTGAATTAAAGCCCGATGCGGTCGTTGTCTTTAATAATCGGGGGTTGATCAAACAAGCGAAGAGAAACTACGACGGGGCCATCGAAGATTTCAACAAGGCGCTAAGCCTAAATCAATCCGCAATTACGGTTCATAATCGTGCGCTGGCAAAACAGGGCAAGGGAGATACCAATGGCGCGATGGCCGACTTCGACAAAGCGATCGAACTCGATCCCAAAGTGCCCGATTTTTATTACAATCGCAGCAAGTTGAAACAGGCTAAAAGGAACTTTGCCGGCGCAATCGCTGACCTCGACAAAGTGATTCAATTTGTTCCGGGTAAAGTTGAAATCTGGAATAACCGCGGAATCCTCAAACAAAACGCGGGCGACCTGCATGGCGCGCTAGCCGACTTCAATAAAGCAATTGAATTGAAACCCGATTTTGCGACTGCCTACAACAATCGTGGAGACTTAAGAAGCAAATTACGCGATCATGATGGGGCGGTGTCCGACTTCGACAAGGCGATCGAACTCAAGCCCGACCTTTGGCAGGCTTACAGCAATCGAGGCCTCACGAGAAAGAAAAAGGGTGATCTCGATGGCGCAATGACCGACTTTGACAAGGCAATCGCCGTAAGCCCAACTTTCGCCCTTGCATTCAGCAATCGAGGCCTTTTAAAGAAGGACAAAGGTGACACAAAGGGAGCGATGGCTGATTTCAATAAAGCGATTGAATTGAAACGGGACCTTGTTGAAGCGTGGAATAATCGCGGCCATCTCAAGCACTCGATGAAGGATTATGAGGGAGCAGTGGCCGATTATGACCAGGCACTAAAAATTAATCCCGATCATTGCCTTGCCTACAATAATCGCGCCGAGTCCCGACGGCTCAGTGGTGACAAAGCTGGAGCAATTGCTGATTACACTAAAGTCATAGAGATGAACTATGAGCCGGCCCGGGCCTATAACAATCGCGGTGACATTAAACGGTCGAGCGGGGATTTGGACGGCGCAATCAAAGATTTCGATAAAGCCATAGAGATCAATCCCAGCTTTGCCGTAGCGTACAGCAACCGTGGTCTGACCAATTTCGAGAATGAAGATTGGGACGCAGCCCTGGCGGATTACAACAAAGCCATCGAATTGAATCCGGATTCACATGTCGCATATAAAAACCGCGCCGTTTTGAGACAAAAGGCGGACGATTTCGAAGGAGCCCTTGCCGACTTCGGCAAGGTCGTCGAACTCAAGCCGGACCTGGCCGAGGCGTGGAATAACCGCGCACATTTCAAAGTGATCGCAGAGGATTACGAGGGAGCGTTAACGGACTATGACATGGCCATTAAGCTTCAGCCGGATTACTGCCTCGCTTACAGTAACCGCGCCCTGGCTCGACGGCTCAGCGGGGACTATGCCGGAGCAATCGCCGACTATACGCGGGTCATTGAAATGAACTATAAGCCGGCGCGGGCGTATAACAATCGCGGCAAAACGAAGCGGATGGCAGGAGATTTGGACGCGGCGATTGCCGATTACGATAAGGCCATCGAAATCGATCCCAACTTTGCTTCGGCATACAACAGCCGAGGCTTTGCCAGGTACGAGAAGGGCGACTTGGACGCTGCTCTGGCAGACATCAACAAGGCCATCGAACTGAAGCCGGATATGATGGCCGCGCATAATAATCGCGTCGCGATCGAAATGGCAAAAGCGGGTGTGACCGGAGAAAGATCGGATTTCGAGGATTCGGAAACTGAAGAAACGGATGACACAACAACGAAAGCGACTGTGCAAAATAGGATTATTATTCCAGGCGAAAACTCGCTCGCCATTCGCACTGACTTTTCTGACGACTCCGCCTGGGATTCCATTCGCAAGGCGATCAACAATCCCAATAATGAATTCGAGGCCTATCTGGATTACATCAACGACAAAGCATTCGACGGTCTCACAGTCGAACTACTGCCGTCGGTCCTTCCCGATGATTCAAATGTCACTTTCGTACTGATCATTGACCGCACGGCTATCACACATCCTGAGCATCCGATTCTTGTGGTGGACCTGCTGGAAGAGCCGGGCCGCACGTTTCGCGTCATCCCAAAAGCCGTGTGGGGAGTTGAAAACAACCTCAGTATCGCAAACATGGGCTTCGAGGAATTTGCCGATGCGGTGGATGAAGACGGGATATTTCGCGATTTTCCTGAAGTGTGACTGCGTTTCCTTTTTTTCCTTTTTCCTTTTTCCTTTTTCCTTGTGTTGATTAGGGTGACCCGGTGCATGATTCCGGCCCTCTCATTGCGCTAATTGCCCTTGGCCTGGTCCTGGCCTTTGTAGGCGGGTTCATTGCGGTCCGCATGCGGTTGTCTCCCATCATCGGCTATCTCGTGGCCGGAATCATCATGGGTCCGCATACGCCCGGGTTCGTCGGCGACGCTCATCTGGCCGCCGAGATTGCGGAAATCGGGGTCATCCTGCTCATGTTTGGAGTAGGGATGCATTTTTCCGTGGGCGATTTGTGGGCGATGCGAACCGTGGCCGTTCCCGGGGCGATTATCCAAATCACTGTCGCGACCGCATTGGGTGCGGTTCTGGCTGCCTTTTGGGGTTGGAAACTCAGCAGCGGGCTTGTCTTCGGATTGGCGTTGTCCGTGGCCAGTACAGTGGTCCTGTTGCGCTGCAGCAGCCCGTGAAAGTGGTTGCGCTCGTGGGTGAGAGTCCCACCCGTCGAATTGGACGGTTCACGACGGAACGGTCCGGTGCCTGTCGCCCCGCAAGGCGGCGAGGGGAGTAAGCAGTCCGGACAGAGAACCG
>DATJTK010000014.1:0-19582 GCA_035503455.1 Candidatus Sulfotelmatobacter sp. | reverse complement strand
AACTGCGCCCAAGCCAGATTTCCATCCCCGAACGCACGGGGACCTCGGTTAGGCAACCCAATCGATCGAAAAATCGCCCTCGTCGCCCGCCTCCGCACCATTCTTGTCAAAATCAAATCTAACTATGAAATATCCGGGCTAATTGCGGGGTAAGCGGGCAAGCAGCCAGTGGCCGGATCAGCCGGCGTCTCTCGCCTGCTTCATGCCGGTCGGGCAAGCCCGAGTCGCGAAAGGGGGAATGGGTTTGAGCGAGAGTTGTTTTTTAACAATCCTAACGGTAAAGCTGTTTGCGATTTGTCTCGTTTCATCACCCCAAATTATATTTCCGGACTGGGCAGTTTTACGGGTTATGTGGAGAGCCTGCCAGCATTCGGAACTCTTGAGGATTTGACGACGGGCGCCAACGCCACAATAAATTCCTTCGCAGCAATTCCCGATTATGACGGAGTGGGAAGCGTTGTAGATATTCGTTTTGACGGTGACCTTGGGAATACGACATCAGATATCATTCAATATGTTCCAAGTGTAGATTCTGTCACGATTCCGGTTCCATTCTCGTCATTCAATCCGGGAACCTATCAAGTCTCGCCTCAACAACCAATTGATATGGTTCTCACCGTTGAGTCAGTTCCGGAACCTTCGACAATACCTTTGGCGACTACGGGCGCTATTGGCTTTTTGCTTCTTCGCCGTCGAAACCATGCTGCGTCGGGGCAAACTCCAAGCCATTAGATTTTTTTGCGGATAATTCGCGAGCAGGATTATTCGATCCCCGGTGAAGTCGTTCGCTCAACTATTGGCCCGCGGGTGTGTCCCGCTTTTAGTTTGGTTTCAGTGGCGAATTCTCAGGCCTGCCGGCCCGGGACGGTTCCGGCGCGGACATCACGCAACGAAAACTGATATGGCTCATGCCAGTGTCCGGGGCCTCACCGCGCCGGGCACTGGGCCGGTAACTTTCGCAGTAATCGACGTTGCAAAGGAACGAACCGCCTTTCACGACGCGTTTGGCCGCGTAAGGATCCAGCGGATCAAAACTGCTTAACGGCCCTGCCGGATTCATGGAACAAACCGGGTCCTTCTCTTTCAGTTCCTGGTTCACGTCAGCACGGTACCAGTCTTCGCACCATTGCCACGCGTTCCCCGCCATATCGTAAAGTCCGTAACCGTTCGGCGGAAATGAACCTACCGGCGCAAGGCCGGCAAAACCATCCGCCTTGTCATTGTAATAAGGAAACTCCCCAGTCCAAACATTGGCCATGTATTTGCCGTTTGGCGTGAAGTCGTCGCCCCAGGGATAACGCTTGTTTTCCAGCCCGCCCCGCGCGGCATATTCCCACTCCGCTTCCGTGGGCAGGCGTTTGCCTGCCCACTGCGCATACGCCCTGGCGTCATACCACGAAATCTGCACCACTGGATAATTGCCCATCCCCTGGATGTCCGTGCCGGGTCCGCCCGGATGCCGCCAACTCGCGCCCGGCGTCCAGCGCCACCACTGGCTGGCGTCCCTCAAATCCACGGGGTTTGTCGTGCCGACAAAGACCATCGCCCCCGCCAGCAGCAGGCTGTCATCCGGCCGGGGCGTGCCGGGCGGCAGTTGTTTTTTTAACTCGTCCCAATCCGGCTTTTGTTCCGCCGTCGTGATATAACCGGTGGCGTCCGCGAACTTTTTGAATTCATCGTTCGTCACGTCGTGCTTGTCCATCCAGAAGCCGTTAACCTTTACGCGATGCGCGGGACGTTCATTGGGAAAACTGCGCGGGTCATCCGTACCCATGGTGTATTCACCCGCCGGAATCCAAACCATGTCATTCGTCACCGGCGACGCCAATGCCCTCGGCACAAAAGCCAGCAAGCCGATCAATGTGGCCGCCAGTACAGCACGAATTGGTTGGGTAGTGGCTTTCATAATTTTCTGCGCGGTCGGAATTTCCACCGTGAACACGCGTCCACCGCTACAATTCATGGCGATCCACGTGTTCACGAATGAGTTGCCGGCCTATTCCCCTTCGTGCTCTTTGACCATCTCTTGAACCTGCCGTTTCACTGCGTCCAGGTTGAACGACGCCGGAGCTTGCATCGGCGGATATTCAATTGCCGTGTTGGCAAGTTTTGAAACATACTGCTGGACCAGCACAAAGCGCCAGAATTCACGGGCAAAGAACTCATTACCGTAGCCCCAGCCTTCCTCATTCGAACTCTCTCCGCGGATGGATGGCGTCCGTTCAAACGGATCCTGGCGGAGATTCACGATGGTAGGCATGTCTGTTGTGATCTTTTCTCCCGGCCAGCCGTAAGGCTGTTGGAAGAATTGAAACTTGAAGTCGTCAATACGGACTGCTCCGAGATGCGGCCCGCCAAAATACCAAATCTCGTGGCGCCGGGACGGACCGTTGCCGGTAATAAGATCCGTCTGGTCATAACCATCCAGATGGTTCTTATAGATCTGGTCTCCATACGTCCAACCCTTGAGGAACTCATCCGTAATATTTGGATCACCTGCCGCATCGGCCAGCGTCGGAAACCAATCGAGGCCGGAAACAATGCCGTTCTCAACTTTGCCCGCGGGCACATGGCCCGGCCAGCGGATGATAGCCGGCACACGGAACCCGCCTTCAAATACCGTTCCTTTGGTTGCTCTAAATGGCGTCATGCCGCCATCCGGCCAGGTGAAGACTTCTGCCCCATTGTCCGTCGTGAAAATCACAATCGTATTGCTTGCCTCGCCAATATCGTCAAGATGCTGCAGGAGTTGGCCTACGCAATCGTCCAATTGGGCCATGCCCGCTTCCTCAACATTATAGCCGGACTGAGAATTCATCATCGCCTGGTATTGGGGCGGAAGATAAGTGAACACGTGCATGCGTGTGGTGTTGTGCCAAATGAAGAAAGGCTTGCCGTCCGCCTTTGCCTTGTCCATGAAGGCGCAACTATTCGAGACAAGCACTTCATCGAACGTCTGCATGTCATATTTGGCGGGGCGCCCTTCCTGCCAGTTTTGCACGTCCTTCATATTCGCGAATGGCGGCAGGGGGCCTTCATCCTCAATCCTCTGTTTGCCAATCCTGCCCCAGCGCGGCTGTTCAGTCGGGTCGTCTGTATCCGTGGCCCAGCAATGCACCAGGTCGCGGGGTCCGTATTTGTCTATCCAATCCTGCGGATAATCGAACCAATAAGGGTCCGACATCGCGTCGAGGTGATAGAGATAACCAAAAAATTCGTCAAAACCATGTACCGTCGGCAGGTATTTGTTCAAGTCGCCTAAATGGTTCTTCCCAAATTGACCGGTTTCATAGCCAAGTGATTTCAGGACTGTGGCCAGCGTGCAGGCCTGGGCCGGAATGCCCACATCGGCTCCCGCCTGGCCTACCGTGGTCAACCCGGTGCGCACAGGAAGTTCGCCGGTGATAAAATTCGCCCGGCCTGCCGTGCAACTGGCTTCAGCGTAATAATCCGTAAAGCGCATGCCTTCACTGGCCAGTCTGTCAAGATTAGGGGTTCGGCCGGCCATAATGCCCTGGTTGTAAGAGCCCAGATTGAACCAGCCGATGTCATCGCCCATGATAACCAATATATTGGGCTTTTGGCCGCCATTGCCATCGCTTGCCGGCTGCCGTGCCGTCGCACAATACGCCAGACTGAGCATTGCCGAAATCGCCAGCGCTGGCAGGCAGCCGTCGATTAATTTATTCCGTTTCATGTCCTTCCTTTCTCGTTTCCTTGCAGCTCTTTGCTTTCAAGTTTTTCACCTTCACAGCATTAGGCTTGCGGAAGTGTGGGAGGAGCACGGTCACGGGTAGCGGGAAATTGGGACCCCGTCGTTTATTTTTTGGGCGACCCTCCTTTTGTTTTTTGGTCACCTCGCAAACCAGCGTTTACTAATTCTTATTCAGAATATGATATGATGTGACCATCATCCTTCACGATTGCATTGTCAAACGCAAAGTCCTTATTTAATAAACTAAACTGAGCGGGCCACTGTTCGAACGCGACCTGATTTGGTTTGGTCATCGATATTGGCTTTTTTGCAGTGCATTTTCAAATATTAAGTCCCGTGCGTCTGCCATTTCGCCACACCGGCAAGCAGCCTACACTTTAAAAATTATGAAGTTTCGGCCGGTATCGTCCAGAATTACCTTTCCCTACTTGTCCCATTTCAAAAAATAGCTCAAACTTGGCTTTGACTGCCCCGGAGTGGGCGGAGAGTTTGCTCCGTGCCGCGAAAATATGACCCGAATGAAATCGTCCTACACACCTCGACAAGGCCAGTTTCTGGCTTTCATCCACCATTATACCGTGCTGCATGGCCGCGCGCCGGCGGAAGCAGATATGGTGCAATTTTTCAAGGTCACCCCGCCAAGTGTTCATCAGATGATTCTGACGCTGGAACGACGCGGGTTTATTTGCCGGACGCCCGGAGAGGCGCGAAGCGTCCGGATCATTCTTCCGCCTGAAAATCTCCCCCAACTCCAAGGCGCCGCCGAGACTGCGAAAATTCCGCCGCTGGCACACCACATTGAAAGTCCATCGCCAGCCGACGCGCAAGTAGTCCTGACAAACCTCGGCAGAATCCAAATTGAAGATCTGTTTGCGCATAACCTTCAACATCCGCTGGATGACTCGGAATTTCTGCCTCTACTGGACACGCTGATTAAATCATTCGCTCGCGCCGGTTTGGGCGTGGCTCAAGTCAAGGAATTGCGCCGCCGCGTCTGCGAGGTGTATCACCAATGCTGCCAGGAAGCCGAACCAGAATCCACCTTCGAGGAGAACATGGAACTCATGTTCAGCTACCTGCCGGGTCCGGCTCAGACAAACTGGCAGCGGTGGATTTGACGAATGAATTGAAGTGCCAATTTATGATTTTGCACGTTTATACAAGCATTTTGTATATGTGTGTAATGCCAAACCGCACTCAGCATCCATCAACTTTCGGACGTGAACTCGGCCAAACTCCACATGACGGATGCCAAAAATTAAAACTCTCGGATTCCATCGGTTTTTCATGTTTAATTGAACTGATTTGAAATGAACAGGCACGTTGCGATCTTTTTCTCGGCAGCTGCTGGAACTTTTGCAGCCTTGGCCTTGGCCGCAGCCATAATTTTTGCAATTTGGAAGCGGAAAGCCGGGGAAGATGCCCATATGGTCGAAATGGCTGATCAATACCAGCGATTCCTTAATGACTGCCGAAATTTATCGGATGACTATGATAAATACGCGGTTTTTATCGAAACTGCCAGCCCGGACAATTCTTCAGATGTCACGAATAATTTGGCGTATCAGCATTGGACCGAATCCTATTCAACGTTGTTAGCTGTCGAGCGCAGGCCGGACCTGGCGGAGTTGCTGCAGCATAGCGGTGAACCGTATAAAGACTTCCATGAGGCATTCGCGTCTTTTGACCTTGTTGCCGATTTGACCCACGCATTTCCTTATCCTATGGCGGACGACGACGCGAAAATTCAACGGCTGCTGAACCATCAGCCCTTGTTTTTGCTTGTTTCAACTAACGGCGTTCAATTGCGGCCGCTTGAAACGAAATCCAATATCAACTAAATATTAGCAGCCACATGAACGTGCGCCCTCTCAGCGTTGATCGGTACTTCAAGCTGTTGCCACTCGTGGAGGAGGCGATTCGCAGCGACCAGTTTGAAGCAGCTGAGCGATACTTCCGCGAAGGCATCCGGTTGCTTCCCGATGTTGTCGCCGAAACCATCGAGGAGTATGGGAGCTTTGACATATCGGCCTCGCCAGTCGTCGAGCGTGGAGCAATGCTTCTCGCGCTGGCGGGTGACAGGTCGGGCCTCGAAAATCTTAGAAACAGCCTCGCTGGTGTTCCGCCGGAAAATCCGCTGATGGCGGTAACCAATGAGTGGCTCAAGGCAACGGACCTGGTCGAGGACATCCTCGCAAGGGTGACGAAAGAGCCGGGCATTCACCAACTCTCCCTTCGCGATGAGTTCGCTTCAAGCGTGCACGAAAAATTTCGCGAGGTGTGTTACTGGCTCGCACGGGCAGGTCGGATCAAACGAGAGCACAGTGGTCGATCGTACGCGCTCTGGCCGGTCGCGCCGGGCAGTGGCTGACCTTTATGTCTTTTAATAATTGACATTTGGCCGGCTGCTGTGTTGGTCTTACGCTGAAAATCTTATGAAAGCGAAACCTATACTTGCCGCCGCGCGATTTCCCTCATTTGCAACGTTGGGTTATTTTATCTGTGGCACCGGGATGAAGCGCGAATTGAACGCTTGAGAACCGTGTTGCCAATTGCGGTTGTGCTGATTCAAGCCAAAATGGACGAGGCGCTTCTTTCCGTGACTCCTACAAAATTGAACGCCGTTTTGGAACAAATTGATTCCTCCAAATGCCCGATGGAACACACCATTTCTTACTTGCGGTCGTTCGTTCGGTGGTTCACGTTTGCCAACAGGCGGCTTGACCGGTTATAGATTCAATATTCATGAACCTCACAAACGACGCGCTTTTGATGCGGGCGGCAGCGGCGGCTGGCGCCATAAGTTCCATGCCGAACAAAGAGTTACTTGCTATTCCAACGGAGGGATTTGTAGCCGAGTATAATCGTACTCGCGAAGCGCTCGTCAGGCTAAATCCGGCAAAGAAGGAAGCCGCGCCGCCAGAAGTCGTGGGGCAGTGCCGATATGTTGAGCTTTTGGCTTACTACGAGCAGCTTCGCGGCTTGTTGGATGACGGTCCAGCGCAAGCTGTGAACGAGTGGGGCCGTTGACCTATGAATATTGAAAGTTTTGTTTCAGAGGCATTGCGGCAGATTGGCGCAGGCGTGAACTCGGCCCACGGAAAGCCCGGCATAAAAATCGCATCGAAACCCTTTCGAGTTGCTGGCACTGAGTCCATCGCGGGACACATGATTGACGAAGATAGCAAAAACCTCATCTCACTCGTTGAGTTTGATTTATCTGTAGTTGTGCAGGCTAAGCTTGAGGGAGAGGCCTCTGCCAAACTTGAAGTGGCGGGTTTTAGCTTCGGAGGCGGCAAGGTTGATAGTGGTATTGACCAGACACGAACTCAGCGCATTAAATTCCAAATTCCGGTAACATTCCCGAAACCGTGACAATTTGACCTTGTTCACTTAGACTTCGTGTGTGAAAGCGTTTGTCTGCGTTTATAGGCATCCAATACCACCAGTAGGTGACTGGGAAAAAACGAACGCTGCGGCGCGAGAAGACCCTCTGCTCCAGAAGTTCCTCTACCAATATAATAATTCCGGTTGCTATTATGACTGGGGCGACGATCCCTCTTTCTTTGCAGCGCGGGAACGGCTTTGCAGCGTTGGGTCGGCATCTTGGGGGGTGTGTCGTAGCGATGTGAGGGGGCAACTTTCTGTAGGAGACTACGTTGTTTTCTTTTGTGCTAAACAGGACTCAAAGGACTCAAGAATTTGGGACTATTATTTTATCGGCTGCGCCACGGTGGAGCATTGTATTTCGAGGAACGTTCTTTGGAACGACCGCCGTTTTGTGAGTTATCGGGAATTTTACAATGTTTTGGTAAAGGTTCAAAACGGGAAGCTTGTACAACATGAAACCTTTCACAAGTACCATGACAACTGGCGAGTACGCGCTGCAGCGCCATTCGTCATTTTTAATGCGGACCATTCGGTAACGAAAATAAACATCGACAGTCCTTTGTACGTTGCGCGAAAAGAACCGAAAGCACTGGTCGAACGATGGTTTTCGGACAGAGATTGCAAGGTCCGCCACTTGGAAAAACTCTTGTTTAGCGATCTACAGATCCCACGTCGATTGCGGATACCGACATACCGAAACGCAAACAGGCATATTGCTCTGCATGATGCACCTGGCTTGTTCCGGGACGATATTCCCAAAACGTTGAGGTATCTGCGTAGCACATTGTTGGAGCGCACTTGAAGCGGATTGATACTAAGACCTGATGCTTAATGGAGATGACTCTTGCTGACCATTTGAATCGTCGTTTTCCGAACCGGGTCGTGCGTCCTGCCACCATATCGGACATTCCAAAGGGAGTGTATTTGGTCTACATTCTCGCTATCGACGATTTGCCTGTGGTCGTCGGCCACGGCAAAAGAAATCGGGCGCGAGTTATTTGGCACGCCGCTTCCAGCGCAGATTTTAAGGCTGCGCCGATGGCCCGCGCCTCGGAAAAATCGGGCGAAGGGTCGAAGCTCGGAGGCACCAGGATGAAAACCGCCTCGGCTCCTTGAAATGAATCCGCAAGCGAACTGGCGTCTCCTATATCGGCGAGGGCAAGTTCACATCCGCGGTCGCGCCATTCCCGGCCTTTGTCCGCATTGCGCACGACGGCGCGAACCGGCTGTTTTGCTTCGAGAAGGGCGCGTCCAATGACGCCTCCAATCTGTCCAGTGATTCCAGTAATAACATACATGCGTTTGCTCCTTTGACTGTTGAGAGTTGCCAAGTGGCTGTCTGGTGCACGGCTCGGCATTCGATGTTCAGCGTTCGATGTTCGATGTTCGATGTTTCCGGCTGGGTGATTTTCTGGGCAGCCGTGGCTACGGTAGTTTAGCCGCCCCTTGTCCGCAAGCGGCCCTTAGAAGTTTACACCCCCCTTCTGAGCCCTAAAACCCCAAAATTCCCCAATAAAACCGCACATTTCTGCATCGCAACTACCCTCTTTTTGGCCTCGTTTACAAATTTACTTACCTATATACACTAAAATGTGTAAGCGATCTGTTCTTCAATGCAATCGCAATCCGAGTGGCAACGTGTCGCCCAGCGCCCGCGTTTCGTCGGCGGGCGCAAGGTCGACCACACTCGTGATCATCCGCAGCCATTCAGCCGGGGCGTCGGCGGCTTTGAGGGCAGCCACAGTTCGCGCCCGGGTTTCCTCGTCCAAATCGCGCGAACGGTCGCCGGTCAGCCGGCACAACTGCGCCGCGGCAAATGACGCTCCTTCCGCGCGGTTGAAACCCGTCTCCAGCAGCACGGACAACCACGAGGCCGCATGCTCGGGATCCAACGTCTTGTGGCCGCTGCCATAGACCGGCACGCGCGCGCCCAGCCGGCCCAGCGCCCACGCCCATGGACCCGCGGCTGTATCCGGATTGTGCAAGCGTTCGGCGATCCAATCGCCCAGTTCGGCCTTCTCTGCTGGTTCCAGATGCTCCAGGGATGCTGCCGTTCGCACCATTTCATCCAGGCCTTCTGGCCGCATGCCCTTCGATGATTTTGCTACGTTAGTTGGCGCTTTCAAGGGAACGCGCCGGGCCAAATGCGGCTTGAGATAGTTCCACATTTCATTTTGCGCTTCCGCGCCCAGTCCGCCGGCGATCCGCCGCCACAAAATCCAAAACTCACTCCACACTGCCTGGCTGCCGTGGAATTTAACGCCGGGTTCAAACAATCGAAAAGTCTGTTCGCAACGCCATTCGTCCAGCGGATAGCCAAAACCCGGACGCAAACAAAAGCCCGCAAGTTGAAAAAATATCCGCTCATGCTCCATGGATCGCCGCCGATGTTTGGCGCCCGCATAGAGCGCGCTCCACAATTCCCGCAACAGCGGAAGCCGCCATTCTTCGCGCGGTCCGATGATCGTTTCCAGCGCGCGGCGAAGCTGCTTTACCTCCTTCGCTTCCACCGAAAGCGGCTGATGGCCGTAGACGCGCTCGACTGCCTGGCGCGCATCGCCAAACCGGGCAGGCATCGCCTCGGTCACGGCCATCGCCGGTTGCGCCGCTGCGCCGCGCAATTCAAACTCCAGCCGCCAGCGCTCGTCCCCGGCGTTGGATACGCACCACAATTCCAGCGTGCCCAGTTCCGTAAGCAACGCGCGAAGATGGACCGGCACGGCCGCAAGCCGCGCGCCCGCGCCCTTAAATAGCGTGTGAATCGGCGGCAGCGCGCGGAATTCGTCGTCGACCGTTACAATGTCGCCGGGCCGGTCGATCCGGTCCGAAGTGGTGGAGAACAATGGAAATTGAACCGGACGTCCAATCATCAAATTGAAAGGACGATCTTTCAGTTCAATGGGCTGGCCTTCTTCATGGCCGCGCGGAATTACGCAAATGGCGCTCGAAGCGCCGGCCCCTTTTTCACCGGCCAATCCCACATAAAACGCCTGCGCCGAGCCGCCGCTGATTCGCCGGCCCAAACCGCGACGGACCCTGCCGTAGCCCACCGCGCCGCGCGCCACCGCCAAATCAAGCGAACCATGTTCCAACACCTGAATGCGCGGAAACCCGGGCCACCAGGCGGAGATGACCTCAATCAGGCGGCGCGAAGTCTTTTCCGAATTAAAAACGCCGCCGTTGAGCAAAATGGCGTCCGGTCGCGGCAGTGAAGTTTCTTTTGCTTCAGTCCCCAATGCGGCAAAACCGGCAGCGGCGTGCTGGCGAAGAAATGCGCCAAGATGGCGGGTGATTGCGGCGTCCTGCGCGTAGGGAAGTCCCAGCTCCTGCAGCGCCGTCCGAGTGGCGCGACGCGGGGTTTCATCAGGAGCGCAAGCGGGAAAAAATCCATCCAAAATCAACCGCTCAGCTTCCTCGCGCGAAATTTCCGCGGATAACGTGCCGCCCAGGAGACGGCTGCCTTCCGCCGCAAGAGCGAGGCGATGACGTTCGGGCGCATTTTCGCCGAGCAGCAATTCCTTCGCGTCGCGTGTGATTTGCAGCAGCAGCGTCCACTGCGTAGCGCTCAATTTTCGGCCGCCCGCGACGAGGCGCTCTTCCACAAACCGCGCCAGTGCGGCATCCATGTTGTCGCCGCCGAGCATCAGGTGGTCGCCAACGGCGATGCGCCGCAACAGCGGGCCGTCGGGACCCACGCCAACCTGGATGAGCGTAAAATCTGTCGTCCCGCCGCCGACGTCCACCACCAGCACCAGCCGCACTTCGCGCAGCGCCCCGGCCAGATTGTCGCGATGTCGCGCGGTGAAGTCGTAGAATGCCGCCTGCGGTTCTTCCACCAGCGTGAACTTCTCCAACCCCGCCTGCCGCGCCGCGGTCACGGTGAGCGCGCGCGCGACTTCATCAAACGATGCCGGTACAGTGATGACCACCTCCTGGCCGGCCAGCGGCGCGTCCGGATGCGCGTAATTCCAGGCCGCGGCAATATGCGCCAGCAACCGCGCCGACGCTTCCACGGGCGAGATTTTCATTACGTCGGCAGGAGCGCTCCAGGGCAGGATTGGAGCGGAACGGTCCACCCCCGGGTGGCACAGCCAGCTTTTCGCCGAAGCGATCAATCGTCCGGGCACGCGCGAACCCTGCCAGCGCGCGAAGGCGCCTGCGATCTGCCGTGGCGATTCGCCCCAGGGCAATTGTGTCGAGCCGGGCGGCAATTCATGATCGCCGGACACATAAAGGTACGAAGGCAGCAACGGCAACGCCGCAACTTCTCCCGGACGCTGCAATTGTTGAATCGGAAAGTCGATTATCGGAGCATCGGCTCCGTCCGCAGGATTCGTGAACGCAAGGGCGCAATTCGTCGTGCCCAGATCAATGCCGATAATGAAGGACGACGACATGCCATTCTCACTCCTTCATGCGCACGTTCAATTCCAGTTTCCATTTGCCCTGGCCGCCCTTTTCAAGACAGCGCAGTTCGAGCGTGCCGATTTCGGTCACCGCAGCCTGCAGATTGACGGGAATGAGTTTGCCTTCGTTGCCATCGCGGGCGGGCAGGGTCGTTTCAATGGGAGCGACTTCCTCCAATTCGTCGTTCCCGGCCACGTCGTCGAGCATCGTGCCGACCTTATCGTCGCGCCGGACGGAACTGGAGAAGAAACGGAATCGCGTGGGTTCGCCCACGACAAGGCCAAATTCCTGTGGCGGCACATTGGCGTGCGTGCCTTCCTCCATGCCAAAGGGCGCGACGCACAAGGCCTTGACCGGCGGTTCCATGCCAGGCACGGCGGGCATCGCCGGTTCAACGCCCACATAATAGGCGCGAGCCGTCCCGCCGCGTATGCGCAGCCCGTGCCCATGGCGCACCCAGCCGTAATACGCCGCGCCGCGCGCGACCGCCAGGTCCAGTTCCGCGCCTTCCAATTCCTTGGCCGGCTGGCCGCCGTCGGCCGAAAGCCACTCGTTGAGCACGTCCAAAACACGTTGCTTGAGGCTGGCGGCTTTGAAGACGCCTCCGTTGAACAGGACGGCCGTCGGATGCACAAACTTTTTGCCTTCGACCTTCACAGGCGCGTCATGGGCCATTGCCATCGCGTGGGCCTGGCGCGTCAGAAAAGCTGCCAGATGGCGCGTCACTCCGGCGTCCTGCGCGTAGGGCAAAGCGATTTGCGCCAGGCCGGTGCGGCGCGCGGTCTTCGGTAAATCGGTCACTGCCACCCGGGGAAAAAATCCGTCGGTCAATACCGCCGCCAATTCGTCGCGGCTCAACTCGGCCTTGATCGTGCCTCCGATGAGCGCCGAACCCCGGCCTGGAATGACAAGCGGCGCCTTGCTTAAATCGTTATCGGCAAACATCTGCTCCTTGGCCTGGCGGCAGGCGAATGTGAGTGCGTTGAACTGCCAGGAATCGAGTTTTTTGCCCTCGGCGGCAAGCCGCTGGTTGACGGTATGCGCCAGGGCGAGGTCCATGTTATCGCCGCCGAGCAAAATGTGGTCGCCCACCGCCACGCGGGTAAGCCCTACATCACCTTCTTGGGATGTCACCGCGATAAGCGAAAAATCGCTCGTGCCGCCGCCAACGTCGACGACCAGAATCACATCTCCGGCTTTGACGCGTTTGCGGAAACTCTCGCCCATCTGCTCCAGCCAGGCATAAAACGCCGCCTGCGGTTCCTCGATCAATGTGACGTTCGGCAGACCGGCCTCCTGCGCGGCTTTGAGCGTCAGTTCACGCGCGGCAGCGTCAAACGATGCGGGCACGGTGAGCACTACTTCCTGTTCGGCGAGCGGCTCCTTCTTGAACTGATGGCCCCACGCTTCCCGAATGTGGCTCAAATAACGCGCCGAGGCATCCAGCGGCGAAATGCGCTGGACGTCGTCCGGCGCCTGCCAGGGCAGGATTGGGTCGAGCCGGTTCACCCCGGCGTGGCAAAGCCAGCTTTTCGCGGACGACACAAGGCGCGCCGGCACTTTGCTGCCGTGCGAGCGCGCAAATTCTCCGACGACTGCGTCCGCGCGTTTCTTGTCCCACGGCAGTGCCAAACCGCCGGCGGGAAATTCCTGTGCGTTGGCCAAATAAACGAATGAAGGGAGCAAACTTCTTTCTCCGACCGTGCCGACGCCGGTCACTTGCGGAATTGGCAGCATGGTCTGCTCCCGCCCGCGCGCGCCCGGGGCGTCGAGGCTGAAGTACGAGACGGCGGAATTTGTGGTGCCGAGGTCAATGCCGATGGAATAGCGGGCCATTCTTTTGAAACGTCAACGTTATGTATGAAAGGGGAAATGGATTAAAGCTCAACTTCGGCCGGCGCGAGAACGCGCGGATCGAGGCTTTCAGAAACGTCGGGCAGACGCACGGCGTTGGCGACCCAGCCGTGATGCTTGAGCGTCCCGCGATATGGCGGCTGTCCGGCCACGTTTCCAGTGACGCGAATCCGCCCGGCATCGAAGCCGGCGGGCAGCGTAACGGTCGCGCCCTCCGCGTCTTTCAACACTGGTTCGACCGTGAAGCATTCCGCCAGCGCCTTTTTGCAACCGGAGTGGACCATTCGCGCCGCCGCTCCCACGTCCGCGTCCGAAAAGCCCGCCACATTTTCCTGCAAAAAATCCAATAGCCGGCCCTCGCGCTGAAGCAGCGACAGCACCAGCAACCCCGAAGCGTGGAGGCGTTCCGGCGGAACGGCAGCCGGTTTCGCGGGAGTTTCCGGCACAGGCGTTGCAAATTCCCGGGCCACCCGGCGCGCAAACTCCTGGTTGCCCAAAATCCGCCAAAAAAATTTCCACGCCAGCGCAAAGCGCGAAAACAAGGAAAGCTCAGATTGGAGATTACCATCCATATTTCACAAAAATGCTTGAATACGCGCAAAAATCAAACTGGAAAAGCAAACATGCCACAAAAGCCCAAAACGGATCGTTAAAAATCGGAGCGCGGCTGTGTCGGAGACCAGCCGCAGCAGCCTGCATTAAACCACCGGCACTAAAAACACGGGATCCCTCTTCCATCCGGGCGCGCTGCGCCGCTTTCGGACATCGTCCGACTCTCAAATGGCGATTGACGCTTCGAAGTGGTCCCTCCCCGGAAGCGCGTGTAAACCATTTGAAACAATGTGTAAACGATTTGTAAATGATTTGTAAACACTTAAGTCCTTGATTTGCAGCCGTGTAAACGATGTAAACCATTTTCACACCTCACACCTCCTTCCCTCCGTATTGCCGCCAAAGCGTTCAAGCTGGATTTCGATCCCACTGGCTTCTTTACGCCGATGGCGTTGGCGACACTGCCTTCCAACTCCGTAGGAGCCCAATATTTGTAGTAAAAGGTCCCCAAAAAGTTTTCCCAAGCTCCACAGGAGCGGCATATTCGGGCGCGGCAAGCGTCTACACGCAGACCCACCATTGGCGGAATCGCTTGTGTCTGGGATTTCTCCCTGTAACCCCGCCCTCCCTCTGATAATTTCCCGCGAATGAATTCAAAGCGCATCGTGATCGCCGGCGGCGGCGCGGCCGGATTTTTTGCCGCGCTGGCGTGCGCGGAAATAGCGCCTGGTGCCGGGATTTTCATTCTCGAAAAATCATCGCAATTCCTTTCCAAAGTCAAAATCTCGGGTGGCGGCCGATGCAACGTCACCCACGCCGAATTCGATCCGCGCGAATTTTCCAAACGTTACCCGCGCGGCGAGCGTGCGCTCATTTCCGCGCTCGGAAAATTCCAGGCGCGCGACACCGTCGCCTGGTTTGAAGATCGCGGCGTCAAATTGAAAGCCGAAAACGACGGCCGAATGTTTCCCGTGACGGATTCTTCGCAAACCATCATTGATTGCCTGCTGAATTCCGCGCGCCGCGCCGGAATAATTCTGAAAACCAATTGCGGCATCGAAACCGCTGCCATAAAGCCAGTCGGCGGATTTGAACTCACCCTTTCCAATGGCGAACAGTTGTCATGCGACAAATTGCTTTTGGCCACCGGTGGCTGCCGCACGCCCGCGCTCGGACAACTGGCCGTTTCGCTTGGGCACCAATTGGAAGCGCCTGTCCCCTCGTTGTTTACCTTCCACATCGCCACACCGTGGCTGCGAGCGTTGGCCGGAATTTCTGTCGAACGCGTGGAAGCATCCGTGCCGGAAACCAAACTTCGCGAGAGTGGCGCGCTCCTCATCACGCATTGGGGTTTGAGCGGCCCGGCGATTTTGCGGCTGTCCGCCTGGGGCGCGCGCGAGTTGCGCGCGAAAAATTATTCATTCCCGCTCCAAATCAATTGGCTGCCCGATTTCACCGATGAAATGGTCGCTAGCGAATTCCAAACGCGCCGGGAGTTGCATCCGGCAAAACTCGTCGTTAATTCGCCGATTGCATCTCTGTCGGCGCGGCTTTGGGAACAACTCGTCCTGGCCGCCGGCCTGGATAAAAATTTTCGATGGTCGGGCTTTTCACGCGCCGGCCAGCACCAATTGATTCAACAGTTGCTCCGCTCGGAATTTCCCGTGACTGGAAAAAGCTTGAACAAGGATGAATTCGTGACGTGCGGGGGCGTTAAATTAAGTGAAGTAAATTTCAGGACGATGGAGAGCAAAATTTGCCCCGGCCTCTTTTTCGCCGGCGAAATCCTCGACATCGACGGAATTACCGGCGGTTTCAATTTCCAATCCGCATGGACCACCGGCTGGCTCGCCGGAAAAGCCATGGGCGCCTGAGAAATCGGAGCGCGGGCAGCCATCCTGTAAATCTTGTTAATCCTGTCCAAAGTTCCCGTTTCCTCCCATCCTGTCCGAATTCTTATATTTCCCAATAAATCCGCAGATTTCCCTTCCAATTCCCGCCGTTTCTCCGTTTCTTTTCCTACACACGAAGAAAATGAAATGGGCGTCCCGTCAGCATCGGCAAAATACCTTGCAAATCCGGGCACTGGGAAGATAATCGCGAGAGCGTCGGCGACAATCGATGAATTCCATGAACATGAACAACAGGCCAAATTGAAAATCCCTGTTATGAATTCCGAAGCCGATACTCCGTCCGCCCAATCTGAACTCGTGTCGCGGATGCAGCGCCCCCAGCGGCACCGGCTCTTGCAGGGTTTCCCTCCGCTTCCCCTCATGCAGGAGGCCACCCCAAAAAATCCAACCGGCCTGGTCCGCCGGGCCGACGGCGCCATAATCAGGTCCCGGCTGTCTATGGCGGAAATAAAGAAAGGAGAATCAAGCGACTGGCACGACTCGTTTATAAACATTGATAGCTCACGCCCGCTGATCATCGGCATCATTCCTCACACTCAATGCATCCCCCAAACTCACGCCTGCGGTTTTTGCACCTTTCCCCATGATGCGCCCAATAAAGGCCAGCGCGCCGGTGTCATCGGGACGGTGGTAAGGGACATTAGAGGGGTGGTCGAAGGGCATGGCGACAAACTTGCCGGGCGGCGCGTTGATGCCATCTATTTTGGCGGCGGCACCGCCAATCTCTCATCCATCTTTGAAATTCGGAAAATATTTGACGTGCTTGCGGATCATTTCAACGTCGCGCAATCCGAAGTGACCCTTGAGGGCATCCCGTTGCTGTTTACCTCATGGTTCCATGCCCATATCAAAGCGCTGGCGGCGTTTCCCACCCGTCATAAGCGCATCAGCATGGGCGTCCAGACATTCGAACGCGCCCAGATCGAACGCATGGGACGCCAATCTTTCGGCGATGAAAAAATGGTAAAGGGAATCGTTCATTGCGCCCATGAGCTGGGCCTTACGGTGTCGGGCGATTTTCTTTTCGCGCTTCCCGGCCAAACCCTCGAACAAATGTGCGAAGACGTGGACCGCGCGATTGACTGCGGTTTCGACCAAATCTGTCTCTATCACCTGGTACTCTATGCCGGCCTGGGCACGCCCTGGTCGAAGGATGCGCGGCTGGTTGGCCAAATGCCGGCTCCGGCGGTAATCGCCGATTACTGGCTGAACTTGCGCCAGCGGTTGCTCTCAAACGGTTTCGTGCAAACCACCCTCACCAATTTTGAACGGTACGATGTCAACAAAACCAATCGCCGTTTCATTTATGAAGAGGCAAGTTTCAACCCCGACGTTTACGATGCGCTCGGATTCGGCCCGCTTTCCATTTCCACTCAAATTGATTATACACAACGCCGCGGCGTCAAACTTCTGCGACGCAAACACCTGGGGACGTGGCCCTGGTCCGGCGACGATTTATATTTCGGCTACGAACCCGAAGACCTCAAACTCCTTTGGATTACACGGTGCCTGGCCGGGCTTGCGTTTGACCGCGCCCGGTACCGTGCTCGTTTTTCCACGGATATTGCGGAAGATTTCCCGGCTGCGCTTGGCGTTACGGTCAGAAACGGACTCATAAGTGCCGGGGAAAATTCGATCACATTGACGCCCTTGGGCATGTTCTATTCCGATGCTGTTATTGGAACTTTCGCCGCCGAACGCGCCGCAAAACTTCGTGACCGCGCCGCGGGTTTAAGCACCTTGCACGTCCTGGAAGAGCCCATCGTTTTGCGCTCAGGATTGTATGGTGGAATGGGCTGAGAATTTTCCTAAAAGATTTTCGCGCATTGAACTCCAGAACCGGGATGACTGTTCGCTGTGTCAAACCATCGGACGATGATTCTCCCTCTCCCAGCGGGAGAGGGCTGGGGTGAGGGAGAATCGTTCGAATGAGAATGTTGCGGTTCATGGTGAGGGAGAGTCGTTCGAACCAAAATGTCATGCGGCTCACGGCAAGGTGCAAATCCGGTGGTCGTGCGCGAGCACCTACTTTATCGCCGCGTAAACGCGATGCACGTCATCGTGGTCGTCCAATGCCTCCAAAAACTTCACGACCTCCTGGCGGTGCGCCTCCGAAACTTCCGTGAAATTTTTCGCGATGTAACGGATCTCCGATGCGGTGACGTTCCAGCCGGCCGCCTTCAGCGCTTTGGAAACGTGGTCCAGGTCCTTGATTTCTGTCAGGAACCGTGCGCCTTTTTGACCGGCGGGTACATCTTCAGGTT
Organism: Candidatus Sulfotelmatobacter sp.; assembly: GCA_035503455.1. Classification (GTDB taxonomy): domain Bacteria; phylum Verrucomicrobiota; class Verrucomicrobiia; order Limisphaerales; family UBA11358; genus UBA11358. The sequence continues at coordinate 1,487 of DATJTK010000014.1, read as the reverse complement.
CCAGCGGCTCGATTTCCTGCGCGCCGACTTCGATAGCATCCCCTTCGGCATCGCGGGCGGCATCCGCGTGCGTGGCTTCGACCACGCCCAGATGATTGAAAAAAAACGCCACGCTCCCGGGTTGCCCGAGCGAACCAGCTTGAAATAATTTGCGGATTTCCGGCGCGGTACGATTCCGATTGTCGGTCAAACATTCGACGACGACCGGGACCTTGTGCGGCGCGAATCCCTCATAAACGACCGTCTCATAATTGACCTTTTCCTCGCCGATTCCCGCGCCTTTTTTGATCGCGCGCTCGATGGTATCCTTGTACACGGAAGCTTTCTTCGCCTTTTCGACGGCAACATACAGGCGCGCGTTGAGATCGGGGTCAGGCCCGCCGAGCTTGGCCGCGACCATGATTTCGCGGACGAGCTTGACGGTCAACTGGCCCTTTTTGTGCGCGCTGGCTTCGCGCCCGGCTTGTTTCCATTGTGCGCCCATAATATTTGGGAAAGCAAAGTCTAATCAATTCCCCGGCTCATCGCAACCCATGGCGCTAAATAAGGTGGTACTGGTACTCGCAAGCGTGAAGTCAATCCAACGATCACACCCATTGCAATGCACAAGGTTTGACTTTTAAAACTTGCAAAATGCGATGGTCACGGCGGGACGGTTACACCAACATTATCCAATTTGCCCGAAATTGCTGGGTTTTTTGTTCGGCATTTTTTTTGCTAAGTGCTTTGCCCAAGGCGTCGGCTTTTTATGGTAAAGAATGATTTCTATTTGAAGGTGCTGGAGTCCGCGATCTTCATCAAACACGAGTGCAAGGCCACTCACCGGGAAACGGTTTTCGTGCAGGAAACCGCTCCGGGCAATGAGATGGTCTGGACGGGTCACGTGGAAGTGTTTGATTTGGCATGGCATGAAACGGCCACGAGGTGCTATGCCTGGATCCACATTTCGGAAAACGAGCCGGCTAAAATTTTTGCCCTGCCCCGCAGTCAGGTCATTGATTCGCCCCGGCGGGCAGTCCGGGCCGCCATCTTTTCGGATGCGCAGCCGGTCATTCCACCGCCCTCGATATCGGCAAAGTTACTCGGGGGCGGGACCCGCGTTGCGAAATCCACGGCAACGGCCAGTGTCGAGGTTTTAGCGATGGCCCAGGCGATGTCTAACGGAACTAATCGCAAGGCGCCGGTTCATCCGTAGGCGTGGGAAGTGTTCGCTTTCCGTTTCGTGGAAACATCGTGAGCCTGTCTTTGAAGCGATAGACCTCTTGCACGGACGCCTCAAGTTCCTCAACTTTGAGTCCGCTCTGCCGGAGCAATCCCTTTGCTCGTTCAACCTGGCGCTGAAGCCGTTCTAGTGCTTAATTGCATAAATTAACGATAGTATTTCGCAGTTGGGATCCTTTGACTTCCCGCTTGCGCCACTTGAACGGTTTGGCCTTGGGGTTGTAGGCGGCGATAAATGCTTCGATGGCTTGGCGCAACTCCGTCAC
>DATJTK010000013.1:0-5532 GCA_035503455.1 Candidatus Sulfotelmatobacter sp. | reverse complement strand
GGCCACCTTCTGAGATTTAAGGATGATCGGACGCCTGATTCCATTGCGAAGTCTCTGGAAGCGGCTTTTTCGATGCGGGAACGTCCTACTGCGCTCGTATTTACGTATACCGCACAACTGTTGACCTGTTATTCGTGGATGGTTTCCAAAGGACTCCGCGTACCGGGAGATGTTTCGGTGGTGTCGCTGGCCAATGACAGTTGGTTTGAAGACCTGCATCCGCGTCTGTGTTTCTATCGTCCCGACACCCAATTAATGTCCCGCAGCATTGCTGATCGAGTGTTGGAACTCGTAGAAACCGGACAAGTTACGAAGGAAGACGGTCATATTCGGCTCGAATACGTCTCGGGGGCAACCATTGGCCCTCCACGCGGCCAGCGCGGATAAAGCAGAAATAGATTGGCAGAAGCGGCGTCGTTTTACTGCAATAGCGGGCGATAAACCACCATTTACGAACCGTCGCCATGGCAGTAACATCTCAATCGTTCCTCATGAAGAACCTGAAACAACTCGAAGTCTGGTTCGTGACTGGAAGCCAGCGCCTTTATGGGGTTGAAACATTGAGACAGGTTTCTGAGCATTCCCGCGAAATTGCGGGCGCCTTGAATGGCTCGCCGGATATTCCAGTAAAAATCCTTTTCACTCCCATTGTCAAATCGGCGGATGAAGTGTCAGCGCTGTGCGAGAAAGCCAATCAATCCGCACGCTGCATCGGCTTAATCACATGGTGCCACACATTTTCACCTTCGAAAATGTGGATTGCGGGGCTAAAGCGCCTGCGCAAACCCATCCTGCACTTTCACACACAGCATGATCGCGATATTCCGTGGGACACCTTAGACATGGATTTCATGAATCTGAACCAGTCCGCCCACGGCGACCGCGAGCACGGCTTTATTATGAGCCGGATGCGGCTGGACAGGAAAGTTGTGGCCGGCTTTTGGCGCGAGAGGGGGGTTCAAAAACAAATCGTCGCGTGGTGCCGCGCCGCCGCCGCGTGGAACGACTGGCAGGGCGCGAAGTTCTGCCGTTTCGGAGACAACATGCGCGATGTGGCCGTGACTGAAGGCGATAAAGTCGCCGCGGAAATGAAGTTCGGTTTTTCTGTCAATGGATACGGCGTCGGCGATCTCGCCAAACGTGTCGACGCCGTGACACCATCACAAGTCAACGCCCTGCTAAAGGAATATGAACGCGCTTACAGCTTCGCCGCAGACCTCCGCGCACGCGCCAAAAGGAATTCATTGCGGGAAGCGGCCAAAATCGAAATCGGATTGCGCGCGTTTTTGAACGAGGGCGGCTTTGCGGGTTTCACCACCACTTTTGAGGATTTGCACGGGCTGGCGCAATTACCGGGACTGGCGGTCCAACGACTGATGGCCGACGGCTACGGTTTCGGCGCGGAAGGAGATTGGAAGACGTGCGCATTGGTGCGGGCCATGAAAGTCATGGCCGCGGGCTTGAAAGGCGGGGTCTCATTCATGGAGGATTACACGTACCATTTGGAGCCGCACCTGACCAAAGTCCTTGGCGCGCATATGCTCGAGATTTGCCCGAGCATCGCCACAGGCAGACCCTCGTTGGAAGTCCATCCGCTGGCCATCGGCGGAAAAGCCGACCCGGCGCGGCTTGTTTTTGACACGCCGCCCGGTCCAGCCATTCTTGCCGCCATCGTGGACATGGGAAACCGTTTTCGAATGCTCGTCAACGAAGTGGAAGTCGTCGCGCCCGAAAGACCGCTGCAGAGATTGCCGGTGGCCCGCGCCTTATGGGTCCCCAAACCCGACTTTCAAACGGCAGTTACCGCCTGGATCCACGCGGGCGGCGCACACCACAGCGGTTTCAGCCGCGCGGTCACCATCGAAATACTCGAAGATTTCGCCGCCATGGCCGGCATCGAATTTCTCGCCATAGACGCCCAAACTACGGTTCGGCGCTTCCAACAGGATTTGCGCCTGAACGAAACCTACTACGGCCTGCGTAATGGGTTGGTTTCATAAAATGAATTTGGCATTGAAAAAGACGCCTATCGTTTACAAATTCTTCCTCGAACAAATCCAAAACAAAACATGGTTATGAAAAAACTCCAATCGTTCATTCTGCCGTTCTGCCTTGCGGCGCTCGTATTCGGTTGCGGAAAGAATTCGTCCACTCCTCAAAGCGGCGGCGGCGGCGGCGCTGCGGCCGCTCACCTGAAGCTGGCCTTTGTCAGCAACAACACCGCCAATTTCTGGAACTATGCCCGGGCCGGCTGCGATGCCGCGGCGAAGGACCTGGGAAACGTGGACGTGGATTTTCGCCTGCCCGGCACCGGCAGCGCCGCCGAGCAAACCCAAATCCTCAACGACCTCGTCGCCCGCGGCGTCAATGGCATCGCGGTGAGCGTCGATGACCCGGAAAACGAGACAGCCCTCCTGAACAAAATCGCCGGCGAAACCCTGTTGATTACCACCGACAGTGACGCGCCCAAAAGCAAGCGCGTCTGTTACATCGGCACCGACAACGTCGCCGCCGGCGTCCAGGCCGGGGAAATGATCAAGGAATGCCTGCCCAACGGCGGCAAAATCATGCTTTTCGTCGGCCACATTGACGCCCAAAACGCCGTCGAACGCGCCGACGGAATCAAAAAGGCCCTCGCCGGTTCCAACATCCAAATCATTGACATCCGGACCGATGACACCGACCCGGCGCGCGCGCAAAAAAATGCCGAAGATACCCTTGTAAAATATCCCGATATCGGCTGCCTCGTCGGCTTATGGAACTATAACGGCCCGGCCATTCTCAATGCCGTGCGCAAGGCCGGAAAAGCCGGCCAGGTCAAGATCGTGTGTTTCGATGACGAAGACGACACGCTTTCAGGCATCAGCTCGGGCGACATTTACGGCACCGTCGTTCAAAATCCCTTTGAGTTTGGCAAACAGGCCGTCACCCGGATGGATAAATATCTGGGCGGCGATACCAACGCCTTTGGCGGCACAACCATCTACATTCCCACGCGCGAGATCAAGAAAGACAACGTGGCCGCCTATCAATCGGACCGGGCGAAGATGCTGGGCAAGTAAGGTTATGCCCGGCGCGCCACTCCTGGAAATGCGGGGGATTTGCAAGCGTTTTTCCGGGGTTGTGGCCCTGGACAACGTGAGCCTGAGCGTCGGCCAGGGCGAAGTGGTGGCGCTCTGCGGCGAAAACGGCGCCGGCAAATCAACCCTGATGAAAATCCTGGGCGGCGTTCATCAGCCCGACGCCGGCGAAATCATCGCGGAGGGCCGTCCGGCAAAGATTTCAGGCGTGGCCGACGCCATCCGGCTGGGCGTCGCGTTCATTCACCAGGAATTGAACGTGCTGGGCAACCTGGACGTTGCGGGCAATGTATTCCTGGGCCGCGAACCGCGAAACGCCCTGGGCCTTATTAATTCAAAGAAGATTCATGCGGACGCTGAGCCGTTCGTCCGCCGGCTGGGTCTGGACGTCTCGACCCGAACGCGTTTGGACAAACTCTCCATCGCCCAGCAACAGATGGTTGAGATTGCCAAAGCCCTCTCGCTCAACGCGCGCATCATCATCATGGACGAACCGACGTCCAGCCTGACACTGGCCGAGACCACGCGATTGCTCGACCTGGTATGCGATTTGAGCAAGCAGGGCGTGAGCGTCATATATATTTCGCATCGCCTGGCCGAAATCGAGCAGTGTTCCGACCGTGTGGTCGTCTTGCGCGACGGCAAGAACGCCGGCGAATTGGGGCCGGATGAAGCGACGCACGACAAAGTCGTCAACCTGATGGTTGGGCGCGAAATTAAAAACTATTACGTCCGTTCCGAGGCGTCAAAGACGCCCGGTTTTTTCAAAGTCCGCAATGCTTCATCCGCGTTGTATCCGCGCAAAACGGTTTCCTTTGACGCGGCTCGCGGAGAGATTTTGGGGGTTGCGGGCCTGGTCGGCGCGGGCCGTTCGGAAATTGCCCGGGTCATCGCGGGGATGGACCCGTGTCCGGCAAAAACAATCGCATTGGACGGGCAGACTATTTCAATTGGCTCACCGCGTGATGCCATCGAGCGGGGTATTTATCTGGTGCCCGAAAACCGGCGGACCGAAGGTTTGGTGGTGGAAATGTCGGTGCGGGAAAACGTCAGCCTTCCCTCGCTCAAAAGCTTTTCACGGTTTGGGTTGATTTCGCGCAAACAGGAACGGGACGCGGCGCGGCGGCAGGTGGATTCACTGCGCATCAAGACCCCGGGCATCGAATCGCGCGTCCTCAACCTGAGCGGAGGCAACCAGCAGAAAGTGGTCCTGGGCAAATGGCTGGCGATGGACCCGCGCGTGATGATTTTTGACGAGCCCACGCGGGGCATCGACGTGGGGGCACGGGCGGAGATTTACCGGTTCATGCGCGACCTGGCCGGTCGCGGCGCGGTCATTCTGGTGATCAGCAGTGACATGGAGGAAGTCCTGAACATCAGCGACCGCATCGCCGTGATGCACGAAGGCGAAATCACCGGCGCACTCGGCCGCGCCGATTGCACCGAACAAAACGTGATGCAACTGGCCGTGGGCAAAAGGATTGCCGCCGCTCAACCCGCTTTTAATGAATGAAAAAGGAACTTGGCATTTTTATCCTGCTGGTGATTTTGTGCGTCGTTACCGGCGTCGAAAATCCGCGCTTCTTCTCGCGCGTTAATCTCACGGACACGGCCAATCTGATCGGGTTGTTTGGAATCTTCAGCATCGGGGCGGGCATCGTGATCATCACTTCGGGCATTGATTTGTCGGTTGGATCGATGATTGCGCTCAACGGGATGCTATCGGTGATAGCATTGACGCAATGGCATTTGGCATGGCCGCTGGCGGTGTTGTTTGCGCTGGCGGTGCCGATGGCGCTGGGACTGGCGCACGGCGTTCTCATCACGCAATTCAAAATGCAGCCCTTCATCGTCACGCTCTGCGGACTGCTCATCTACCGGGGTGTGGCGCGTTTCATGTCAAACGATATGACCAAAGGGTTTGGCAGCGCGGAAGGCTTTCAAAGCCTGCAAGAGTGGGCCACGGGAAACCTGTGGGGCCTGCCCACGCCGTTTATCTATCTCATTATCATCTCCATCATCATGTGGCTGGTACTGCATCGCTCGGTGTATGGACGGTACCTGTTCGCGGTGGGGCGCAACGAGGAAGCGGCCCGTTTTTCCGGTGTAAACACCAGGCTCGTTATCGGCAGCGCGTATGTTTTGGCCGGGTTGCTCACGGGTATTTCGGGGATTTTATTCGCTTTTTATACGAATGACGTTTCGCCTTCGACCCAGGGGAATTTTTATGAACTGTATGGGATTGCGGCGGCGGTGCTGGGTGGATGCAGCCTGCGCGGGGGCGAAGGGTCCATCCTGGGCATATTGATTGGCACAACGCTGCTGTTGGTGCTGCAAAATCTGGTAAACCTGCTGAGCATCCCCAGCTCACTCAATTTCGCGGTCATGGGCGGCGTGGTGCTCATCGGCGTGCTGGCCGATGAACTCATCCAAAATGCCCGAAGGAAGAAAT
>DATJTK010000012.1:0-7100 GCA_035503455.1 Candidatus Sulfotelmatobacter sp. | reverse complement strand
TGCTTACTCCCCTCGCCGCCTTGCGGGGCGACAGGCACCGGACCGTTCCGTCGTGAACCGTCCAATTCGACGGGTGGGACTCTCACCCACGAGCGCAACCACTTTCACGGGCTGCTGCGGCGCCTGTTAACACTGTTCTTGATGTCGCTGGTGGTAGGGACATCGCGCTGCGATGTCCCCGCCCGCGCAGAGCGGGCGGAATATGCGTGGAACGAGGTCCGATTCCACTTGTTGCGCCGCTGCACGCGGCGCCGGACGCCGCAGCGCAGCGTCCCTACCAAGAACAGCGCGCGCCAAACACGCCGAAGATGAAAATTTGAAAAAGTTTTCTTGCCCTGACTTTCCGCTTGTGAAATAATTCACAATCTATGGCGCATGTTAAGCTACATATTCCGGGTCCGGTCGAGGTCAGCGAGAAGACGTTTAAAGCGCTTTGTTCGCCGATGATCGGGCATCGCGGCCAGGGGTTCAAAGACCTGTACGCAAAAATCCAGCCCCAACTGCAACAGTTGTTGTCCACCAAACAGCTCGTTTATCTGAGCACATCCTCCGCGTGGGGTATCATGGAGGGCGCCATCCGCAATCTCGTTTCCAAAAAAGTCCTCAACTGCATGTGCGGCGCGTTTTCGGACAAATGGTTCGACGTGTCGAAAAAATGCGGCAAACAGGCCGAAGCGCTTCAGGTGGAATGGGGCTCGCCCATTCGCGCCGAGGCCATCGACAAAAAACTCGCCACGGGCGAATTTGACGCCCTCACGGTCATTCATAACGAGACGTCCACCGGTGTCATGAGCCCGCTCGATGAAATCGCCGCGCTCAAGAAAAAATACCCGGACGTCATGTTCATCGTGGACTCGGTCAGTTCCATGACCGCTGTGCCGCTGAAATTTGACGAGCTGGGCATCGACGTTTTGCTCGCCGGAACGCAGAAGGCATTCGCGTTGCCGCCCGGCACCGCTGTTTTCGCGTGTTCCCCGGCGGCGCTGGCCAAAGCCGCCACGGTCAAGGACCGCGGTTATTATTTTGACTTCGTCGAGTTTCAGAAAAACGCGGAGCAGAGCATGACGCCCAGCACGCCGAGCATCCCGCATATCTATGCGTTAAGCTCGAAGCTGGATGAATTTTTTGCCGAAGGCCTGGATACCCGCTATGCGCGCCATAAAAAGACAAACCAGATGACGCGTGACTGGGCCAAAAAGCACGGCTTCAATTTGTTTGCGGATGCGGGATTCGAGTCGGTGACACTCACGTGTGTCAGCAACGGCGCCAGGCCGGGTGGACGCACCGTGGACGCGGCCAAATTGCAGAAGCTCACCAAGGAACAGGGCTTTCTGATCGACGGCGGCTACGGAAAAATCAAAGGCACGACCTTCCGCGTTTCAAACATGGGTGATGAAACGGAAGCCACCATGGGCCAATTGTTCGCGGCCATGGACAAGGCGATGGCACAACTGTGAACGTTGAAACGTTAAAGCGTCATTGGGTGGAGCTTTCGATTTTAAAACCGCGAAGGGTAACAGGAAGTTAATCAACAATTAGCATAACGATTTGAGTGGTGTGTTTGACATGGCGCATCGCTTTGATAACGTATTTTTTTTATGATAATCGGAGTCCCTAAAGAAATTAAACAACAGGAATATCGCGTGGCATTATTGCCCAGCGGCGCCTATCAACTCACCAAACGCGGACACGAGGTCGTCGTGGAATGCGGCGCCGGCGCCGGCGCCGGTTTTCCCGACTCGGAATACAAGCAGGCCGGCGCAAAGCTGGTGGATTCCCACAAGGGCGTCTTTGAAAAAGCGGACATGATTGTCAAAGTCAAAGAGCCGCTGCCTTCCGAATTCAAATTGCTCCGGCCAAAACAGATTCTCTTTACGTATCTTCACCTCGCGGCCGACAAAACGCTGACCAACGCCTTGATGAAGTCGGGCGCGACCTGCATCGCCTACGAAACGCTCGAGGTCAATCGCCGGCTGCCGTTGCTCGAACCGATGAGCGAAATCGCCGGGCGCATGAGCGTCCTGGTGGGTGGCTATTTCCTGGCCAAACATTTCGGCGGCAGCGGCATTTTGCTCGGCGGCGTTCCGGGCGTCCTGCCCGGCAAAGTAGTCGTCCTGGGCGGCGGTGCTTCAGGCATTAACGCGGCGCGAATGGCCCAGGGCATGGGAGCGGACGTCACGATTTTGGAAGTGGACCTGGAGCGAATGCGGTTTCTCGACATCACGTTGCACACTGCGCACACGCTTTATTCAAATGAAAGTCATTTGATGGAACTCTTGCCCGACGTGGACCTGCTCATCGGCGCCGTTCTCGTACCCGGCGCCAGGGCGCCCAAGCTCATCACGCGCGAAATGCTGCGCAAGATGCACCCGGGCAGCGTGCTCGTGGACATCGCGATTGACCAGGGCGGATGCGCCGAGACGTCCCATCCGACGACGCATCAGGACCCGGTTTATGTCGAGGAAGGCGTCACGCACTATTGCGTGGCCAACATGCCCGGCGCTTATGCCCGCACCGCGACACAGGCCCTCACCAATGCCACGTTCCGTTACATCGAGACGCTGGCAGATATGGGCCTGGCTGAAGCCTGCCAAAAATTTCCGGCCCTCGTCAGCGGCATCAACGTTAAGAACGGCAAAATCACCCACAAGGCCGTCGCCGAGGCGCACGGTCTGCCATTGAACTGAGGGTCGTGTGACCGAACCTGAACCGCTCCAGCAGGTTGGACGCAACCGCGTTCGCTGGCGCGGTCGGGAACTGGTCTATTTTTCCGGCTGCGATTATTTTCGCATGGCCGAACATCCAGCCGTGCTCAAAGCGGCCGGCGAGGGTCTCAAAAAATTCGGCCTCAACGTCGCGGCGTCGCGCCTGACAACCGGTCATCATAGAATCTACGAACTTTTGGAAGAGCAGCTCGCCGGTTTTTTTGAAGCCGAAGATGCTCTCTTAGTTTCAACGGGTTATTTGACCGGCATCATTGTTGCGCAGGCGTTGGCAGGAAATTTTTCTCACGCGCTTTTGGATGAACGGGCGCATCCGGCCCTGGTGGATGCCGCGAATCATCTGGACTGTCCGGTATTAAAGTTTAAACATCGCGATGCGGAGGATTTTGCGCGGACGATTGGCCGTTGTGGGAAGGGCGCGCGGCCGGTCGTTCTGACCGACGGAATGTTTTCACACAACGGTTCCGCGGCTCCGCTTAAGGCCTATTTAAAACTTCTGCCGCGCGACGGAATGATTCTGGTGGATGACGCGCACGGCGCGGGCATTTTAGGCAAAAAGGGCAGGGGAACGCCCGAGTACGAAGGTGTCAACCGCCGTCAAATCATCCAATGTATTACGCTCAGCAAAGCTTTTGGTGTTTTCGGCGGGGCGATTTTGGCTACAAAGGCTCTCCGGGAAAAAATCTTCCTGCGCAGCCGCTCCTTCGTTGGCAGCACACCGCTTCCGCTGCCGTTGGCGAATGCTGCGTTAACATCACTCAAGATTTGCCAGAGGCGCGGCGGCAGGTTGAGACAGCGATTACATGATAACGCCGATTATGTGAAAGTTGCCCTGGAAACAGGAGGATTTAAAATACCGCCGATGCCGGGCCCGATTATTCCAGTCCACACGCAGGGCGAATTTGAATCGCTCGCGTTGAAAAAGCATTTGCTGGCCGCCGGCATTTTCCCGCCGTTTCTAAAATACCCTGGCGGTGATGCCAACGGTTACTTTCGTTTCGTGATCTCAAGCGAACACACCCGCGCACAACTCGATACGCTGGTAAATGCCTTGCGGAATTTCAATAGTTTTTAAAATGCGCTTTGAACCCCCGAACCCGACAGGGACGCGGTGCCGCGCGTCCTGGGCGGGTGTGGGTTCGGTGTCCAGCCCCGCAGGCGAGGCTCCTTCGGAGCACGCTAAAGCGTGTACACCAAGCAGGGAGAACTTTTAATGCAACGGCTTGGCAAAAATCTCGGAAAATACCTGGGCGAGACGATTGATATTAAAAGAGTCCTTGCCGACGTGCCCGTTGCGGCGCAACAACATGGTTGGGATCTGGAAGTATTTTTTAAAGTGGCGGAATTCGACCTGTTCGCCCTGCGTCGTGATTCCCGAATTTCAGCCGGCCGCAGGCGCATTTACATTTCAGCCGGCATTCACGGCGATGAACCCGCAAGCCCGCTGGCCGCGTTGAAACTGTTGCAGGAAAATCGCTGGCCGGACAACGCGGAACTTTGGCTTTGCCCATGCCTGAATCCGGTTGGGTTCACTCTGAATACCCGCGAAAACGGGAGCGGCATTGATTTGAACCGTGGATATTTAAACCCCGTAGCCCCTGAAATCACCGCCCACATTTCATGGCTCGAACGGCAGCCGCAATTTGATTTGACGATTATGCTGCATGAAGACTGGGAATCCAACGGATTTTATCTGTACGAACAAAATCCGGATGCCCGGCCGTCGTACGCTGAGAAGATAATTGAGGCCGTCGAAAAGGTGTGCCCCATTGACCGCTCGGAAACGATCGAAGGACGCCCGGCCAAAAACGGCATTCTTCGTCCGAATCTCGACCCGTGCTCGCGCCCCAACTGGCCCGAAGCCTTCTATTTAATCACCCATAAAACCCGCCAAAGCTACACCGTAGAAGCGCCCTCCGATTTCCCCATGGAAGCCCGTGTTAATGCGCTCGTTGCAGCGGTGAATACGTGTTTGGTGTCCACCCTTTAGGGTGTCCGGGTTCGCTGTCCCTCAATCCTGTCCGGAGCACGCTAAAGCGTGTACACCCAGCAGTTTGGTGTCCACCGTTTAGGGTGTCCGGCCCGCCGTCCATCCATTACGCTGTCCCCCTACACGCTAAAGCGTGTACACCAAACACAAATGGCTTATATCTGGCGAAAGCTGACACCAAAACAGCAGGAAGAACTCATCGCATGGCGCAAGCGTCAGAGTCTGCCATGGCATCGACCGCCGCACCGCGCCAGCGAGAAGATCCGCTATCACGTCACGGCTGCTTGCTTTGAACATCGCCCTTATATCGGCTATAGCCGCGATCGGATGGAATACTTCTCCGGTGCTCTGCTTGCGTCTCTTTCCAATCGCAGCGGTCTGATTCATGCCTGGTGTGTATTGCCAAATCACTACCATGCTCTCATTGAAACTACCGTCATTCTTGAAGTGTTGGCGGACCTGGGCCGGATGCATGGGCGCCTTTCATTTGAGTGGAATGGCCAGGAGCAAACCCGCGGGCGGCAGGTCTGGTGCGGCGCTGCCGAACGTTATATGCGAAGTGACCGCCACTTTTGGGCGACAATCAACTACGTCCACAACAACCCTGTGCATCATGGCTACGCAGGGCGCTGGCAGGACTGGCCTTATTCGAGCGCATCGGAGTATCTGGCCGAAATGGGACGCAACGAGGCCGAGCGAATTTGGAAGGAATATCCAATCCTTGGGTACGGAAAAGAGTGGGATGACCCGAGTTTATAAGTGCGTTTGGTGTCCACCCTTTAGGGTGTCCGAGCCCGCCGTCCATCCTTTCCGCCATCCCAGAGCACGCTAAAGCGTGTACACCGAACCATCTGCTCACCTCTGCACCATTCCACGATGAATCAACAAGTAAAATGCGAATCCAAACGCCAAAATCCCAATGCCGAAACAGATAACGGTGATGAGCGTGCGGAGCATTTGGGCTCGTTCGCGGACGCGCTCGGTCTGCGCTTTTTCGGCGTTCATAAGACCTGCCAAATCGGCGCCCAGCGCGGCGGCAATGGCCGCTTCATCTTTGAGTTGCAGCGTGAGCCATGCGCCGCCAAATTCGTTCTGCCATTCGGCGGGAAGACGCGCAAGCGTATCGGTGTCGGGCGGACGAAATCCAAAATTTTTCCAAAAAGGCGAGCGTTCCTGAGTCCAAAGACGGAAGACACCGTGATTGGAGGAGAGAACCTGGATACGCTGCCAAAACAAATGGCGCGCGGCGTCGGCGATGGAAAAATCTGTAAAACCCTCGTCGTGCAGGAGCGCGTGCTGCCGCGAAACCAGAAAACCGATCGCGCCCAGGAAAGCGCCGGTGGCATCAACGACCACCTGGAATTCCGTAAGACGTTTTTCCAATTCGTCTTCGGCCAGATGCATGGACGACCACAACGACCTGAGATTAGCCAAATCATCAGTCGTCGCGCGCCGGACGCTGAGCGGTAACGTGTGCACAAGGGAATTGAAAAGGAAAAAGCAGAAAGGAAAAAGGGAAAAAGTTGTGATTTGTTGGCTCGATTTCTGCTGAATGCTGGCGAGTTAAGATTATTACGTCACGCCTTATGCCAATACCACCCGAATCATTAGTTAAGATTTATCGAGCCAACCGCAATCTTGGAACTTCCCGCCCTGTTATTGTCGCCGTCGGCGACACGATGGTCGAGGGGATCCCATTTTACGAGTACTACGTATTCCATTCCTTTTCTGATGTGGCGTTTCTCTATTCCAGGTCGGTTTGCGGGTCCATTGACGAGTGGAATCCGGTCGATTTTGGGCAATATCCGGAAATCTTTTCAGCGAAAGCGTTGCTTGCGTCTTCTTTTCGCAGCGCGCAAGACCGCCTCGAGTTTGAAGTTTCCATGCATGACCGGGAGTGGTTTCGCTCTGCAGCTACGCTCAGTTTCGACGAGACCGATGATTCTCCATTGATTGAATTTCGAGTTTTTCAAAATTTTTCCAGCGAGTGCGCGAAAATGTTCGGGTTTTCGCGCGCGACGGCGATTCACGCACTCAGAGATAAGATTGAGAAATATCCCAATGTGAAGCTGATCCGCGAGCCCAAGGACTAACTGGACGTTGAAGGGTTGAAGGGTTGAAGCGTTGAAGCGTCCGTGGCGCAGCCGTCTGCCACGTGGCGGAGACATGGGGTGACGGTACGATCTCGCGATGCAACACGTAATACCTGCTTGGATAAGGCAATTGACCGCTTCAACGCTTCAACCCTTCAACCTCAAAAATGCGTGTCTATGACCATGAGGCTAGTAAATTCGTTGATTTTACCGAGCGAAAAGCCGTTTTTGGCTTGGTGTCAATAACCTCACTAAATGTGAACTTATTGACACCGACGCAAATGTCGCAAAACA
>DATJTK010000011.1:0-21059 GCA_035503455.1 Candidatus Sulfotelmatobacter sp. | reverse complement strand
CATTCTGCTGTTAAATCACAACCGCGGAAATTGAAAGGGCCGGAAGCATCATTGCGCGTCCGGCCCATGCCATTTCAACAAAGAACAAACACCTCTTGGCGATCTATTCGATCCCAACCCGCGGTTTCACGGCGGCTGTTTCGGTGTTTAGGGGCACACCTCCTGCGAAGCCCTTAATTTGTAAATTCGAGCTAAACCATTTCGGCGCGGTTTCCGGCAAGCTATAGGCACACTTCACCGGTTGAGAGCCTCGGCTCTCTTGCGCCATTCTTAGTTTGTTACTGCCCGACATCACCTGGATGTCTCTTCTTTCTTGTTCACAGATTGTTTATCTTCAATCGGTTTCGCAGTTATGCGGGAAAACAAAAAACCCTGCTTACGGCCAGGCAAGCAGGGTTAAATAAAGCCAATTTCGATACTTCACCTGCTTACGCCAAGTCTATCCAAATTACCTTCGAGCTGTTGCCCGATAGCAGCCTTGGATAGTCCCAGGCTAAACTCACAACCCGGGTTATACCGGCTATGACGCGTCGCTTTCGCGACCGACCTAATCGGCCAACTCGCGGTTGATATGTTTAAGCAAGTATTCATCGAACGTATAGACGTTTACCACAAGGACGCAGTTACAGTCAATATCTTTTTTGAAAAAAAGCACAGTTTGTTCGTCCTGAGATTTAATCCTGGATACCGCTTGTAGATTTCTACAGGCGAATACCGTGCTTCATTCGACATAGCGGCCGTCTAACACCTCCGCAGAATCAAAGCAGTCCACGGTGGCCGCGATAGCCGGGGCTTTTATCGATCCCGCGCTCCTGGATGACCTTACCGGCCGCGGCGAGCGCCGTCGCGACGGCGGGAAATCCCACATAGGGCAATGTCTGAACTAAAGCCTCTTCGATTTCAGTCAGGGTGAGACCGTTGTTGAGGGCAATATTCATGTGGATCGCGAATTCGTTTGGCTGCCGCAAGGCGATCATAACCGCCATTGACACCAGACTGCGCGCTTTTCGATCCAGGCCCGGACGCGTCCAGATTTCGCCGAAGGCCTGATCGATAGCATAACCGGCGATGGAAGACCCGAACGTGCCCGATGCGGCAGATGCCAGCAATCGTCCCGCCGTTTCCTCGCCCATCATTTCGCGCATGATTTTTTCGCCCGCTTCTCTTCGTTTCATATCCATCCTCACTTCTGTAATCATATGTTTTTCAAGTCTTTCGCCAATTCCAAGTGGTTGAGCGGGCAACAGTGGCGTAACGAAACTCAACACAGGAATACTGTTTCGTTTCCTTTTCCCCTACCGCCCACTCAACCGTGAATATTTCGAAAATAGGCACATCAAGCGGCCTTCCGCATTGATGGTCGAAGGTCTTCAGACATTTTTATAGACTTTCTCGATTTGACAAGATCGGCTGCCGACGCTCCTTCGAGCGACAACCCGTAACCAACTTCCCGCACGATGCGCTCTTTCAAAGGCTGAATGAAGTGGATTCGCGTATTGCGGCGCGTCACTTCAGGAGCCTTCAAATACAACTCGCCCAACTCCCGCGCCCGACTGAGAGCCTTCCCGTTCGGGATAACCTCAGCAACCACTCCCCACTCGTGGGCAATACGCGCGGCCAACGGCTGTGGGTTCAGCAGGAACGCCTCCGCTCGTCCCGCTCCGGCGCGATAGCTCCAGGTGGTAAAGACTCCGTCACCGGGCGCAATGCCCGCGGCGAAATGGGCCACATCCTGGAAGGTCGCGCCTTCTGCCGCCACAATGACACTGGCCAGCAGGGCGTAGTCTGAATGCACATGGGCGCGTCCCTCGATCGCTGCGATGACCGGCACGCGTATGTTGGCTATGTTTTCCAAAGCCTGAACACCTTCGTCGTGAACCTGGCTCCAAACGCCGGGATCGGAGCCATCGCCGAATGAGGACCAGTCAACATCCGTAATGAACTCCCCGCCAGCGCCCGTAAGGATTACGATCTTGTTCGCCCGGTCTTGCGCAATTCGGTAGAAGGCGTCGACAAATTCCGTGTGAGCTTGCGCGGTCATAATGAACGGCCCGTCGTTGGTGTGGAATTGGGCGACGAGTATGCCTTTGGCGTCACGCGTCAGCTTCAGGTTGCCATAGGCGGTGAAGTAGTTGTCTTGAAGTGCTTGCATAGTATTTTTCCTTTCTTTTTGGTTGTCGTTGTAATTTTGGTTCAAAGGTTGTTAATCACGCTCTACTGTCTTTTTTTGGCATAAATTCTTCTTTTGCTATCAATACAAACCTCGGGAATTTAATATTGGTTTGCGGGTTGACAAGTCGTGGCCCATCGCAATACGTGATTTTTAATTTTTAAGCATTTTCAGAGTTTCAATGACGTCCTCCGGATCAAGGCGGCGGGTATAGTCCGCGTCCACGTGGGCCAGACGAATGATGCCTTTGCGGTCCACGAGAACTGTCGCCGGAACGGGCAACTCTTTGCCTCCGCCGACACCGTTTGCCTTTTCAAGGGGGTGGCCGAACTGGCGATACAATTCGAGCAGTTCACGACTTAACTCAAATACAATGCCGAATTGACGAGCCACTTTATTGCCAACGTCGCTTAACACCGGAAAAGCGAGTTGATTCATTTCCTGCGTGGAAAGCGAATTGTCCGGCAATTGCGGAGAGATGGCGACCATCTGCGCGCCAAGCTCCTGAAGTCGCGGCAGAGCCCGCTGAAAACCTCGCAGATAAAGGTTGCAATAGGGGCACCAGCCGCCGCGATAGAAAACAACGACCACAGGTCCATTTCGCGATAGGGAATGGAATCTTACCAATTGGCCGTGCGCATCCGGCAGGATGAAATCCGGCGCGGTATTGCCGACTTTGAGGGCGCGTACCGCCAGATTGGATGCGGCCAACCGCGACGTTTCCGCATCCATGACGGCCAATGCCGGCTTCGGGATAATCTGCCCGCGGTACCTATCGCGCGCAGCGTCAAGTTCGCGGGTGGTTTGGTAAAAGCTCATAAACAAGTTTCTATTTTGAAGTCAGGCTTTGCTATGGGGTTATCGTGCCAAATAACCGCCGTCCACAGCGATGTCTGTGCCGGTGATAAACGAGGCTTGCGGGGAACTGAGCCAGACGACCATGGCCGCGACTTCATCGGCAGTGCCAATGCGCCCGATAGGATGCTGGCTGCTCCACCATTTCTTGGCTTCAGTTTCTCCTTCTCCCGTCATGCGATCAATCATTTCAGTCTGTATCGTCCCAGGTGAAACGGTGTTGACGCGCACGCCCCTGGTGGCGAGGTCGAGGGCGGCGCTCTTGCTCAGGCCGATGATCGCGTGTTTGCTGGCCACGTACACCCCCCCGCCGGGGAACCCGACGTGTCCGGCGATGGATGACGTGTTCACGATCGAGCCGCCGCCACTTTTCAGCATGGCCGCAGCTTCATGCTTCATCGAAAGTAAGACACCTTTGACATTGATGTCGAAGACAGACTGATAATCCTCTACGTCCATCGTTTCGATGGAATGACCAACCTGGCCCTCGATGCCGGCGTTATTAAAAGCGATGTCCAGGCGTCCGAAAGTAGCCACTGCCTTGTCCACAAGAGCCTTCACATCGGCCTCCTCGGCGACATTTGTTTTGACAAACAAGGCTTCACCGCCGGCCTGTTTAATGGCCTCAACGACTTTGTTTCCTTCCTCGGCACGGCGTCCGGCGACCACAACCTTTGCCCCGGCTTCGGCTAGAGCGAGGGCTGCGGCTTTGCCGATGCCCGAGGTTCCACCAGTGATGAGAGCGACTTTGTTTTGCAGTGATGCATTCATATTCATTCCTCTTTTCTTAAACGTTCATTTTTCGTTTTCCTCAGCCGCCTTTAGCTGCTGACACCTCATATATCGCATAGGTTCTTAAATCGCGGAAATAGCATGTTTTGCTTGTAGTAATCGGATTTTACGATAATTATTCATTATGGAATTGCGCCACCTTCGCTATTTTGCCGCCGTCGCTCAATACCTCAATTACAGCGAAGCGTCGCGCCGCCTGCACGTTGCCCAACCCGCCATCAGCCAAACCATTCTTGACCTTGAAGATGAACTGGGCGTCAAACTCCTGTTCCGCACCAAACGCAGCGTCCAACTCACCGCCGCAGGAACCATTTTCCTCCGGGAAGCTGAAGAAATCCTGCGTCGCGCCAATGAAGCGTCCCGCCTGGCCCAACGGGCGGCCCGCGGTGAAGTGGGCAGTTTGGGCATCGGCTTTTTCGGAACAGCGACGGCGCCGATCCTGCCCACGCTGGTGCAAAGCTATCGCGCTAAATTCCCTGACGTTGAATTGCAATTGTATGAGTTGAATCCTGACCGGCAGCTCGCCGCGTTGGATGACGGTCGCATTGATTTAGGATTTTCCCGTCCCTTGCCGGCTGACCGCCAATTCGAATTCGAGAACGAAACCGTTTACACCGACTGTCTGGCCGTTGCGTTGCCCGAAACCCATCCCCTTGCCAAACAAAAGGTGGTGCGATTGCAAAGCCTGGCGAGTGAAACTTTTGTGCAATTCCATCGCAAAGGCGCGCCGGGCCTGTTTGACGAAGTGATTGCCAGTTGTCGTCGGGTTGGATTCTCCCCGCGCGTCGTCAATGAACCAAACTTCATGGCAACCGTGATAACCCTCGTAGAAAGCGGACTTGGTGTTTCTCTCGTACCCCGTTGCGTACGCAGCTTGAATCGCCCACATGTAGCCATCCGCTCAATCACTCCGAAATCCGCTCCCATTCCATTAAACGCGGTCTGGCGCAAGTCTGACAAAAATCCTGCCCTGACAGCTTTCCTTGACATCTTGAGAGAGTCAACGTCCCGAATCCGCGCTGAAATGGAACATTGAAAACTGTTACCAGTTTGCATGCGCACTGCAGGCGGACTGTGAAGACATTGCGGCGATTGAAAGCGGCGGCTGGAAGCGCCTCATTTGATTTTGCAGCCAAATTACAAATCTCTGCAAATGATTTACGTTGCCCGGAGCAGGAGCACGGGAACGCTAATGCTGTGGCGAACGTGCCGCGACGCGCTGCCCAAAAACAGATCACCGAGAAAGCCATGACCGTGTGTGCTCATCGCCACGAGGTCGCAACCCTTTTGTTCGACCCATTTGACGATTTCCTTGGATGGTTCACCATAAGCCAATTCGGCCCCGGCGGGAATGCCGACGGATTGAAACTCTGACCGAACCCGGTTCAGATACGCGGTATCCTCGACTATCTCGGGGCTGACCGCATCCGCGCCAAAAGTTCGTGCCGCCCAGCCATCCGCTACATGCAGTAATATCACACGGCTTTGCATGAGTTTCGCAAGTTGTTTGATGTGTTCGATGATGGCACGGTCGGTTGGAGTGCCGTCCAGCGTCACGAGAATAGTCTTATACATGCGTCAGCCTTTCATGGTTTATCCGCCCCGGATGACCTGCCAAGCCTGCTTCAAAGCGTCAGGCAGACCGTAAAAATCGAAGGCCGTGATCAACAACGCCGAGCCCCACCCGGCGATGAGCAGAAACCAGCCGATCCGCCATTGTCCCATCCGTTTGCTGGAACTGGCAAGGTGCAGCAAGGGGAACATCGCAAACGGAAGCTGGAACGACAGCACCACCTGGCTCAGGACGATCAGGTCGTTGATGTTATTGGCCCCGCGGATTCCAACAAAGATAGCCGTAGGGATAATGGCCAGCGAGCGGGTAATCAACCGTCGCAACCACGGGGCGATTCTCCAGTGCATAAAGCCCTCCATCACGACCTGGCCGGCCATCGTGCCGACAATGGTGGCGCTCTGACCGCTGGCGAGCAGAGCGATGGCGAAAAGCATGCTCGCGGCAGTCGTGCCCATGAGCGGCGCTAAAGTCAGGTTGGCCGCCTGTATCCAGTCCGTATTATCATTAAACTGGACGACTTGTCCGCCGGCGGCGGTCACACTGGTCTTGCCGTAAAAGACGATGGCGGCCAGCACGAGAATGGCCGCGTTAATCACGAAGGCGACCGACAGGTTGGCGGTGACGTCAATGGTGTTGAAGCGGATGGCGGTTCGGATGGATTCTTCGTCCTTCTGAAATTTGCGGCTCTGCACCAGGGCGGGGTGCAGATACAACACGTGCGGCATGACCGTCGCGCCGATGATGCCAATGGCTACGTAAATCATGCCGGACGAACCCAACGCGGGCGTGATCATGGCCCGGCCCATTTCCAGAAAGCTGGGCCGCGTCTGCGGCAGGACGAAAATTTCAATGAAATAGCAAACGCCGATGGTTGCGACCAGCAGCAGAACGATGGCCTCAATCATTCGCATCCCGAAACGTTGCAATGCCAGCAGCAGCAACACATCCGCGCCGGTGATGATGACCCCCCAGAAAATGGGGATATGGAACAACATATTCAGCGCCACCGCGCCGCCCAAAACTTCGGCCAGGTCGCACGCGATGATAGCCACTTCCGCCATGAGCCAATTCGGCGCCCGCGTCCACTTGGGATACCAGTCGTAACAGCATTGGGCCAGGTCGCGCCCGGTCGCTATGCCGAGCCGGGCGGCAATGGCCTGGAGGAAAATTGCCATGAGGCTGGCGAGGCCGACCACCCAAAGCAGGCCGTACTTGAATTGCGCGCCGCCCTGGAGATCGGTGCCCCAGTTGCCCGGGTCCATGTAAGCCACACTGACCAGAACCGCCGGGCCGAAGAAGGCGGCCATTTGCTTCCAGAAGCTGGCGCGTGACGATGGCACATTCACGCTGCTGTGCATTCCTTCCAGCGACACCGCGCCAGGGCGCGAAACCGCCGGGCTTCTGTCCTTTGGCGGTTCACACAAGTTCGGGGAGGCGTTGTTGTCTATTTTCACAGAGTCCTGTTCATCCATAAAATTCAAAGTGCGGCCTTCCTCCATATTCGATCACGGAGCGTTCATGACTAATGATTCCCATGCTCATTTTTACAACAGGACATACTACTATGTCAAAAAGAATGTTTTAGCATGAACACTTTGAGGTTGGTTGAAATATTCGGCTGGCGCGACCGCGTCACTGGTTGCCGCCCTCGTTCTGGTTCTTTTCCACTTGTTTCACCAGTTCGTTGTATTTGAGGACGATGTCATTTCGGTTTGTAACGACGTCGTTGTATTTTTTGACGAAATCATCGCGCTGGGCGATGAGGTTGGTGATTGCTTCGTTCTGTTTATCAATCCCTGCATAAGCGTCTTTCAGACGCGAATCCAATGTATCCACGGCAACTTTGTATTGGGCAATTTGGTTTGTGTCGCTGTCATGCTCAAATTGCAATAGTTCGATTTTCGCCGTTTGGGAAACTATCACCTGTTCATTCGTCGCCACGGTTCCTTTGAGTTGGGTAATTCGCATGTCCATATCGTTCACCTTGGAATTTAGCGTCGCAATCGTGTTCGTGTTGCTCTGAATAGTCGCGTTGCGATCATAAACCATCTGGTTCAAGTCCTGGATAGTGGTCCGCTGGACCGTTTGCACATACCATTGCCACGCGCACAGGCCGCAAAGCGTAAGCGCCAGAATCATGAGCAGGTTTTGCTGAAAATTTTTCATGGATTGGAAGGGTCAGGGGCCGCTTGAACGGCGATGGCAACGTTGCGGATGCCCGCGCGTTTCACAAAATCGAGGACAAACATCACGGAGCCGTGTGTCGCATCATTCGCGCCCGTGATATAAACTGGTAAATTAGTGTTCAGGTTGTAGCGGTTCGTCAACATTGAGAACAATTCAGGGAACGCTAACGGTTTATCATCCACTGAAACGTCTCCGTCCTTGTTTACGTTCAGGTTCACGATGTCGGGTTTTTTGGTTGAAGTGGCGAGCGTGGCCGTGGGCAGATTCGCCTTCAACGTGCGCACAATCTGCATCTGCAAACTGAGCATCATGAATGACGCCAACAAAAAGAACATGATGTCTATGAGTGGGATGATTTCCAGTCGCGACTTCCTTTCTGGAACAGGCGTGCGGATTTTCATGGTGCAGTCTCTTGTTTGCTGTGGGTGATGAATGCAACGTTTTGGATGCCCGCTGCCCGAACGGTCTGATAGACCTTTACCATGTCTCCATGCAGCGCGTCGCGGTCACCGCTAATATAGACTGGCAAATTCGTGTCGGCATAAAAACGGTTGCTCAAAACCAGGCCAAGTTCGGCCAGCGAAATTTCTTTTTTCTCAAGCCATACGGTTCCCGATTTGTCCACCGCGATGTTCACCATGTTGGGCTTGTAATCCTGCTGCGCCTCGATCGCGGTGGGCAGGTGGACTTTGATGTTTTCAGTCCGGCTCATTTGCAGACTCACCATCATGAACGACGCCAGCAAAAAAAACATGATGTCAATCAACGGAATGATGACAATCCGCGAGCGGCGCGTGGGAATGGGCGACGAAATTTTCATCGGCAAGATTTTTAGTGGCTAGTCGTCTCGATGGGTGGTTGCGGCTTGTGTAAATGGACCTCGCTGGCTTTGCCCCCACCAACCATGACTTCGACGTTGGTCGCCGCCGTTTCCAAATCGAACTGTAATTGCGAGACTCTGGCAGTGAAATAATTGAACGGAATCAATGAAAAGATGGCGATGCCCAGGCCACATGCGGTGGCAATCAACGCTTCGCCAATGCCGCCGGTCACACCTGTGACGGACAATTCGGCGCTACCGATGTGGAGAAAAGCGCGCATCAGGCCGGTGACGGTGCCCAGAAGCCCCAACAGCGGCGCAAGCGTTACAAGCGTATCCATCACCGTCAGAAAACGTCCCGCCCGCTTTAATTCAATGCCCGCCGCCAGTTGCAGTGCGCCCAGTAACGAGTGGGCATGGCCAGAGTGGTCAAGACCATGATGAATCACGCGGACAACGGGATCTTCAGAGTTTTTGGAAATGTCTTTAGCGGCTCCAACATCAAAATTTTCCAACGCGGCAAGTAGTTGCTCGAGTTTTTTTGGTTCGCGTTTGCGGCTCTCGCGGAACCACCAGAACGTGCGTTCGCCGACGACGGCGACGGCAACAAGGGCACAGGTAAGAATTGGCCACATGACCGGGCCGCCTTTAATAAAGAATTGAAATACGATATTTGCGAGCATGAGTTTGATTGATGGATGGTTAATAGTTTATTTGCAGCTTGTAGGTGATGCGGGTCTGAAAAAGACGTGTGCCGGAATTCGTCGGCAAATGCCAATGAGTTTTAATAAATTCCGACGTGGCGTGGTCGAGGAACGGGAAACCGGACGATTGCTTTACGTCAACGGAAACAACATTGCCCTCTTCGTCGCCGCCCAGCAGAAGCACAATCGTTCCCTGCTCGCCGGTTTCCATCGCCAGTTGCGGATACGGCGGCTGTGGGCGCTCGCCACCGGCGCCTGTATTACCCACCGAACCGATTTGCTCCGGCGTCGCCAGTGGATTCAGTGGCGGCGCAGAGGCCAGGGCAGCGGACCTGACAAGTGTTCCAACCGTCGGGACGGAAAAATTGATATTGGGCGCAGTTGGCAGAGCGACAAATACGCGCACCTGCTCGCTCTGTTCCTGCGGTTGTTCCTTTTTTTGAGGAACCGCGACTTGCGGCGGCAATGTCTGCGGCATCACGACAAGCGGAACAATCTCCTGTATCGGCGGAACATTTTTGATTGAAATGACGCCGCGCCGCGCGCCTGCGATTCCAATCAGAAGAAAAAGGACGCAAATCGAATTCACCCACGCCAGCTTGAAATTCCCGTCCTCTCTCGCCGACGGCAGACAGGAACGGGCGAGTTCGTCCTTCAACTCGTAGCCGGAACCGACTTGACGTGCATCCAAAGCGTTCATGTGCTCCTTCAAAAAACCGCTGTGATTCCGCCGTAGTAGGAGCGGCATGGCCCGTAGGCGGCCGATGCAATGCCGATTCCGGTGCCGTTGCGGATTTCCGCCGTTTCATTGAATAGATTCAAACAATCGAAACGAAACCTTAACTCGCTGATGCCCGCACGATGCAGTGGCCAGACATATTCAATACCGGCGTTGAACGTCCAATAGGCCGGCAGTTTATCAAAATTTGCAAAACCGGCGCGCAGACCATTGCCGTAAAGAAAATCCGAGTGCAACAGTGTGTTCTTCATGAGGATGTAAGACAATCCACCCGACCCGGTGAACTTGCCTTGATGATCTAATTGGAATGAGTTCGTGGTCAAATAACTCAATTCATTGTTGGGAAATTCGTTTTCCTCGGAATTGATGTCTTTTGCCTCGGTCTGGACATAGGAAAAATTGCCATAGGCCGAGAAGGGCCCCCGTTTATAGGTGCTGCTCAATTCCGCGCCATAGACCAGACCGGAGGAATAATTAAAGTTGTTGAGAATGACCGCCGTGCCGAATTGGCCGTCGTCCAGGAGGTTTTTAGCCAGCTTGCAGTAGGAATCGGCGTTGACCTGCCAGGCTTTAGTGATCTGCCGGGAAATGCCCGCGTCAAAATAATGGTCGCGTTCAACCTTCTGAGGATCGTCCTGGTCATTGAAGGGTGCATCGGTCGTATATTCAAAGTCCTTCACGTAAGAGGACGGGATGTATTGCAGCGTCGGCGGCATGAAATACCTTGCATAGCCGATGTGGGCGGTGGTGGCCTCGTTTATTTGCCAGACAAGATTGGCGCGCGGGCTGACTTGATCTTCGTGGTCGAACGATACGTCAAAACGGTCGTAGCGCAAGCCGTAGTTCAAGGTCAAATGGTCGGTCAAGTGCCACTCGTCCTGCAGGTAAACGCCGGAGGTCAGGCCGCTGTTTCCGCTGTTGGCAACAATGGTCTCCGGGATGGTGGACGACTGCGTTGGCCTCGATGTCGGCAACTCCTCATCGACCCCGCTTGGCGAAAATTGATCGCTGGACGGGAAAACGGAGGATGAGGTATCAAGTGTTTCAATGTCATAGGTGGCCAGCGCCCCGGCCCGGAGCGTATGGCTGTCACTCAGATTGTATGCGGCGTCTATTTGCCCGCCGTTTGCAAAATCACTATTTTTTATTGAGGCGGCGTTGCCGTTAAAGATTAGGTCCTGCACCGGATCGGGAGAAAACCGGATGCCGTCGTAGCGGGTAAAGGCGGAAACCTGGGATGAAAAATCGCCCTGTGAAATTTGATACGACAGCACTGCGTAATAATTTTGTTCATTTTGATTTTCATTAATGCTGGATGAATCTGGCGTCTCATCGCTCGTGCTGTCCGTGTAACTCGGCGAAAGCCCTGCAGTGTTGGGAATTTCGAAATTGCCGTAAGAGGCGCTCGTGAGCAATGTCGCGCGGCTAAAATCGTTGAGCAGGTAGGAAAAGTAACCAAAAGCTTTCTCCTGGTCGGTGGTGTCATGCAGCGGGTCGGAGTTGTCCATGGGATTGTCAATGCCAAGATTGCTGTGCAAATACGAAGCCGTGACAAAATAATCCAGCTTGCCAGTCGTGCCGCCGAACGCCCCGGAAGGATGAATCGTGTCGTAACTGCCGCCATAAAGGGAAACATCGTTGTTATTGAGTTGCGCGCCTGATTTTGTGGTGATGTCAAAAATCCCCGCAGTGCGATCACCGAATTGCGCCGGTAATGTTCCGGTCATCAAGGTGACCGAATTGATCATGTGGGGGTCAATTTCCTGCGCGAACCCGTTAAGGCTTTCCGGCAGCAAAACACCGTTGACGCGATATTGAATGTCGCCGTGGTCGCCCCGGACGTGCTCTTCGCCAAATTCATCCTGCACCACACCGGGAGCGTGTAACACCAATTGCTGAAAGGAGGAATTTTCGCCTTGACTTGTCGTCTTGATCTGATTTTGGCCAAGCGTGTAGGTGACCGCGCCAAGGTCGGGCGCGATTTGGTCCCGCTTCAGGTCCAAATCACCGATGACCGTTATTGACGGCAGGGCGACGGCAGAATTTGTCCCTGCCGCCTGGGTCTGATTCGTTTGGGATTGAGCTACGGGTACGAGTGGAAGCAATACGGTATTGGTGGGCACTGAAGGGATGGATGTAAGCGTTGGAATTGGTGAAGAGGCAGGCGGCACGGAGTTCGTGACCGGATTGACGGAAGGTGCTGGTGAATCTGACGGCTGAAGGCTCTCTGCCGCAAGAGATGCCGTATCTATAATTAAAAGGCACAACCATATTGCCACTCCCAAAATATTTTTTACGCCGGCCAGCGTAACCAATCCCTGCGAATCCTGCTTCCGCTCGGTTGCCGCTTTTTTGCGACGCATTGCGCCGTCCTTGTTATGCGTTTGCATATTCGATTTTTGACTATTCATTTTTTGTCTTGAAGAAACCAACAAGTGTGTATATTGTCAAATACAATGTTTTCATATGAATACATTTATTTAAGTTGGATTGAAAAACAAAAGGACTCGCCATGGCAGCGGATCATTGTTAAAATGGCTGTACATGATCAAAACCCCACGAAAGTCCAGGAAAGCAGCCCCGAACCGCTCGGAGTCCACCGAAGACCATCTGGAGCGGATTCAGGAATTGATCGAGCAGAAAGGTTATGCCCGCGTGGCGGACTTGGCGGTATCGCTTCGATTAACCACGTCGGCGGTGTCCAATATGGTGCGCCGGCTGGCCCGGCGCGGCTTTGTGAACTACGAACGCTATCGGGGGTTCACTCTCACGCCGACGGGGCAGCAGGTGGCGCAGCACGTCAAGTCACGCCACAAGATCCTCACGGAGTTTTTGGAACTCCTCGGCTTGGATTCCGAAACGGTAAGCCGGGAGGTCGAGGACATCGAACACCATTTGCGGCCGGAAACGCTGGCAATCTTTTCCAACCTGGTGAGTTACTGGCGGGCGCATCCCGGCCAGCTGAACGCGTTCAAGCGTTTTACCCGCAATGGGGCAAGCACCGACGGGAAATCCTAAGTTTATCGGCGCTTTCCAACCAGGGGGGCGGTTGGTTTTTTCACGGATAATGGAAAAATCAAATGGCCCCGGCACAACAAGATTCATTCGGGACGGCACACGCTCATGCCAGCCAGAAATATCAGGTAGAATGTCTGGCTAAAGCCCGCCGGGACAACGCAAAAGAAATCTCTGAAGACTACGCGAAAGCCATCGCTGATTTGATTGCGGAAACGGGCGAGGCGCGGGTAGTAGATCTGGCGCGGCGGCTGGGAGTGACACACGTCACCGTTAACCGCACAATTGCCCGATTGCAAAAGGCGGGGTTAGTAAAGGCGCAGCCGTATCGGGGTATTTTCCTCACAGAGAAAGGGCGCATTTTGGCGGCGACATGCAAAAATCGGCATGAGGTGGTTGCGACTTTTCTCCGTTCACTGGGCATTTCGGAACGTATAGCGGCGATGGACGCCGAAGGTATTGAGCATCATGTCAGCCCGGATACGCTCGCTGCCTTCAAGAATGTCTTGCGAAATTCTCGCCCACCAACAATCTGAAGCCAGTGCCGGGAGCCTGTGGAGCGAGCATTGCCAATAACGACCGAAAGCAGCGAAGTACATGCGCGAGGTCTCAAGGGCAATATAATGATATATCCCGAAAGCCAATGGAAAACAAAGGCCGCTCGGCATTCCCACGATGAAAGAACCGCGCCATGCAAGCGTTACACTTGCTGGCGTTGGAACCCGTCGCGGAAACTACCGCCGACCCCAATTCCTATGGCTTCCGACTGGAACGCTCCACTGCCGACGCCCTGCAACAGTGCTTCAATGCGCTGTGCCGGGGGTGTTCGCCGCAGTGGGTGCTGATTGAGGCGAACCAATCCGTTACCCAGACTTTGCTGATGGCGGTGTTGAACCCGGTCATTCGTGGCTGGGCCAACTACCACCGGCACTGCGCGGCATCGGATACGTTCGACCGGGTGGACCATGAAATCTGGCGGGCACTCTGGCAATGGGCCAAACGCCGACATCCCAAGAAATCGCGCGACTGGGTCAAGAAGCACTGCTTCCCGGCCTGGCGCAATCGAGCTTGGACGTTTGCGGCCAGGACGGGCAAACATAAACCGGAGGGCACTCCGATTTGGACTCGCCTGACCTATGCGGGCGATACCCAAATTAGACGCCATGTTAAAATCCGGCGCAATGCCAACCCGTTCGATCCGCAATGGCGGACTTACTTCAATGTGAAGGGACAGAGTGCCGTTTTAAGGCTACACCTTAACTACACTGGAGGCGGAGGTCGGAATCGGACATAAACTCGCACTACCTGTGGTAGAAATAGCACATTTTCTTGTGGTTCTCAAGCGTAACTAGGAGGAACTACGGTGAACTTTTGGTAACAATCACTGGCAATTTCACTGGATGCGACATGAAGCTGCTTAAACAACTGTTCGCTATGGACTCTTCGTAAGCGAACCTGCGGTTCCGTCCGCAGAGTCTATCGGCACCGGCGCGACTGGCAACGGTTGGGTCGGGAGCTGCCGAGACAACGTACTTCCACCATTCAGGGAGGAGACGACCGCGAGGAAGTCGCCGGGCTGCCAGCGTCAGGGCAGCCGGAAGGCCAGACTGGATGACACGCCCAACTCAGGTGAACTGCCGCCAACATCGTCAATTGCAACGAGCCAAAGACGCTGACAGGCTCGGCACCAAAACGGTATGCAGTCAGGATGCCCGATTTCAGTGTGCGGGCACACGGACAACATGGCTGTCGGTGTAGAGGCAGGGGCTAAATCATCATCGTTGTTTAAGCGGAACATGGTAAACCCGATACTTTGCCTCACTGAGGCAGGCACGCCGCGAGGCGCGCTGTGGGAGTGGCGGGCAGAGGAACGCTGGAGAAAGCAAAGGCCATCCTGTAATGGGATGGATAGGAGTTGCGATCTCAACTCCGCCGCGCAAGCGGGCCGACTTCCAGCAAGGTCAATCGTTACGAGAGAACTCGTGGAACCTTCACAAGAGGAAAAGCAAATGAACGTGGATTCATCCATGTGTGCGTCCTCTGGCAAGGCCGCACACTGGCAGCAAATCAACTGGCTCCAATGTGAACGCCAAGTCAGGAGGCTGCAAGCGCGTATCGTAAAGGCAACACGGGAAAGCCGCTGGGGCAAGGTGCAAGCCTTGCAACGGCTGCTGACCAGCTCGTTTTGCGGCAAAGCCTTGGCCGTGAAACGGGTGACGGAAAATCAAGGCAAACGCACGCCGGGAGTGGACAGAGTCATCTGGCAGACTCCGGCGGCCAGACTCAAGGCCATTGGGTCGTTGCAACGTCGAGGATATAGGTCGCTGCCCTTGCGCCGCGTCTATATCCCGAAAGCCAATGGAAAACAAAGACCACTGGGCATTCCCACGATGAAAGACCGGGCCATGCAAGCGTTATACTTGCTGGCACTGGAACCCGTCGCGGAAACCACCGGAGATCATCATTCCTATGGCTTTCGGCCAGAACGCTCCACGGCCGATGCTCTGACACAGTGCTTCAATGTGCTGGGCCGGGGCGATTCGCCACAGTGGGTGCTGGAAGGCGACATCAAAGGGTGCTTCGACCATATCAGCCACGCTTGGATGCTCCGGCATGTCCCCACGGACAAACAGGTGCTCCAAAAATGGCTACAGGCCGGTTACATCGACAATCGAACCTTGTTTCCCACGGAGGCGGGCACGCCGCAAGGGGGCATTATCTCGCCGACACTGGCGAACATGACCTTGGATGGACTGGAAAAACTGCTGGCCAAGCACTTCCCAAGGCAGAAGTGCAGGAACGGCAGACGCTGGTCGCCCAAGGTCAATCTCGTCCGGTATGCGGATGACTTCATCATTACCGGCGGCACGAAAAGGCTGCTGGAAAAGGAAGTACGTCCATTGGTGAAGCGGTTCTTGCACGAACGGGGGCTGGCGCTCTCCGCCGACAAGACACGTATCACCCATATTGACGAAGGGTTCGACTTCCTCGGACAAAATCTCCGCAAGTACGATGGCCAGCCGCTGGCGAAACCATCGAAGAAGAACACGCAAGTGTTCTTGGAGAAAGTCCGGGGGTTGATTAAAGAGAACAAATCCATCAGCCAGACGCAGTTGATCGTGAGGTTGAACCCCATCATCCGTGGTTGGGCCAACTATCACCGGCACTGTGCGGCTTCAGACACGTTCCACCGGGTGGACCATGAAATCTGGCGGGCGCTGTGGCAATGGGCCAAACGCCGATATCCCAAGAAATCGCGTGACTGGGTCAAGAAGCACTGCTTCCCAGCCTGGCACAAACGAGCTTGGACGTTTGCGGCCAAGACGGGGAAACACAAACCGGACGGCACGCCCATTTGGGGCCGCCTGACGTGTGCAGGCGAAACCAAAATCCGGCGTCATGTCAAAATCCGGCGCAATGCCAACCCGTTCGACCCGCAATGGCGGACTTACTTCAACGAACGCAAGTTCCAGAAGAAGTTTGGCATCACGCGCCAACAGGCCGGGATTAAACCGTCGTGAAACCGGCTCCGCGTCGTCGGGGCTTCGTATCGGCTTGAGCCGGATGAGGGGAAACTCTCACGTCCGGTTCTGAGGGGAGGGAGTGGCAGCAATGTCACCCCCTTACCCGACCAATTTTCGAAGTGTCAAAAAGCAGGTGATCATTAAGGGCAGGCATCGCTGAAACCATTTAAGCCCTCATGGTCAATGGCAAAGGAAATTTTTTTCTGCCCATTTTCCCGCGTAACCTTGAAAACGAATATCAAGTCGTACTCACTGTTCTGCCAGGAAGGGACCTTTTGCGGATTTTCACCATTGTCCCTGAGCATATTTTTGGCGAAATCATCCAACATCAGGTGCTCCCAAGTGATAAAGACCGTCGCGTTTTGATACTGCGGTTGGTTCAACTCTTCTTCCAGCCCCTTGATTTCTTTATAGCCAAACTCTGTATTCACGGGCAGCCCACAGCGGATGGCTGTTGGTTCAATGGTGGCAAGTGGGCGAACATAATAATACTCTCCTCCGTGATCATGCACCTTCTGGGTTGGGTTGCACGCAAAAATAAATTGTGGCGTGCCGTATTTGGCCAGCAATACATTGGGCAAAGCCAATGCACGATTAAGTCCCTTGCAGGTCAATTGGCCAAGTCCATCGGGCTGTTTTTCTCCATGCCGGATACAAATAATCGTTTCCACAGTCTGGCCGGTCGTGGCGACCGGTGCATTGATTTGGGCGTGGGTGTATGCCGGTATCATCAATCCGACAAGCGACAAAACGAGCAATATATTTTTCATGTGTTGTTATTTTATTTTGTCAGTACTTCCCGCACAAGCGTGTCGTCCCCATCATTGGTGGCGGCTTTGAGACCTAGCGTGGCGCAGAGCAAATTATAGATGTCCACGTTCGGCGTGGGCGGCAGCGTGACGTGCTTCTTGAATGCCGGGCCATACGCGATGAATGTCGCGCCCATGGACGGTAATTCATTATCAAATCCATGCGTGGCACTTTCAAAATACCTTCCCGGTTCCAGCGGTTGCTTGTTGATATACCAGCCCTCGTCCGCTATCAGGATGACCGGCGGAATGCGTGGGTTGTCCCGATAATGAAATCGCGCCGGCATATCTTCGCGCCGATAAACCTTGAAATGATCTTCCTTCCCGGCAAACGCTTCGTAGAGCGCATCCGCATTTCCGTCCAGCGGACGTAAGCCAGCCACGGCACCCCACGTATCCACCTGCACCGTACTCAGATCCACGTAATCACTGAGGGCAATCACACGATTCGTGCTCAAGTCGGTCATGCCGTGGTCCGAGACAATGATTACGTCAGTGGCATTGGTTAGGCCAAGGCGTTGCAGGCCATCCATCAGTCGGCCCACCGCTGCGTCCATTTGTGGTACTGCCCGCGCCACCTGTGCGGATTCCACGCCATGATGATGCGATTCCGTATCCACTTCATGAAAATATAAGGTGACGAGGCCGGGACGATTCGTTTGTGCCAGCCAGGCCAGGCCGGTATCCACTACCTGGTTCGGGGTGATTTTTGCGTCGAACATTTTCCACTCAGTTGGCCGAACGCCGTCTATTTCCGCTTCCGAGCCCGGCCAAAACATGCAATCGGCTGTTCGCCCCTGCTTGATGGCCGTTACCCAGATGGGCTCGCCGCCCCACCAACGGCCATCGGTAGGGCCGGCATTATCAAAAATATAGAAATTAGTTTGAAAATTCGGGTCATACATCCGGTTATTGACGATCCCGTGATGCTCCGGGTACAGCCCTGTGACGATGGTGTAATGATTCGGGAACGTGAGCGAAGGGAAAACCGGGATAAGCCGTTCCATGTGGACGCCTTCTGAAGCCAGTTGGTTCAAATGCGGTGTTTGGGCTTTGAATTTATCCAGATAATCCCAGCGGAATCCGTCCAGCGAAACCAAAATTAGCGTCCGGTCGCGGGGAGGGACTCCTTGGGAATTGTCCAGACGGACCAAAACGACTAATGCGATCACGCAAAGGATAAACAATCCGTACCGAAGTCCCTTTTTCATAAAACGTCCCTATCATGCCTAATGAGGCATTGATGACAAGTGACGAATACGAAAAATCGCGTTTGTTCCCCAAAAATGTGGTTTCTGTCTTTCCGACTGTGGTTATTTGAACAAGCTGCGCTTTTCGTGCTTGCCATGATACGCAGATGCAATAAATTGCGATTCTAAGGGGGGTGACCCGATTGGAGAGTGGGGCTTTATCATGTGCAAAGCCTTTAATGCTACAACGACGAGAAAAGAGGGATGGCAGAATGATTGCCTGAATTGGGTCGAAGCCAATCAGCCATTTGAAATCCGCGAAGTTGAAGAAAAACATTTGGCTTTCTGCAACGAGCTTTGTTCGGCTTGTCATTATCGGTATCAATACCAATTCCGCAGCGAAAGATCCGTCGCCATTTTCACGCTCGTTCGATGAACTTCACGACGACTAAAATGCGGGGATGGCAAAAGCATTGCTGGGAATGGGCCAAAGCTCAAGAGTCGTTTGAACTGCGTGAAGTGAAAACGGAACATTTTCCATTTTGCGAGATATATTGAGCGCGACGTATGGAGGAAAATATCATCTTTCTTTTCCCTCTGCCACGGTATCTTTTACTTTTTCTAAGGAGACGTAAATTTCCCAATCGCGCAATTTAAGTCATTTGTCCTGGAGTGAACCCATAAGGGCGGAACAGCGAGGGGGAACGGGTTTCTGAATACTTGGAGGAAAGCCCGTTTCGCCTCGCCCGCCCGTGCAGCCAAAGACTTGCGATGTTTTGCGAGTGGAGCGTCCCCGGCGAAAGGGTGTAGGGGTGAGGCCGGGAGCGCGGCACGAGCAAAACACCGCAAGTCTTTGGCGCGTCTTTCATGGCGCTCAATAGGCCGATTACTAGCCTAAATGTTTCGCAAACCGCGCTGCAAAATTCGACATAAGATTATCTGCATCCTGAAAGACACATTCACGATAACTGTAAAGAACCAAGGGCAGATCAAGGACACGGTCATATCCTTTTTGTTTTGCCATCTTGCTGCCCTCTTGTAATGGAAGTTTTTTCAAATAGCGGTTCGGGTAGGCAACAATAAATTCAATTTCTTGTGTCCTCTGCATATTCTTCTCCGTTTGGACAAACACGGTCGAGGAAAAATTTTCTACGTCCGATTTGTTGCCTGGCAAGTTGTGCGGCAGGTCTCTTTTGCCAAACATCTTCGGGTTGCCAGGTCCGCGATAAAGCACTCGACACGGTTTGGCCGCCGAAAATGAATCCTGATACCAGTTCTCGATTTCAGCTTTTATCTTTTCTCCCCTGGGGCCAATCCTGTCTTTCATACGTGCGGGCTCGATAAATGTATTTTTACTTGATTTATTCTTGCAACCATGACTTCTCCAAGCCGAGTATTCCTTGGCCAGTGATGGCATATCCCATGATTTTAAAATTCCAACATTTTCTTGCCTAGAATAAAATGGATCAATGAAGACCGCTCGATCTGCAAAAAAGAATACCTGTTCGTAATCAACCCCCGGTATGCGCTCCGCATAATACGGAATTAATTTATTCCTGGACCACATTTCATTTGTAAGTCTGCGAGCCTTTATGTCAATTGCTCTTGTTGTGCTGTTGTCGGGATTTTCAATGATGAGGTCTCGCCTTTCACGGCGAACGGGCCGAATCTTTGCAAGAGGGACTCGATTTTTGTAATACTCAATAGCCAGATGCTCTCCAAGACTTCCTAGCCGAGCGTTATTCAACGACTTAATTAAGGTGAGCAGTTCATCATTGTTCATAATCTCGCTCACGATTGAAGGCAGTGAAAACGTTAAAAATCTTTGACCTGAGCGGATGCGTCCATAAAGTCCGCAGCGAGTTCTATCGGCAATTTACCCAAAGCTTCTGGGTCGAACAACCATTCACATGCAGACCGCAGTCCGCCTTGTGATTCAGGAACTTTGCGAATCAGGCGGAGTATTTCTGCGGTGTTTGCGCCTTGATTGTGCAAGTCCACTAAAAAGCTATAGACCTCCTGAAACCAAGAGCAGATTCGTAATGCGTTTTGGACGCCGAGTGAATCCATCATGCGAACAAAAGCACGCTGAAACGCTGCTGCGATAATGAGGCGTGCCTGGAGTTGTCCATTTGTCGGTCGAGCATATCGTTCGGCGATCCGCCCAATCAATTCTGCTACCGGCAGCCCCGCCGCAACCGGGTCGGGCGACTCAAAGAACGCTGCGAATGGTATTTGCTTGAATGGCAGGATTTCCAATTCCAGCAATTCACCGCGATATTGGTCCCGAAACATTTCTGCGGGCTTTCCATGAATATCCTTCAACCAATTGCGGGTTGCGTTGTGAAATCCTTTTTTGACAAGGAAAGCACGGCAGCGATTCCAGCGTTCATTCAACGGCAAAGAAGGATCATCCGAAAATGTTCCCGCATACTTGTCCAGCCAAGAAACCTTGCACCAACGTTCGATGGTTGCGTGGTCAGGCGGGCGATATTCATGCCGCCAAGCACGGACCTGACGGCGGGCGTTGTCTGAATCGTCGTATCCGTGTTACTAACCCCGGCTAGGCAGGGCTGCGGAAGTTCTGTCAGAGTGAGGGTATGGAAAATTCGACCAGTAATCGTCCCCATCACACGCCGGAGCAACGCGCACAAATTCTCAGCGACTATCACCAGAGCGGT
>DATJTK010000010.1:0-48152 GCA_035503455.1 Candidatus Sulfotelmatobacter sp. | reverse complement strand
CAGCATTCGTTTCACAATGTCCCAATCTTGAGTGATGAGTTCGTCGCGCATAGCGCCATAATAATTTATCTTTATTCATATGTCCATTATTAAGTTAGCGCCTATGCCTTGCGGGAGAGGGCCGGGGTGAGGGAGAATCGTCCGAAAAAGAATTTCGTTCGATGTTGGGCGTTCGATGTTCGATGTTCAGCGTTTCCGTGATCGAATCAGGACCGCTACCCCACCTGCCAGTTCTGCGCGCAAATTTCGAGATGCGCGCAGTTAAAAATGTGGCTTAAATTTCGCCTCAAACTGGCAGGTAGGGTACCGGCCCTCGATTGGCATACGGAGCGCGGCTGTGTGCGGGGCAAAGGGGCACCAGCCGCGCATTTAGTTAGAATCGTTCGAACGAGGATGTCATTCGACGTTGGGCGTTCGGCGTTCGGTGTTCGATGTTTTACCGAATCACCTCAAAAACGCCTCATGCAATCCCCCATCAACAGTGATGATTTGCCCCGTCGTCTTGCTGAGCCGTTGCGAAACCAGCAAAAAGTACGCCTCAGCCTGGTCGGCAGGTGTTATCGGCGCTTTGGTTAACGTGCGGTCCGCGTAAAATTTAGCCAGTTTGTTCACGAGCGATTCCGTAGCCTCGTCCTCCTGATAGGCGATCCCGTACTTGGCAAGCGATCCTATCACGCGTTCGCGTGGAAACATCGCCGACCCCTGGACCACTGTCGCCGGCGCCACGCCGTTGACACGCACAAGCGGCGCCAATTCGATCGCCAGTTCCCGCACCAGATGGTTCGCTGCGGCCTTTGATGTGTCATAGGCCAGCGAACCTTTTTTCGCCACGGCCGCGTTCGCGCTCGTCGTCAAAACCAAACAGCCTTTCAAATTCTGCTCCTTCCACGTCCGCGCAGCTTCATCCGCCGCCAAATAACTCCCCGTAACATTGATTTTGAAGGTCGTGTCCCACTTTTCATCGGGAATATGGCCTGTCGTATCGCTCGGCACAAAAATGCCCGCAGTCACGCAAATCGAATCGAATCCTCCGTAGGCTAGCGCCGTTTGGTCCAGCATGGCGCGAATGCTGGCGCGATTCGTAACGTCACAGGCAAGACCAATGGCCGGGCCGCAATTCGAAATCCCCGTGCCCGCCACACCAATTCCCGCACCCAGCTTGTCAGTAATCTCCTTCGCCGTCGCGCTCGCCGCCCCTTCGTTCAGGTCCACGCAAACAATATGCGCGCCCTCGCGCGCCAGTCGATGGGCCGTTTCCTTCCCAATACCCGATCCCGCGCCCACCACAATAATCACCTGCCTCGCCAGTTCCTTTTCCGCCGGCATCCGTTTCAACTTCGCCTCCTCCATCAGCCAGTATTCAATGTCAAACGCCTCCTGCTGCGGCAATGATACGTACCGGTCAATCGCCTCCGCCCCCCGCATCACTTCCACCGCGCAATTGTAAAATTCCGCCGTCACCCGCGATTCGCTCTTGTCCTTGCCCCACGCAATCATGCCAAGGCCCGGAATCAAAATTACCGATGGGTTCGCATCCCGCATCAGTGGCGAATTCGCCCGTTTATGCTTCTCATAATAAGCGGCGTAATCCTTCCGATACTGCGCCACGCCGGCCAAAATTTTCTCTTTCAACGCCGAAACATCTTCCTTTTGCGGGTCCCAGCCCACGTACAGCGGCTTGATTTTCGTCCGTAAAAAGTGGTCCGGGCAACTCGTCCCCAATTCAGCCAGCCGCGGAGCGTCATTGGAATTGACGAAACGCTGGATCTTTTCGTCGTCCTGCACCGTCCCAATCAAACGCTTTTGCTGCGATACCAGTCCCCGCAACCACGGCAAAATCGCCGCCAAAATCTCTTTCCACTTTTCATGCGGACGAAATTTTTGCCCGCCAAACGCCGTCGCGTCGCCTCCTTTTTCGGCATACTTCTTCTCGATGAACTGCGAAGCGCGTTCGATGTAATCCAATGTCCTTCGATAGCATTCCTTGTCTTCATTTGCCCAGGAAATAAAGCCGTGCTGCCCCATCATAATCGCATCCGCGCCGGGATTGCGCGCGCAAATCTCCTGCATCGCCAGGCCAAGCTCAAAACCGGGACGCATCCATTCAACATATTCCATTTTGTCCCCAAAAATTTCTTTGGTCAGTTGTTTGCAGTTCGCCGAGGCCGCGATCGCGATAATCGCATTCGGATGCATGTGGTCCACGAACTTTGCCGGAATAAAACTGTGCAGCGGCAGGTCAATCGACGGCGCCCGCGGATTCAGGTTAAACGTGCAATGATTATACGCCGCCACCATGTCGTCCTCCGCCTGCGATTTGAGCCCCCGGTCCTTTTTTGACGCATACAGTTTCTGCAGCCCGATCAGTTCAGGCTGGTACAGCGACGAAAAATTCTCTCGCGTGCTGGTGCGCAAGTCCCCGCCCGACCCCTTCACCCAAAGCACCTCGACCGATTCGCCCGTCAGCGGATCGCGCTCCTGCAGTTTCGAGGACGTATTCCCCCCGCCGGTATTCGTAATCCGCTGGTCGCTGCCGAGCTTGTTGGACCGGTAAACCAGCCGGTCCACCCCGGACAGCTTTTCCACCTCTGCATCGTTCCACAAATCGTTGACGTATTGTAAGCTCATGTTTGAATTTCTGTGTTTAATTGGTTATTTCTGCGATTTTATGCTTGCACCCATCCCGGGAACAAGTAAAAAGAAGCAAATAATCCACCTTGTGGCAGTGGACGGCGCGTTGCGCCGTCCCCGCCCGCGTATAGCGGCCGGAAGAGCGTCGCACAACGCCAAACCACACGGGTTGCAGCACCGAACTAACGCCTATGCTCGCCGCCCAACGACAACAACGGATTTTGGACATGGTCCTCAAATCCGGCGCCGTAAGCACCGCAAGCGCCGCCAGGATGCTTGCCGTTTCGGAAGAAACCGCCCGGCGCGATTTTGAAAAGCTCGAGGCCGATGGCCTGCTCTCGCGCAGCCACGGCGGCGCTGTCCGGCTCAACGACAGCCACCGTGATCTCCCCCTCGACAGCCGCGAAAGCGCCAACATCCCCGAAAAGAAAGCCATTGCAACAACCGCTTTGTCGCTCATCAAAGCCGGCGATTCCGTGTTTTTTGACGGCAGTTCCACCGTGTTTCACATCGCGCGCCTGTTGCCAAACGTGGAACTCACCGTTTTGACCACCGCATTGATGGTGGCAATTGAACTGGCGCGCCGGCCCGCCATCCGCGTCATTTTATCCGGCGGCATCGTCGGCCACGGGTCTCTCTCATGCCACGGAGATTTCGCGGCCACCGCACTGGAACGTTGCCAGGTGCATAAAGCGTTTATTTCGTGCCGCGGTGTTGACCCGGGTCGCGGCCTCAGCGAAGCGACCATGGAACAGGCTGACCTTAAGCGAAAAATGATCCAACGGGCTGAGCATGTCATCCTTCTCGCCGACCACACCAAGTTCGGCCTGAAATCATCCTGGTTCTTTTCCAAACTTTCCGACATCGACACGTTCATCGCCGATCGCAGGCCAGGCCCCGCCATCATGCGCGCGCTAAAAACCGGCGGAGGGGAATTTATTTTGTGCAAAACCAATGAATAACATAAAAATAGCGGCACAGCACATCCCACTTGTGACCTATATGTCCTATACGACCCATACGATCTATTGCTGTATGCCAGCAAAGCACGATGAATAGTAAAAAAATATCCCTGGCAATTGACCTGGGCGCGGGCAGTGGCCGCGTCGTCGCCGGAATCTGGGACGGCGCCCGGCTCCAAATGGACGAACTAAACCGTTTCCCAAATGAACCCGTCAAAGCGCCGGACGGCTTGCACTGGGACCTTGACCGGCTTTTTGACCACGTCAAAAAATGCATCGCATTGGCAGTAAGGAAATATGGCGGCTCCGTGATTTCCGCCGGCGTGGATACCTGGGGTGTGGACTATGGCCTTCTCGATAGCCGCGGGAAAATTATCGGCGCGCCGTTTATCTATCGTGACGCCCGGACAAACGGAATGCAGGAAAAGGCATTCGCCCGAATGCCGCGCGAAGAAATCTATCGGCGCACCGGCATTCAATTCATGTTCTTCAACACACTTTTTCAATTGCTCGCGGATCCGAATCTGGAACGCGCGGACCATCTGCTGTTTATGCCGGACCTGCTCCACTATCTCTTGAGCGGTATCTGCGTCAACGAGCACACCATCGCCGGCACCGGTCAATTGCTCGATCCCCATACGCGTGGCTGGGAACGCGGAATCATTCGCGCAATGAATTTTCCCGAAAAACCTTTCGGCCGCCTCATGGATGCCGGCACGGTGCTCGGTCCCGTGCTTCCCGCTATCGCCGCCGACACCGGCGCTCGCAACCTGCAAATCATCGCGCCTGCCGCCCATGACACCGCCTCCGCCGTCATCGGCGTTCCCGCCATCGAACCGGAGCCTGTTTTCTTAAGTTCTGGAACGTGGTCATTGATGGGCCGCGAGTTGAACCGCCCGGTCATTTCGGAAGAAAGCCTGGCAGCCGCGTTTTCCAACGAAATCGGCGCTTTTGGCACGACACGTTTCCTCAAAAATATTGCCGGCATGTGGCTGTTGCAGGAATGCAAACGCGCCTGGGACGGCGCCGGACAATCCTTCACCTATAACGACCTCGCCGGCCAGGCCGAACAGTCCGCCCCTTTCGCCACCCTCATCGACCCCGATATCTCCGATTTTCAAGCCCCATCGGACATGCCCCAGGCCATCGCGGACGCGTGCCGCCGCACCGGCCAGCCTGTGCCCCAAACTCCCGGCGCCTTTACCCGTGCCATCTTCGAGAGTCTCGCTTTGAAATACCGCCTTGTTAAAGAGTCACTCGCCCGCGTCACGAATAAACCAATCGACAGGATTTACATCGTCGGCGGCGGCTGCCGGAACCAATTGCTCAATCAGTTTGCTGCCGACGCCCTAAACTGCGAAGTTGTTTGCGAACCCGTCGAAGCAACCTGCGTCGGCAACATCATCATGCAACTCCACGCCCTCGGCGAAATCGCGTCGCTCTCCGAAGGCCGCGCCGTCGTCCGCCGCTCCTTCGAAACAAAAACCTGCACACCGCAAAACACCCGCGCATGGAACGACGCCTTCACCCGCTTCCAAAAAATCCTTTCGCGCTAGCATGAAGCCTTTCAATTGTGAAATCGCGCATCGGTCAATGAACCGCAATCGCCGTCCGCCCTGTCAAACCATCGGACGACGATTCCCCTCTCCCAGCGGGAGCCCAGCGGGAGAGGGCCGGGGTGATGGAGAATCGTCCGAACGAGAATGTCATGCGCTTTAACTCTTCAACGCTTCAACTTCCCCCGCTATAATCCCCCCGGTGAAAATCACATTGTTCATCCCCTGTTTCGTGGACCAGTTCTTTCCCCAAACCGGAATGAACATCGTGAAAATCCTCGAGCGCCTCGGTCACACCGTCGATTTTCCAGAAGCCCAAACCTGCTGCGGCCAGCCGCCTTTCAATTCCGGTTACTGGGACGAAGCCCGCGCCGTCGCCGAACGCCAAATGACAGTTTTTCGCGATGCCGAAATCGTCGTCATCTCCTCCGGCTCCTGCGGCGCAATGGTCAAGGTCTTTTACCCGGAATTATTCCACGGCCACGCGCGCGAAGCCGAAGCCAAAGCGCTCGCCGTCAAAACCTTTGAGTTTTCCGATCTCCTGGTCAACAAACTCGGCGTGCTCGACGTCGGCGCGCGATTTCCTGGCCGCGCCACGTTTCACGACGGCTGCCACGGTCTTCGCGAACTCGGCCTCAAAAAACCGCCGCGTCAACTGCTCGAACACGTCAAAGGCCTGCAACTGGTCGAGATGAAGGAAGCCGAAACCTGTTGCGGCTTCGGCGGCACGTTTGCAGTAAAATTTCCCATGATTTCAACGGCTATGGGCGAAGTCAAATGCGCCTCCGTAGCCGAAACCGGCGCCGATTTCGTCATCTCAAACGATTCCAGTTGCCTCATGCAAATTCGCGGCATCCTGGATAAACAGGGCAAGCCGGTTAAAACATTCCACCTGGCCGATGTCCTTGCGCAGACATGAAAACGCCCGCCAGCGAATTTAGCGAATCCGCCCGGCGTTACACCGCCGACCTGAACCATCGTCATTTTATCCAAAAAGCGTTGGCGGGCTATTACGTCAAACGCGACGAATTTAAAAGCCGATTCCAAAGCTGGTCCGGCGCGCGCGACCTGGCTTCCGAAATCAAATGGGAAGCCATAAACCATCTCGACCGTTACCTCGAGGAATTCGCGTCCAAAATAGAAGCCCGCGGAGTAAAAGTCTTTTGGGCGGAAAATGCGCAGGAAGCCCGCGATTATATCGTCAAGGTCGCCCGCCAAAACAATGTCCGCTCCATCATCAAATCGAAAACGATGACGGGCGAAGAAATTCACCTGAATGAGAAACTCGAAGAGGAGGGTTTCGAAATTGTCGAATCCGATTTGGGCGAATATATCGTCCAACTGCGCCAGGAGCCTCCCTATCACTTCGTCTTTCCGTCCATGCATTTGAAGCGGAAACAAATCAGCGATTTGTTCCATGACAAACTCGGCGCCCCTCCAACGAACGAACCTGAAGAATTGACCATGACCGCACGCCGCGTCATGCGTCAAAAGTTTTGCGCGGCAGACATGGGCATCACCGGTGCAAACTTCGTCGTTGCCGAAACCGGGATGATCAGCATCACCGAAAACGAGGGCAACTCGCGCCTCACCGCGGCGCTGCCGAAGGTCCACGTCGCCATTGTCGGCATTGAAAAAGTCCTGCCGAAATTCGCGGACCTGGCCCTCTTTTTGCCAATGCTCGCCACCGCGGGAGCGGGCCAATCGCTTACCTGTTACAACACCTTCTACGGCGCGCCAAAATTGCCGGGCGAACCCGACGGCCCCAAAGAATTTCATGTCGTGCTTCTCGACAATCGTCGCACGCAACTCCTCGCCGATGCCGAACAACGCGACGCCCTGCATTGCATCCGTTGCGGGGCCTGCCTGAACGTCTGCCCCATCTTCAAAAACGTAGGTGGACACAGCTACGGCACCACCTATCAGGGCCCCATCGGCTCGGTCATTACACCGCACTTGCGCGGTCTTCAGAATTGGAAGCATCTCTCCCAGGCATCTTCCCTCTGCGGCGCCTGCACCGAAGCCTGCCCGGTCAAAATCAATCTGCACCATCACCTGCTCCACAATCGCCGCAACGCCGCCCAGGCCAAACCAACACTGGCTGAAAGAATCATGTATCGCGGCTTTGCCTTCACAATGCTCCGGCCCAAAGTCTATCAACTCGTCACCGAACTCGGCCGCCTCCTGCAACCCTTGCGAAGCATCATCGATGGCACCGTGCTCGATCCGCTGCGGCCCTGGACCAAAACCCGCTCGTTTCCCCCCGTCGCCGAAAAAAGCTTCCGCGACCTCTGGCGCGAACGCCCCGTAGCGCAGGTTTCCAAACCTGCTGACTTGAGCGGTTTGGGAAACCGCGAAAGGGATTGCCAGAGTGAAACGAAGGCAAGGCCCGAAGAGCCGAGCGAGCGGGAGCGAGCGAGCCAATCGCCGATTTCCAAATCGGCTGACCGTACGACGACGAACCTCAACGAAACACACGCCGACGTTCCGAAGGCAAAGAATCCCTCCACCAGCCGTGAATCCATCCTCGCCCGTATCCGCGAAGCCCTAAAAATTTCCGCGCCGCATCCTGCAAACGATACGCCGCAAAAACCGGCGTCTCCCGAACAATGGCTGCCTCCCGTTGGCAAAACCGTGGATGAACAAATCGACCTGTTCCATCAAAACGCCAAGGCATTGAAAGCCGATTTCCAAATCTGCACGGATCTTGCAGCGGCGACTGAATTTGTAAAAACACTGGCCGCGCGCGAAGACTGGAAAAAAATCGGTGTCCATTCCGGCGAATTAACCAACGCCGTCGTCCGTGCTGTTGGTTTACCCCTGGTCAACACAGACAACAACTACTCGCTCGACGCCCTTGAAACCTGCGACGCCGGAATAACCGAATGCGAATCCCTTATCGCGCAAACCGGCACGGTGCTGGTCTCAGCCCGTCGTTCAGGAGGCCGCGCCCTCTCGGTCCTGCCGCAGCACCATGTCGTCCTTGCCCGGCGCAGCCAGATGCTCCCTGACCTCACCGGCGCGTTGCGCCAGGTCCAGGAAAAATTCGCCAATCAATTCCCGGGATTGCTTTCCTTAATCACCGGCCCCAGCCGCACCGGCGACATCGAGCGCATCCTCGTCCTCGGCGCCCACGGTCCAAAACGCATGACAATTCTGCTCGTAGGGTAGGCGTCCCGCCTGCCGGTTCCGCGCGCATCCTTGCGCGAAGTCTTTGTGCTTCGTACCGGAGGTACAACCGGAAATTAGCCAGACACGGAGTGTCTGGGACAAACCAAATAGAAGATTCGTCCCGGCAGGGACGATAGGACCCCTGGCGCGCTGAAAGCGCAACCCATTGTAGCCGAGGGCACTTGCCAAGTCGTAGCTTGGCGAAGGCGGGGCGCCCTCGGAACATCGCGGTTGAATGTTCAACGCCCTGTAAGGGCAGGCCAAATTTTCTTTGACTTCTTCCAACGCAAGGAGTCTGCTTCCAAAATAATCTGTGTCTGCAAATGGATCCGAACCCTGAGATTTTCCGGAAACTGGAAAAAAGCGAGTCGCAAGCGGCTGAAGATCTCTTGCCAAAACTTTACGATGAATTGCGCCGGCTTGCCGCTTCCAGACTGGCGAACGAGTCGCCCGGACAAACTCTTCAGCCCACGGCGCTTGTTCACGAGGCCTGGCTTCGACTTGGCGGCGCCGAGGGCCAAAAATGGCAGAATCGCGCCCACTTCTTCGCCGCCGCCGCCGAAGCCATGCGGCGAATCCTCATCGAAAATGCCCGGCGCAAACGGGCGGTCCGACACGGTGGAGGACAGCAGCGGCTGGATATCCATGAAATTGAAATCCCCGGGGCGGTCGAGGACGACGAACTGCTTGAAGTCCATGAGGCGCTCGAAAAATTTACGGCACAAGACCAGCGAAAATCAGAGCTTGTCAAGCTGCGCTATTTCGTAGGGCTGACGATTGAAGAGACGGCTGAGGTGATGGGGATATCAGTGCCCACGGCCAAACGCTGGTGGAATTACAGCCGCGCCTGGCTGCGAACGGAGATGGCAGGACAGTGAGCTTCACGTGGGCTGTCGTCGGAGCGCGGCTGTGTCGGAGACCAGCCGCATCGGGGCGTAACTTTCGCGAGTGCTGCGGCTGGCGCCCCTTCACCCCGCACACAGCCGCACTCCGTGTTCCAATCGTTTTGCGGAAAACCTTCAGTTCATGGTTT
Source organism: Candidatus Sulfotelmatobacter sp. (assembly GCA_035503455.1). Lineage (GTDB taxonomy): Bacteria > Verrucomicrobiota > Verrucomicrobiia > Limisphaerales > UBA11358 > UBA11358. The sequence goes on along the minus strand of DATJTK010000010.1, from coordinate 38,799 downwards.
GTTTGACAGTTGCGCACACGCGCTCGTAGTCCGGCAGTTCCGGAGTCGGAACATTTTGCGGCACAGGATTTCCGGGTGTGCTTTGACTGACCTTCGGCACGAGCCAATGCCATTGCTCAACATGGCCGTCCGCGAATGAGAGGTTCGCGCCCTGGCCATGCCGGTTCGAGGGCATGTCCCACCATTGATTGGTGACACCGTAATTTGCTGTTGGCATTCCGAACTCCGCGTCATAAAGCGTATTCTCGTTTTCATCAATGAACACCATGCATTGCGACGTGCCCGGGGCTCGAATCTGCGTAAACTTGCTGAACATCGGAATATTGTTTTCCAGGAAAGCGTCGAACCCCGGATAACCGTTCACCGACTGGTTCATGTTGTAGCTGCGATTGCGTAACTGCGGGAGCGGGTTTCCGTTCTGGTCTATAATAGTCGAAACGTCCGCCGGGCAGTGATAGATCCCCGGATTGTCGTTGTATTGAAACAACATTCCGTTCTCGATGTTCGTCAGCGTTGTGTCATAAAGGGCCGAACCAAGACACCAGGACGCCCCCGCCGCAACCGCCTCGGAAATGTTCTGGCCGTATACGGAATTATTCGGTACCAAAAAATCATTGTTGTCAACGGTGTAAACATGCCATGCGAGATCAAGCTGTTTAAGATTATTCAGGCACGCCACCGTCTGCGCCCGTTTCTTCGCGCTCGACAACACCGGCAAAAGCATCGCCGCCAGGATCGCAATGATTGCGATGACGACCAGCAGTTCAATCAAAGTGAACGCGTTCTTTTTCAAGCATACCGGGTTGCCTTTCGAGAACAGTGAATTCGACGGCTCTTCAGAACCCCCTTGCCGCGAACACGATACCGCGCAAATTTTAATTGTTCTAAAGTTCATATTCATATCATATAATAAAGCGAAATCCAAGCTGGATTTGGATCAGGGGTACTCAGCGATATGGCGTGAGCCAATTTATTGATGGATTTCGCATTGTTGTGTGAGATGAACATCCATCCAGCAAATCAGAAAATCAGCAATCGGTTCGCCCGGGGTAATACGGAACGTTTGCGAACCGTAGAAAGAAACCGTATATGCAAGCGTACCCGCGCAACTCATTAAGGATCGCCCTTTTCCTAGCCCTCCTCCTGGCCGGCGTCGTGCCGCTCCAGGCCCAATACGAGCAATACAACGACTGGATCAACCCCAATGCCGGGAAATGGGAAGTTGGCTCCAATTGGTCGCAGGACAGGCCGCCGAGCACTAATGATGGCTACAACGACATCTTTACCGGCACGAACATCACCATTGACGCAACCACCTCCGGCAGTTTCCCCGATTCGATGACCGTGAACTACGTGTTCATTGATGCGCCGCAAGGATTGATCCTCGAACTCAATAACGCCGGCACCAATGTTCCCCTGCACCTCCTCCAAAATCTGGAAATAGGAGGCGAGAATAATTCAGAAGTCGTCGTTACCAATTCTGCTGTCCAGGTGGACGAGACGTTGATCGTGGGGGATGAGCATAAAGAGGCCGCCACTTTCGAACTCGACTCCGGTTGGGCGCAAGCCGGCACAATTCTGGATGGCAACGGTGGTTACGGTACCTTGAATCTTAACGGCGGCACACTGACGGACCAGGGAAGCATGACTTTGGGAGGACCTCTTTCCTTTGGCGGCAACGGTGGCGGCGACTTTGAAATGTTCGGCGGCGCGCTCATCGTCACCAACGATCCAATCTACCTGGGTGGCGAGGGATTCGGTTGGTTTTACATGGCCGGCGGCTGCGTTCAGGCGCAGGCCTTTCAGATCGGCAACGCCGCCGGTTCCCAGGGCCAGTTATTCGTGGAGGGCGGAACGATATTGGTTTCCTCCAACATTTTGGTGGGTAATAATCTGGTTACGAGTCCATGCAGCATCGCCGTTTCAAGCGACGATTATTACGGTACCATCGGCACGCTCATCGTCACCAACGCCGCCGGCACGGCGTATATTGATGTGGCGCAAAATGGTTCACTGACGCTAAACGGCGGGGTGTTGATAGTGGATAACCTCATCCTGACAAACGGCGGGACGTTCACAAATCTGTCCGGCACATTCGAACTGGTCCCGCCATTGAACATTGACAATGGCGGCAGCGTGGTTTTGGCCGGCAGCACCAACGATTTTGACAGCGGCGTCCAGCTCGGCAGCACCGCAGGCGGCACCGGTTCGCTGACGCTTGAAAGCAATAGCGTGATGAACGTGGATTCGAATCTCGTGATCGTCAGCAGTTCCCTGACCTCGACCAGTTCCGTGACTCTAAACGGCGGCTCGCTCATCCTGAGCAATGGCCCAGTCCAGGTCGGGCCGGTCGGCAGCGGCCAACTCATCGTCACCGGCGGCAACCACGTCATCCAGCAGCTTTGGCTGGGCAGCAGCAACGACCTCGGCTCGGGCTTTTTCCACATGTCCGGCGGCTACGTCAAAATTCTCGGCACCGGCACTGGCCCGGGACAAGGCCTTATTTCGAATTGGGTTGTCGTGGACGGAGGCGACCTCGACGGCAGCGGCACAAGCTTCACCATCGGCGAGGGCCACGATTCCCAGGCCTACCTCACGGGCGACGCCGTGGGCCAGTACGCGGATTTGTACGTCGGCTACAGCCCGGGATACACAGGCACCTACGACCAAACCAACGGCATCATGTATATCTCCGACAGCCTCATCGTCGGCACAGGCGACTGTGTGAACGGCGCAGTCGGTGAAATCAATCTTTACGGCGGCACGTTGTATGTCACCAATGCCACCCACACCGCCGTTCTGGACGTGCTCAATGGCACGGTCGTGGTGAACGCAGGCGCGACGCTGGTGGTGGACAACCTCATTCTCACCAATGCCTGCGGCCATTTCATGAAGGAGGGCGGCAGAGTCTGTTTATATAACCCTCCGGTGCTGGACCCGAACCTGGATGCCGATAACAATGGGGAGAGCAACGCGTACAAAGAAGCCGCCGGGCTGGACCCGCTGGATCCAAACTCGGTCTTCATAATGACGGGCGCTGTCGTCACCAATAATACTGACATCAGCGTGAGCTGGACGACTGAGGGCGGCCACAGTTACGTGGTGCAAACCAACGGCGACCTTGGCGGCGGATCATTCAGTGACATCCTCAACAATGTCATTGTCGTCAATGGTTCCGGACCAGGAACCACTAATTATGTAATCAGCGGCGCGGCCACCAACCCGGGCTGCTTCTACCGCGTGCGGCTCGGCCCCTGACGCATTTGGTGATAATCGAAAAACCGTGCATCCCATGAACACTCCAAACGAGCGCGAGGAAGCCATCTTCGACGGCGCGCTGCAACTGCCGCCGGAGCAGCGGATTGGCTACGTCAAAGCCGCTTGTGACAATGATGCCGCCTTATTGGACCGCGTCCAGGTGCTCCTGGCCGCGCACGCGAAAGAGGACGGGCCGCTACAGAACCCCCCCGCGAGGCCCCCGCGAAAGACCATTGCCCTCTCGCTGCCTCCCACCGAAAAGCCGGGTGACAAAATCGGCCACTATAAAATCCTCCAGCTTATCGGCGAAGGAGGTTGCGGCTCGGTTTACATGGCCGAGCAGGAAGTGCCCGTTAGACGGCGCGTCGCTCTCAAAGTCATCAAGCTCGGCATGGATACCAAAAGCGTCGTCGCCCGCTTTGAAGCCGAGAGGCAGGCCCTCGCCCTGATGGATCATCCGAACATCGCAAAGGTTTTGGACGCCGGCGCAACCGAAACTGGCCGGCCGTTTTTCGTGATGGAACTGGTGCGCGGCATAAAGATAACCGACTATTGCGATCAGAATCATCTGCCCACTGCCGACCGCTTGAAACTGTTTGGGCAGGTGTGCCGCGCCGTCCAGCACGCGCATCAAAAAGGCATTATTCATCGCGACATCAAACCATCGAACATCCTCGTAACCCACCACGACGGCGTGCCGGTGCCGAAGGTGATTGATTTTGGCATCGCCAAGGCCACCGATCAACGGCTCACCGACAAAACGGTATTCACGCAATTTGAGCAATTGATCGGCACACCCGCCTACATGAGCCCCGAACAGGCGGAAATGAGCGCCCTGGACATTGACACGCGCAGCGACATTTATTCGTTGGGCGTTCTGCTTTATGAGTTGCTTACCGGCCATACGCCGTTCGATCCCGAGACCTTGATGGCCGCGGGGTTGGACGCCATGCGCCGCACCATCCGGGAACAGGAACCGCCCAAGCCTTCCACGCGCTTGAGCACGATGCTCGACGTCGATCTCACCACAGTGGCCAAACAGCGGCACTCAGCGGCTGTGAAACTCATTCACCTGGTCAGGGGCGACCTGGATTGGATTGTAATGAAGTCGCTCGAAAAAGACCGCACGCGGCGTTACGAAACGGCCAGCGGCTTTGCCAGCGACATCGAACACTTCCTCAAAAACGAGCCGGTCATCGCGCGCCCGCCTTCCACGCTTTATCGCTTCCAAAAACTGGTCCGGCGCAACAAGGTTGTTTTTGCGGCCGGCGCCGCCGTGGCCTTGTCCATTGTCGCCGGCCTCGTGGCCTCAACCTGGCTGTTATTTCGTGAAAAGGCGGCCCGGCGCGAAGCCGATCGCGAGGCCATGCACGAACAGCAGGTGGCCCTTTTTTTGGAAGACATGCTCAAGGGAGTGGGACCCGGCGTTGCCTTGGGCCAGGACACGACGCTGCTGCGGGGAATCCTTGACAAAACGGTGCAGCGTGTCACCACCGATTTAAAGGACCAGCCGGAAGTACAGGCGGAGATTTGCAACACCATCGGGGAGGTCTATCGCGCCCTCGGGCAGTCCAGCCAGGCGGAGGAAATGCATCGCACCGCCCGGGCGCTGCAGGGCAAGGCCGCCGGGGTCAATGGCAGCGAAGTGGCCACCTCACTAAATGACCTGGCGCTGGTCCTTCGCGATCAGGGAAAACTCGCCGAAGCTGAAAGCTTGCAGCGCGAGGCGCTGGACCTCCGCCGCAAGTTTTATGGCAATGAACACGCCGAAGTCGCCTCTTCACTCAACAACCTGGCGCTCGTCCTTCGCAGCGAAGGCAAACTGGCCGAATCCGAACGCCTTCAACGTGAGGCGCTGGCGATGCAACAGAAATTAATGGGAACCGAAAATCTGGCCGCGGCCACCTCGCTCAACAACCTGGGCTGGGTTCTGCATGACGAAGGCAAGTTCAGCGACGCGGAATCCTGCTTTCGCGAATCGCTGGCCATGCAAAAGAAGCTCCAGGGCGACAACCAGCCCGGCGTGGCCATTACCCTGGACAACCTGGCCTTCGTCTTGCGCCAGGAATCCAGGCTGGCCGAGGCCGAAACCCTCGAGCGCCAGTCACTGGCCCTGCAACGCAAGCTCTTTGGCCCGGAACATCCCTCCGTCGCCACCGCGCTGAACAATCTGGCGCTGATTTTAAGCCTGCAAGGCAAATTGCAGGAGGCCGAACAGACCAGCCGCGAAGCGCTGGCGATGCGCCGGAAACTGCTGGGCAACGAGCATCCTGAAGTTGCCGCGTCGCTCGATAACCTCGCGCTTGTGCTCCGGAAAGAAAAGAAGTTGACCGAAGCCGAGGCGCTCGCCCGCCAGGGCCTGGCTATGCGGAAGAAACTTTTTGGAGATGAACACGTCGCCGTGGCCAATTCGCTCAACGACCTGGGGCTCGTGCTCCACGACGAAGGCATGCTGGCCGAGTCTGAAAGTTCGTTCCGCTCCGCGCTGGCCATCCAGAAACAAATCCTCGGTGACGAACATCCTTCCGTGGCTTCGACGCTGAACAACCTTGCCCTCGTTCTTCGTGACGAAAAGAAACTGCCGGAGGCGGAGAGTTCAATGCGCGAGGCCATTGCCATTCGCCGCTCCCAGTCGGACGATGCCAACCCAGCCCTCGCCGCTTCACTCCGCGACCTGACCAATATTATGTCCCTCGAATCCCAGGCGCGCTGAAATCTCTTACATTGACAACATTGAGCGACGCTGCCTTCCAGAATAGTGTAAGCCGTGTGTCCTCACACGGCGCTTCCCGCTCATGGTCCATACACTGTCCAGAACTGGAAGATTCGTAAGAACTCGCTTCGCGTCTTGGAGTGCGGTGGCAAGTCTGCGCGACACCGCTTTCGGACGTCATTGGACTTTCAAATGGCGATTAACGCGTCGAAGTGGGCTCCCCGAAACCAGAGGTTCATTGGAAGCGCAACATTTGTACGGAGCTTTTCCCGCGGCCCTTCCGTCGGAAATGGCGAAGAACCTCTTCAAACGCCTATTTCCGTGATACTCATTGACTTGGCGTTTTTCGCCCCCGAAACTTTAAACTTCATCGAACCATGAAATGCGACGCCTGCGGACTGGAATCAAATTTTTCAGCGGCTTTTTTCAAACAGCGAAAAGCATTTAGAAAATCCTCAGGCACATATTGTCCCGCCTGCTGGCAGCGCTACTGCAGTAGGATTACCGTCCTGGCTTTGATCATAACGGCGTTGATGGGAATCGTTTCATACGCCGTTCTTTGGCTGGTGCCCGAGCCGGGACTGAAACACGCACTGGACCCAATCTTCCTATTTTATCTATTCTTGATTCTAAGCATTATTCCTCATGAACTGGGACACGCAATCGCGGCGTGGTTACTAGGATTGCGCGTTTTTTATGTTGTGTTTGGTTCCGGAAAACAGGCTTTCAAAATCGATTTATTCGGAACGATTTTTAGCTTCCACTGGATACCCTTTGGCGGCTTGACACGATTCGCGCCAAAGGACGTCCATTGGCATCGCATTAAATTTTTCCTTGTCGTTTTAGCCGGGCCTGGTGCGAATGCGATTATCGCCCTGGTGATCCTTTATATTTCCCGGCATCGCGGCGGCGTGTCTGTGCCGGCACAACTATTCCTGCTGGCAAATGCGGTTGTTTTTTTGAGCAATCTCATCCCCTGTCATAATAAAACCAGAAATGTGGACAGCGATGGCCTGCAAATGATCGGCGTGTTTTCCAAAAGCTGGAAGAAGAAAGAAGGATCTCACGCGGCGCGATTCCAATTGGAGGCGATCGTTCGAAGGAACGAATACGGCGACATTGAAGGCGCGACCGAATGGTGCAATAAGGGACTAGCCTTATACCCGGAAAATGCGCAATTGCTATATACAGCTGCTGTGCTTTGCTTGGATCGAGGCCGCTATGCCCAATCACGGGAAATTAATATGCAGTTGTTGAAACGCGAATCCGAGATGCCGGGATGGCGTTTCATTCTCCTCAACAATATAGCTTACGCAGATTCACTCACGGGTGACCCATCACTCTTACCGGAAGCCGACGCGTATTCCGAAGAAGTGTACCGAAACATTCCATGGGCAGATTTCGCCATGGGAACAAGAGGCACAGTACTTGTAGAGATGGAAAAATACGAAGACGGAATCCGCCTCTTAAAGGAATCTATCAAAAAGTCCGAGGAACCGCGTAGCAAAGCCTTGAATAATTGTCACCTGTCCATCGCCTATGCGCGGCTGGGCGATTACGAGCAGGCCGATAAATATCTCAAATTGGCCCGTCAAATGGATCCGCGCTGTTCTCTTCTGGAACGCGCAGCCGCAGAACTCCGAAAACGCCAGGCACAATAAGACCGTCTGGCGCGCTGAAAGCGCAATCCATTGTAGCCGAGGGCACTTGCCACGCCGCACATTGTGGTTCATTGTGCCAATGAACAATGAACCATCTACGCCGGAGGTTCATTGGAAGCGGCACATTCGGCCATGGCATAGATCGAATATTCTATCGAATCTCGTCGCAATAGAAGCCCGCGTCCGTCAGTGCGCGTCCGTGTTCGTCCGTAGGGCGCCACCTGTGCGCAGTCAAAGTTGACAACAGGGCCGACATTGTGTGACAATGCTGACATGAGTGAAATACTGAGCATCCGGCTGCCGGCCCGTGAAAAGGCGCAGTGGGAACAAGCTGCCGCGCAAGTGCGCGAATCGGTTGCCGAATACGTGCGCAAAGCCGTCCGCCAGCGAGCGCAGGCCGGGACCGTGTCGCCCTGGGATAAACACCTGGGTTCGGCCGATGTTACCGTTCCGGCTCCGACCAACGCCAATGTGCGCCGTGCGTATTCCCAACGCCGCCGTATCAAGCCATGATTTACATCGTGGATACTGGACCGCTGGTTTCGGCGCTGGCGCGCGAGGAACCGCAGTTCGGGCCATGGGCCAGGGACCTGCTGCGCCGCCTGCCCCAGCCTCTCTATACATGCGAAGCAGTGCTGACGGAAGCGGCGCATTTTCTTGGCAATGCGGATTCCGTTCTGGGGGCGGTGGCCGATGGCCTTTTGGTGTGTCCCTGGGATCTAACTGAACAGCACGCGCGAGTGCGAGAGTTGGTCCGCAAATATGCCGATCAGCCGATGGACCTGGCCGATGCGTGCCTGGTGACCATGAGCGAGCAGTGGTGGGACTGCAAGGTGGTAACAGTGGATGCCTCGGATTTCAAGGTGTACCGGCGGCGCGGTCGCCACGCCATTCCCCTGCTAACGCCGGAGGATCTATAGAGATAGGGATCAATCAATGCAGTCGCAGAGCGACGACCGGATAGTAGCCAGACACGGAGTGTCTGGAAACGTATCAAATAATATGTCTCGTCCCGGCAGGGACGATAGGACCACCCGGCCTTCGTTCACGAAATCGCGAGTGTGGGGTTTGCAAGCGTGAACGAAGGTGAACGAAAGTGTGAACGAAATTTTACGTCGCTCAAAATACCGGCTTTTTGTTGGGTTTTTTGAGGATTTTTCGTGAACGAGAAAAAAGGCGTTTTGGCTGAAAAATGCGTTTTTTGTTTTCGCTCGTTCACGGGGGTGTGAACGAAAACTCAAGCGGTCAAACCCACGGTGATTCGGCGCGCTGAAGGCGCATCCTATAGTAGCCGAGGGCAACGCCCTCGGAATACTGCAGCTAAATTTCACGCCCTGTAAGGGCAAACCAAACCGGATTAACTGCACTTTTCCTACGTCCATTTATAATTTTAGTTAGATTTTTCCATTGCCGTGACTGTTGTTTCCTTTACAATCTCTATACAGGCTAAATAAATGTATTCAGAAGAGAATAAATGCTGGAGCAACAACGCGTTTTCGGGGATCTGGCCGATGTTTATCTGGCCGCAGGAAAAAAAGTGGGGTCGAGCGAATTTGCCTTCCGCGCCAAAACGGTGCTGTCGGGCTGGCTTTATCACAAGGCGCGGCTAACGGCAGCCAATCTTCAACGGGCGGAACTGCGCAGCATCCGCCACAAACAGGAGGCATTCATGCCCGCGCCCGATGCCCTGTGGCGCGAGTTATCGCCGATGCTTGATGACGCAATGGCAGGTTTGGGAGCGATGCTCGCGATCGAAAAAGGCAAATAGTGCATTCTTGGCCTTAAAAACGACTAGAGGCATAGTGCAAACAGGAAACGCAAAAAAACTGTCACAACTTTCTTTCGGCGGACATCATTAAGGCAAATGTCGGAACCTGATGACCGCACGCTGTTAATACAATATGCCGGGGGCGATGAATCCGCTTTCACGGCGCTCTTTCAGCGGCATGTCCATCTGGTCTATTCCGCCGCGTTGCGGCAGGCCCGCAATCCGTCTCATGCCGAGGAAGTCACCCAGGCGGTTTTCATCCTGCTCGCGCGGAAGGCAAAATCGCTCGGTCCCAAGACCATATTGTCGGGCTGGCTCTATCAGGCGGCGCGGTTGACCATGGCCAGCCTCATCAAACGTGAAATCCGCCGCCAGCGACGCGAACAGGAGGTGTATATGCAAACCTTGACCGAACCAGACATATCGTTATGGGAACAGGTGTCGCCCTTGCTGGATGATGCCATGGGCCGGCTTGGTGAAAAAGACCGCAACGCCATCGTGCTGCGCTTCTTTGAAAACCGAACGCCCCAGGAAGTGGCGGCGGCGTTGAAACTGAATGAAGTGACGGCCCGCAAACGTGTGAGCCGCGCCTTGGAAAAGCTGCGGAAATTTTTCGCGAAGCGCGGCGTGGTTTTGACGGCGGCGATCATTGCCGGGACGATTTCGGGCAATTCCGTCCAGGCCGCGCCCGTGGCGCTGGCCAATTCCGCCACCGCAGTCGCGATTGCCAAAGGCGCGGCGGCTTCCGCATCAACCTTAACCCTCGTGAAAGGAGCATTGAAAGTTATGGCATGGACGAAAGCGAAAACAGCAATTACGGTTGGTGCGGTTGTTATTCTAACGGCGGGATCAACCACCATTGCGATGAAAAAATTCCTCGCCCCAATCACCATTAGAGACGCCTATGTTAAGCTGTATACTGAACCTTACTATGGGGGCGAAGTACTGACGGACCTTCCTTGGGAAGCGTCGTCCAACGATGTTGCGGTACGTGGTGACATTGCAAATTTTGACGGGCTTCCTCCTGACAGTCGTGATGCCTTTGATTTCAATGACAAGGCAACATCTGCCGTTTATTTGCTTCCCAAAGGATGCACTGTGGTTCTTTACGAAGCGGCAAGGTTCGACGGCCAGCAATTCAAATTGGTCGGAACCGGCAAGGTTGAGAAAATTCCTGATTTCGATACCACTCATCCAGGTTTTGATGACATTGCATCGTCGCTTCATTGGGAAGGCGTCAAGGAAGCCGCCTGGAGACGTTCCCAACCTCCGGTGGACATCTCACAGATTACCAATTCGCCAGGTTTTAGCTTGACGGAAGAGGCGGTAGCCTACCTGCATCAACTCCGAATTGAAGGAAGATTGCCAGGTGTCCAAAAGGATGAGACGATCCTATTATTGCTCCCGACCGTTTCCTCAAATGCGATCACTTATCCGGTTGCTCGCGATTTCCAGGGCCGAAAGACAAATATCGCCGGACCATTTCCCTACCACTATACCGTTATAAAGAGTTCCCCGGTCAGCGCATGGCAATTGCAAAAGGCGTGGCACACTGATAAAACGGGGAAAATTCTGGAAGAATATCCTGTTCCATGAAACGCAAGCCCGCGTTCACGCTGCCGAGACCGCTGATCGCAGCGATTATTGTCGCCCTTAGCGGCGCTCGCGCGGCGATGGCAAAACCGATTATCCTTGGACCGTCAGACCCGGGAGCAGTGGAGACTCGGAAATGAGCGCCTACAAAACGGTGACACTGCCCGGCCTTCGCAGGCATAAGAACACCAAGGGTGCCCGCCCGGTCATGGCGGACATTTGGGTGACATGCAATATCTTTCACCCCTGGAGTTCGGGTGATGCGCGTTTTGATGATTTCTCGGTAACGACGATGAAGCCTTCCCGGCTGCCCGCCATCCTGATTTCCGCAACGGTGCTTTTAATTCTGGTCGTCGTGGTGGCGCTGTCAGTCCATTCCAGGAGTCGCTGGCAATCATGAAACCCGGATTTACCTTGATCGAATTGCTCGTCGTGATCGCCGTGATTGCCATCCTCGCAGCGTTGTTATTGCCGGTGCTCTCGCTGGCCAAACGGAAAGCTCTTCAAAGCACATGCCTTTCCAACCAAAGACAACTGGCGGAAGCCTTGCAGATGTACGCTCACGATGGTAACGATGCCATCGAGGGTTACGCCAACGGCGACTGGACTTTCTTGGGAGGAGGATATTGGCGAACTCCCGATGGCATGATTGATTTTGCAGAATTCCTTAGCGCCCAGACTGCCGAACAGGACATCGCTGTCATGCGCAACGTGTTGCAAACAAATAATCCTCTCTATGTTTATGCCTCGAATGCAAATATCTATCATTGTCCTGGCGACCCGCGAGTCACGCTTGTGCCGCAACCGCCCGACAACGTCGGATGGGCATTCGACAGTTATTCCAAAACGGAAAATATCGGGGGCATGGTCCGCTATCCGGGCAGCTCTCCTGATGGCGGGTATTGGGGTGCGCCGGCTACTTACACCCGGCTGGCGTCTATCCAGGCCCCTTCACAAACGTTCATTTTCATCGAAGAAGCGGATTGTCGCGGCTACAACCATGGAACTTGGGTGGTAAATTGGGACGAGGCAGGAACGCCGGGTTTTTGGGCTGATGCGCCGGGGTTGTACCACGGTAATATCAGCACCGCTGCCTTCGCCGACGGCCATGTCGAGAGCCACCAATGGATTGACGGCGGCATCATAAATGCAGGTCTTGGCGCAAGCCGGGGCATCCCGCAAGGCACTGGTTGGGGTCCGGTTTCGGGGCTGGATTACAATTACGTTTATCAACATTATCGCTTTCCCGGATGGCCGTAATCATTGGCTTTAAACCATATTTAGGACTAAACCCTGCTGGTGCCGGTTGCCGATGGCGGCCTGCAAGTCTGGCAGCATCAGAATGCCTGGCATCAGGTGCAATTCATTACGAACGCCCTGGATGCGGGCACAGCCGCACAAGTTTAAACTGGGTAAGACTTTGGCCGAGCATCCTTTTGGGACGATCAAACGCTGGTTTAGCTACACCCATTTTTACTCAAGGGTCTGGAATAGGTGCGGCGGGAATGGAGCCTGACGACTCGCGCCTACAACCTCAAACGCGCGCTGAACTTGGTGAGCTTCGAGAAACTCATGGCGGTGGTGAGCTAATAAAACCGGTCCAACCCCAGCGCTCGAAAAAAGCGGCTCGTTCCAAACTATAACCCACGTATGTCACCGGTCACTTCAAAACCAGCCAGCCGGGGTCGAATCAAAACCGGCCACTCTGAGGTGATTATTTATAGCACGTTTCTCTATTCAATCAAGGGCTTTTAGGCCAGGTTTTACCCAAGGCCATACGCTGTGCTGATTTGTTCAAACCCAGAAAGCAACGCTGTCTTTGGCCAGTAACGTCGATATACAATTTTACCATCGTGCGTGGAACCCGGTGGAAGAGTTCAATAAGGCAACTCTAAAACGTTCAAAAAAGGGCGGCAAGTAATTTACGTTCGTAGCCACACTTCATTATGATGAATACGTTCTCCCAACGTGAATCCTGATTGTTGAAGAATTGTGCGACAGCGGTTTACGCCTTCGGTGCCAATAATCCAAGGATGGAGTTCGGCGACGACCAATCTGAATCTCGGCAACAATTCCGTTGCAGATTCCAAAACGTCTAGTTCGCTGCCTTGAATGTCCATAATCAGCGTCGAGAAAGGTCCATGTTGCCTATACAGGTCAGCCAATGATCGCCCGGTAACCGTGACAGGAAAGGCGGACCGGTTTTTCGTCGTCGCCCAGAGGATCATAGCTGGGTCCAAAAACAGAGTCGCTTGTTTCTCATTGCCAACCGCGCAGTTTTCAATCTGGAATGCACAGTCATTTAAGTCACGATTTTTGCGGAGCGCCGGAATACATTGGGGATTAGCTTCGACTGCTAAGTGCTGGGTGGGGTCGCGAAGGCGTTTGTTCGTCGTGCAAGAGACGATGCCCAAACATGCGCCCAGTTCTATAACGCTGTCCTCCGGCCGAATGAATTTCTGCACGGCTGTCCGCTCATTGATTTCATAAGTATTTTCGAAACAACAACCTCGAAGAAAACGGCTTGTAAGTGTTTTAGGAACTTCAAAGACGCAGCCATCCGCCTTAAATCGTCCATGACAGAGCAGGTCGAACAACAGTCCTCGAATGAACAGAATGGCGTTCCTGCAGGTTATCATGGGTGATCTATTTTGAGCCATATTCCTGATTTTCTCCACGCCACACGCATTTGGAAGCCATTTTGTAGAACATCATTAATTTGGATTTCCCATTTGACCTGATATTCATGGCATCAAACTTATTTGGGCAAGTCACCTTAAACTCCAGTCGAAGTCCTCCAGCGGTTTGAGCGTGTGGAAATCAGCAGCTTTGGTGCGGCGTTCCAGTTGGCGTTGTTGTCGGACGTTGAGTTCGTTTTGCAGAATGAGTTCGAGGAACTCGGCGTGGCTTAAACGATTGGCGGCGGCTTCTTGATCAACGAGGTGTTGACCGGCAACCCGTCAAGCCCGTATTCGCCAATCGAGTTGCCATCAGCGTTCACAACATATACTTGCGCCTTGAGAGCGGCCGACAGACTACACGTCAGCGCAATGGCGATTATATAGATTTTGCGAGTGGTTTTCATGGGTGTTTTTATTTAGTTCAGACCTCTTTTCCCCACTTCGCTACGGGGCAAGCACGCCGACGCGGTAGAAGTAGGGGACGTTGTTTGTGGCAGAAGTGTCGGTGTAGCTGGTGGTGTCGGCCTGGCCGGTGATGTTGGATTGGATGGAGGAGAACGATGGCTGGCTGGCCAGGTTGGTCGAGCGTTGGAGGTTATAGAGAATATTCGTGACACTTTGCCAGGTGACGGTAATGCCGTTGGCATTGTTGGTCACGGCAGGCGTAAGCATGGCCAGGACGGAGGCGGAATTGGTGGGATTCAGCCCGGTGACCCAGTCCTGGTAAACATTGAAGGCCGTGCCGTCGAGGTCGGCATAATCCACGGAGCCGTCGGTGGGCAGGCCGTATTGCTGAAGCCAGGCGTAGGAGATGACGGAGGTTGGGGTTTGATATTCATAAGCGCCGATGTCCACGGTGCCGCCGACGATGCGGAGATTACCGTCGAAATCTGTGGTGCTGGAAACAAAAGCATTGTTGCCGGCGTTGATGCAAGGGGAGCCGGATTGGAGATGGAAATCGCTGTTAGTGTTTACGAATAAAGGAGCATTCGTGAAATTATTGTTTGAGCCTCCATGAAAACCAAAGGCAGGTTCAGCGCAACAATTTTTTAAATCTGAACCGCCATAAATTCCGGTGCCACCGAAACCATTATAACCATTGTAATACAAAATACAGTTTCTCAAGATGCAAGAATGCAAAACAGGAATCTCATCCGCCCCCGGAACAAATCGGTTTTCGGCAATCGTGCAATTGGTGAGCACGCATCCGGCGGCTGCGCTGGCCTCGTCTCCATATGCGAAGTTATATAGTAACAGGCAGTTATTTAAAACATTGGAACAAGCGGCCCCACCAATGCTGTATTCCGAGCTTCCATCATAGGAGACGGTATTGCTGGCCAGGACGCAATTATTGAGCGTGCCGCCAAATGCGCCGGATCCTGAATTGTAAAAAACTGTATTGCCGACAAGAATACAATGGTTTAACACGCTGTTAAAGGAACCGCCACCGACGTATTCCGCAAAATTATTGGATAAAATGCAGTTGTTCAATGTCCCGGAAAAAACTCCGCCGCCGCTGCCCTCAGGGGAAACGTTAGTGCAGATCATACAATTTGTAATAATGGCGAGGGTCGTTTGGCAATAAGCACCGCCGCCAAATGGCGGATCAGAATCCTCGGCTATCCCATTGGTCAAAGTAAAGCCGGATAACGTAGCATTGGCAGCCAGAAAGACGCAGGTGAAAGGGTAACCTTGAATCAGCGTAAAGGCCGGGCCGTTGACGCTGGAAACAGTCACGCCGCTGGAAATTCCGATGCGCGCCATGATCGTCGCGTCCTCGTTGGTGTCAACGTATTCACGCGGCGGTTCATTTTGATAAAAGCCATTGGTAACCAAAACAAGATCACCATTGGTGGCGAGATTGACCGCGCTTTGGATGCTGATTGAAGCTGTGCTCCAATTGGTATAGGGCGATGCGGGAGTGGGGTTATTCACATTCACGTAATACGTGGTGGCGAAGGCATCAAGGCTTTGAAATCCCAGAATGAGGGAGGCAAAGAGCATCTGAAGGGATATCCAATTAGCTGGGATTTCCCATTTGGATGCCTGCCCGTGACCGGTATCGGCTTTTTTTAACCCTCCCGCCGCTCTGCATGGTTTCAAGTTCATTTGGCAAACAACGCTTCGTTTTAAGCTTTCAATTGTTATGTATGTCCGCCCAAGGTTAAAGGAGAACAATTTATTTAACTTATTTGACTTTTTTAATTCAAGTCAAACACGCTGGTAAAAAAGACGCAATAAAAATTCTTGTTCGCTTTTTCAATCGGCGCACATATAAGGGAAAATGAGCGATTCGCCTGACGCCGAACTGCTGGAGCAATTCGCCCGGAACCACTCCGAAGCGGCCTTTGCCGAACTGGTGGAGCGGTATATTGGCCTGGTCTATTCCGTAGCGTTTCGGAAGACTGGCAATCCACAGCAGGCTGAGGACATCACGCAGGCAGTGTTCATCATCCTCGCGCGCAAGGCCGGTTCGCTCGGCCCGAAAACGGTGCTGCCGGCTTGGCTACACCGCACGGCGCGGCTGACGGCGGCCAATCTTCAACGAGCGGAAGTGCGCCGGCTTCGCCGTGAACAGGAGGCCTTTATGCAATCCACAATAAACGAATCCGCCCTGGACGCCCTTTGGCACGAGATGTCGCCGCTCCTGGATGACGCAGTGGACAGCCTGGGAAAAGCTGACAGGGACGCCATCGTGCTGCGTTTTTTCGAAAACAAAAACTTCACAGAAGTGGGCGGGACCATAGGCACGACCGAGCACGCCGCAAGAATGCGAGTGAATCGTGCATTGGGAAAACTCCACAAATATTTTTCCCGGCGGGGCGTAAATTCAACCACTTTCGTCATTGTCGGCGCTATTTCTGCCAATTCGGTGCAGGCGGTGCCCCCTGCGCTGGCAAAATCGGCCACTGCGATTGCCCTCGCCAAAGGCGGGATGGTTTCCGCTTCAACCCTCACTCTTGTGAAGGGAGCGTTGAAAGTTATGGCCTGGTCCAAAGCAAAGACATTTGCCATAACCTCAGCGGCGCTTCTCTTTACCGCTGGTAGCACGAGTTTTATTGCCATCCATACCTGTCACGCCATCCGTGAGGCTTATTATCCGAACATTGCGGGCACTTGGGAAGGCGTTGCGCAGCTTAGCGGCGACCAAGACGGCACGGGCATAAAGGCCGGCCAGGCGGCCCAGACCCGCGTCGTATTGAAGCTTTTCAAAACCAACGGCGTTTACCGGGCAACGACAGACTGGATTGACCTGGGCCAAAAAGACGTCCCTATGGGCGACGTTACTTACGGCTATCCGAATTTGGTAATCCAACGAACCGTACGGGACTATTTGAGCCTAAAGGTCAATCCGCATGCGACGAAAATGATTTGGGACAATTACATCAATTTTATTCAACCTGATCGTGTGGTGCTTACGCGCACCACGACGCCGGATACGGTTCCTGAACCGTTGACGGATAGTGATTTCGCGCCGCGGCCCGGCTCCGCTTTACAGGGCTATTGGGAAGGGAATATCGGCACAGGCCCCGGCGCACTGCCCGTGGATGTGAAAATCGCACAGGGAGCCAATGGGACATTTCGTGCGGAATTTGATAACCCCATGGAAGGCGTTCAAGGCCTGCCTGCAATCGTGTCATATAATCCACCCTTGGTCCGAATCAAACCCGCCGACGGCGCGGGAATATTCTCGGGCCAATTGAATGATTCCGGCGCCGAAATATCAGGTTCCTGGACCCAAGGAGGCCAAACGATGCCAGAGATTATCCGGCGCGCAGATTACCAGGCCGAACACGCGCACGATGCAGATAAAGATTATTCGTTCACTTCAGAAAATGATTTGCAGGGACATTGGAAAGGGTCCTGGATTTCGCCCCTCGGAAATCACAAGGATCCCATTCGCCAGAAGCTGGATATTGCGAAACTGCCGGACGGGTCGTATTCCGTCACCATAGCAAATCTGGATGGTCTCGGAGTGAACGCGCCTATTCCCGCCTCGGTTTTTGAATATTCGCCGCCAACTGTGCACGCAGAATGGAAATGGGAGGGTTGGGCGTATGATGGGAAATTAGAAAACGGCAAGCTAATTGGCACCTGGGAGCAAAACGGAGGAGGATGGCCTCTCGTCTTTGAAAGACAGAATTAATGCAGTCCAATCACCCTTAATTCAAGCAAGAAGCAAAATTACAAATTGCGTTCAATTTTTCATTTGTGTCCTCTTCTGATTGCTGCGGCCAGCCTGGCGACTGAAACCAATAATGGCATGGCTTATGGGTGATCCCTTTATGAAATTAACTGGCAGGATTCTTCACTTGGTGGGAGTGGCGGTTTTGGCCACACAGTTAATACCGGGCCTGGCGGGCGTGATTGCGAATGTGGTGTGTATCGCTGCAGGGTTAGTGCCAGCCACTCTGGCAAGTGTGGTGTACCGCAGGCCATTGACCGCAATTGATCCGTCGGGCTGTTTTCTTTGGATCTCGATCCATCACGTTTTGCAGCTTGCCTTGACGCTTTTGTTCATGAAGGTTTTCACTGGGAAAACGCTTTCAGCATATGGATTTAACCTCCACGAATGGCGGTTGAGCTTAAGAATCTTCGGTTGGCTTTGCCTGGCATCTCTGGCGCCGATTTTTTTCCTGGACGTTTTTCCATACCTCAGGTCCGGGCAACCGCCTCATTTTGGTTATCCATTGACCGCCAGGAATGTAAGTGGGGTTCTTGGGTTTGGGTTTCTCGGGTCGGGCACTTGCGAAGACCCTTTGTTTTTCGGGCTGGTCCTGGGCTTGTTGGCGCGCTACTGGCCGGGCAAGCTTTCGATGGGCAGGGTTTCGTTTCCAGTGGCGGGCTTATGGCCGACTCTCATTTTTATGATGGGCCACGTGCATATCAGCTTCGTGCCGTTTTTTGTCACAGCCGATTTTTGGCAGCAGGTAACGGCTTTGGCTTTTGGGCTATATTATGCTGCTGTCGTTGATCGAACCGGAAGTCTACTGTGTCCGGTTCTGTCTCATGGGTATTGGGATGGAATAACTGAGGTGGCGCTTTATTTAGCGGCAGCCCTGATGCGGTGACTCACTATGATGAGTTGGCCGGGATTACGTTTGACACCGCGCTGGAGCACGGCGAGCGCTTAAATAATTTTAAAGGCGCAACAGAAAACGTGTTCGCTTTTTCCATCGGCGCACATATAAGGGAAAATGAGCGATGCGCCTGACGCCGAACTGCTGGAGCAATTCGCCCGGAACCATTCCGAGGCGGCCTTTGCCAAACTGGTGGAGCGGTATATTGGCCTGGTCTATTCGACAGCATTTCGGAAGACAAGCAATCCCCAGCAGGCCGAGGACATCACGCAGGCGGTGTTTATCATCCTCGCGCGCAAGGCCGGTTCGCTTGGCCCGAAAACGGTGCTGCCGGCCTGGCTGCATCACACGGCACGGCTGACGGCCGCCAATCTTCAACGAGCGGAACTGCGCCGCATCCGCCGCGAACAGGAGGTCTATATGCAATCTACTTTAAGCGAATCCGCCCCGGACGCCCTCTGGCATAAGTTGTCTCCGCTCCTGGATGATGCAGTGGACAGCCTGGGAAAAGCTGACAGGGACGCCATCGTGCTGCGTTTTTTCGAAAACAAAAACTTCACAGAAGTGGGCGGGACCATAGGCACGACCGAGCAAGCCGCAAGAATGCGACTGAATCGTGCGTTGGGAAAACTGTGCAAATATTTTTCCCGGCGGGGCGTGAATTCAACCACCGCCGTCATTGCCGGCGCTATTTCAGCCAATTCGGTCCAGGCGGCGCCGCCGGCGCTGGTAAAATCGGTCACCGCGATTGCCCTCGCCAAAGGCGCGGGGGCCAGCGCGGCAACTCTGGCGCTGGCCAAGGGGACTTTGAGCTTCGTGTCATGGGCAAAGGCGACTCTCCTGGTGGGAACCGTCGCCGTTGTGACGGTTGGAAGCATTACCTTTATGTCATCCTGGTTTCATTCCAACAGCGGGACGATTGACGACAGAATAGCGCAGGTGACGCTGCCTGGAACGACCCTTGAAGATGTGATTCGCGTGATGGGCGAACCAAACAGGTATTGGACTGTCAACGGGACCTTGGACAAAGAGCATCTTCCGAATGGTTACCACGTTTCCTATCCCAACGGCATCCAGATGCTCATTTGGAAGGGCAAAGTGGTTGAAGTCGAATGCATACCTCCCGGCCCGGGATTCAGTTACGAGGGCGTGCTGCGCATCGGCTCATCTTTGGATGATGTGCTAAGTGTGTTGGGCCCCCCCACCGAAACCATCTCCAGGCATCCCGAGAAAGGCTTTATGCCCCATCGTTTGAGCGGTCTCGGCGGCGTGCTTTACACCGAGATCGGAGGCCAAATGGGCAAGTCTTATTACTGGCGTCCTGACCAGGAAATCAGATTTACGTTTGAACACGATGTCGTTTCAGCAATTTTCGTTGATGTTCCCAATTACTGGCCTTCCACTAAATGATGAAAACCATTCTCTTTAGCCTCGTCCTGGCTTTTTTCGCCTGGGCATGGTCGGGCTGTTCAAAAAAGAGTGGCCCCGCCGCTGAACCGCCCGAGAAACAAATCATCGGGACCGACGCCACCAACGACTCAATCGCCCTCAAACTTGTCTGGCTTCCCGGCAAACATTATTCCTTCCGGACTGAAAGGGTTATAGGCACTGATTTGACTTTGCCGGGGTCGCTCGGCACGCAAACGGTAGTGATTGCCTTGAGCCTGGATTTTTCGCTATCCGTGCGCGCCCCGTCGAAAGACGGCGTGCAGGAGTTGGATTTGGAAATCGCCGCTATGAAGTTCTTTTTTCAACAAAACGAACAATATCATTTCTTTTTTGACTCCAGGCAAAGCGTTGCCGAAGACGCCGTCGACCCCAGCTGTCCGCTTCTGCGCTACTTGCTGAACGCGCCTTTCACATGTTTTGTTGCGGAGGACGGCACTCTACTCAGGACCAAAGGACTGGACGCCGTGGCGGCGAAGCTGAAAGGGGGGAATTCCCAACTGACGAGTATCCTCCAGTCGGTTTTGAACGAGAAGAATTTAGAGTTGATGTACGGCGGCTTGAACGCCTCTCTGCCCGACGCGCCTGTTAAAATGGGCGATTCATGGCATGTGAATTCGGAAATAGACCCTTACGGAGCCAACAGTTTGATCCTGGACGGCCACAACACGTTTACCAACTGGGAAATGTTTGATGGCCGGCAATGCGTTCATGCTGAATATCAGGGCAATTTTTCCGCCAATGCCGGGGAACCCGATGGTTCAGGCCCAATTGAAATTCAGGGGGGAACTTGTTCAAGCGAAGGCTGGATTGATCCGCAATTGGGAATGGGGATCCGTTCCTCCTCGGTGGCGCACCTGAAAGGAAAATTCACCGTGATGGGTCAAACCCTTCCGGCGCAGATAGACATGACATCCAACTTTCGTCTCCTGAGTGTGAAAGATCAATAACTATCCAGTATGATTTCGTTTATTGTTTCATGGCATAATAAGCAATTCAAATGAATCAAAAATATAAGCGATATGAGGTTTGACGCGAAACAGCAAATTCGGGCATTCACGCTCATCGAATTGCTTGTCGTCATCGCCATCATCGCCATTCTGGCTGCTATTTTATTGCCCGTTCTCTCCAGCGCTCAAGCGCGTGCCCGGCGGACCACATGCATGAATAATCTCAAGCAAATCAATCTGGGCATTCACTTGTATGCTGATGAGAACGGCGATGCCCTGCCCAATTTAGGCTACGACATTTATGTCGGTTACAACGCGACTTGTAACTTCTTTGGGGACGCCATCAGGGGCTATGTTGGTTTGAGCGGACCGTCCTCACCCAACGACCGGATTTTCACCTGCCCGGCGGACACATTTTATTATGATGATCTGTACGTCACTCAGCTCGTGCCATCCGGGCATCATCAAACGGCTAAATATAATTATACAAGTTACACTTTTAATGGCTATAACCTGTTCACCAATTATTACAATGTGGATTACAACGGCGTTTTGCCTGGAATCGGCGGACAAAAAATCAGCGCCGTTAGAAATCCTGCCCGGACAGTCATGGTCGCGGAAGCCCCTGCCATGTTTGCTTATTCCTGGCATAGCCCGCACGGCCCGCTGTGTAACAATGCCCAGGATATAGTCAGTTATGTGGATGGTCATCTCGATTACATCAAGTTCTATTGGAATAGCGCCATCAACTATCCCAATGGCGGGATATCCATCCCTGTGTATTACGATCCTCCGCCTGGGTATGATTATCAGTGGAGCGGGAATTAATTTGCCGAATTCATTTTATGAAACTCCGCCAGACTTGCGCGAGAAATGGAAATGGCGGGCGGCGCTTACGAAGAGCGACTGGAAAACAGTAAACTCGCCAGCGCGTGGTTTGCCCAAAGGTTAGCACGTAAAAGCGACCATGTGTAAATGAAGAAAATTTTAAAAACTTGCGCCACTGCGAAGACCCGAATTCGAGGTTTTTTGGAAAAGAACCCCCGATTCGTCGTCGCGGCATGGATCATCTGCCTTGCCGCCGGTCTGGCGCTCGCACATCACGTTGAGCCTGGCGTCCGTGTCAAGACGGTGATGCTCGCCGATGACACGCCTGCGCTTGAGTTTCTTCCCGCCGGGCCGGGACCACATCCGGTCGCACTGCTCGCCCACGGATACACCGGCTCGAAGGAAACGCTCTTTTGTTATGGGGAAGCGCTCGCGGCCGCCGGATTTGTTTGCTACGACGTGGACCAACCGGGGCACGGAGCGTCGCCGCGAACGTTTACTCTTAGGGACACCGTGCAAACCCTGGATGCAGTTGCACGCGAAGTGGGTCCGGTGGATGTTTTCGTAGGCCACTCGATGGGTGGCACTACGGGAGGCGAGGCAGTGCGGGAAGGCGGGATGAAATTAAAGCTCTTCATTGGCGTGGGTTCCATTCCTGTTTTGGGCGACCATGCGCCACCGCTGCTTGTCCTGGTAGGCCGGTATGAGTTCGACGAGTTTCCGCGGGAGTTGGCCTATCTGAAGAAGCGAACGGACGCGCGTATGGTGATTTCACCTTCGTGCGATCATATCCTTGAGGCGTGGGATCCTCTTCTCGTGTATGCCGCCGTCCAGGGTGCGTGCGCTGTGGTCCACAAAACGCCACCGCCGCCACCCACTGCCAGGCACTGGCGGCTGCTTGGCGTGCTGCTGGCATTCCTGGCGGCGCGCAGGCTGGCACTTCGTTTGCCGGATTTGTTTCCGCAATTGGCGCCATTCCGCGGACTGTTGTCCGCTGTCTTTTGGATCGCCGCCTTCATGCTCACCATCAGCGGAAGGTGGGTTGATGCCACACCGCATTGGCGGTTCCTCCCCAAACAAGCCATCGCCATGGTCGTGGTTTTCCTCCTGGCAAGGATTGTCGGCAAGCTGGGCATTCGACAGTGGGGGTTGCCCGCGCTGGGTGTCATTTTGATCTTGATTGGGGTCTATTGGATGAAGGTGAACTTGAGTTTGACCGCATTTAGATTCACGGCTTTCACTATAGTCTTCACGGTAAGCTCGATGCTATCCCTTATCGTGGGAGCGGCCATCGGCAGGATTGCGCCCCGGCGCGGCCCCTGGCTGCAAGCCGACATCCGCTTTGCCATCGTCGTGGGCTGGGTCGCCTTTCAATTTGGGGAATGGCCACGTATGGCTCCAGACACGTCAAAACCCCATGTGGCGATCAAACTGGATGCAAAGCATCTTGATGCCTTTGTCGGCACATACGAATTTCCACCGGACAACGAATATCACGAAAAGTGGAGGCTGACAATCCGGCGGCAAGGCGATCAACTGGTCGGGCATGAGATGGGCAAGGACTGGAGCGGCGACGATTACGAAATTTATCCCGATTCGGAAACGAGTTTCTTCAATACGTTCAATGACAACGAATTTATCTTTATCAAGGACGATAAAGGAGAAGTGACGGCGTTAATTGTGCGCTATTCCCCCTCATTCGCATTCGGGTTATGGGATCGCGAGGGAAAGAAACTTGAAAACGTCCAGGCCCAGGAAGCAACCATCACCGTTCAGGCGAACCAGGTTATTCATCCAATATCACGTTATCTGACTGGCGCATGTTTGGAGGACGTGAATCATGAGGTTTATGGCGGCCTCTACAGTCAGATGATCTTCGGCGAGAGTTTTCAAGAGCCGGCGCCAGCCGAAACGCTGGCAGGTTTCACCGAATATGGCGGCGCCTGGCAGGTCACCAACAGCAGTTTGCTTTCCGTCAGCGGACCTGGTCCCAAGTTGATGGACAACAACGTCAACCAATCCAGCGGCGACCTAAAAGTCCGGGTGCAGTTCGCGGCCAGCGAAGGCGGCGATGCCGGCGTCATATTTCAAGTCAGTCAACCGGGCGTGGGCGCGGATGTGTTCAAAGGCTATGAAGTGTCACTGGCCCCGGCTGGTGACCTTGTGTTGAGCCGTCACCGTCAAAACTGGGAACCGATCAGCCAGGCGTCCTGTTCCGTCCCTACCGGCCAGTGGATCAACCTGGAAGTGCAATACACCAATGCGTCCATCAACGTGCTGGTTAATAGCAGCAATCTCATTCAATACACTGACACGCAGTACCCGCTGGCGAGCGGGCAGATCGGGTTGAGAAACTTCAGGCAGGACGTGCTGTTTCGGGATTTTCGAATCAACGGCGCGGCGATTCCGTTTGTGCAGGATGCGAGCACCTGTCCGGGAGCGGTGAGCGGGATGTGGACGCCGGTGGCCACCGGTTCGGCCAGCGGCCAATGGTCGTTGGAGACGAGCAATGTGTTTGTAGGGACACAAAGCCAGGAGATCACCGATACAGGCGGGACGGGAGAATTTGGCGTGGCCAACCAGGGGTTAAATCATCGGGGGATGACATTTGTGGCAGGCAACGAATATGACGGCTCGCTGGATGTGCGGGCGGATATGCCGACGCCGATCACTCTGGCTTTGGAGAGTTCGAATGGGATCGCGGTTTATGCGCAAACCAATCTTTTGGTGACGAGCAACACTTGGGAACACCTGAATTTCAGTCTGACACCCTTAGCCAGCAACACCAACGGAGGACAGTTTGCGCTTACGTTAACCCAGCCGGGTTCCGTGACTGTGGGCTATGCGTTTTTGGAACCGGGAGCGTGGGGACAGTTTGAGGGATTGCCGGTGCGCAAGGACGTGGCGGAAGGCTTGATTAACCAAGGCATTACTGTTTTGCGGTATGGTGGTTCGATGGTGAATGCGACGGGATATCGATGGACCAACATGATTGGGCCCCGCGACTTGCGTCCGCCCTACACGGGCACATGGTATCCATATTCGTCGGATGGCTGGGGCATTCCTGACTTTCTGAACTTCTGTGAGGCGGCGGGATTTTTGGGGATACCGGATTTCAACATCAATGAAACGCCGCAGGACATGGCGAATTTTGTGGAATACGCCAATGGTTCGACCAACACACAATGGGGTGCGCAACGGGCGGCCGAAGGACGGCCGCAGCCGTATGGCTTGAAATACCTCGAACTGGGCAATGAGGAGAGGGTGGACAGCGCCTACTATCAGAAATTTGAGGCGCTGGCCCGGGCCATCTGGGCGGCGGATTCGAACATAACGCTGGTCGTGGGTGACTTCAGCTATTCGCAAGTCATCAAGAATCCATTTAGTTTTGGCGGAGCCGCGTCTGGCATCACCACTCTGTCTGCGCAGCAAAAAATCCTGCAATTGGCCAAACAGCATCACCGTGAAGTTTGGTTTGATGTCCATGTCGGCACGGATGGGCCGAAGCCGGACAGCAGTTTGGCGGCTATGTTTTCCTATGACGACGCGTTGGGAGAGATTGCCAATGGAGCGAAGTATAAAGTCGTGGTGTTTGAACTAAACGCCAACAACCATTCGCAGCGGCGTGCGCTGGCCAATGTGCTGGCCATCAGTGCGGCGGAACGCGACGGGCGTTTGCCCATCGTGACTTCGGCGAATTGCCTGCAGCCGGACGGTGAGAATGATAACGGCTGGGACCAGGGATTGTTGTTCCTCAATTCATCTAAAGTGTGGCTCCAGCCGCCGGGCTATATCACGAAAATGATTGCTCACGACTACGAACCGGTTTCCATCCAGAGTCGGGCAACGGCCCCCGGCAACGCCCTAAGCGTGAGTGCCAAACGCAGTGAAGACGGGAAAACATTGGTTTTGGATGTGGTTAACCTTAGCCCAGGGGCCACGCGGGCCACGATTATTATTCACGGGTATTCGCCGACGCGACCGGCCGCGGTCGAAGAATTAGCCGCTCCTCTGGATATGGCGAATTCGGCGGGAGCGCCAAGCCGGGTTTCTCCGATTCAAAAAAAGTGGGAAGCCAATTTTGAAAAAGGCAAGGCTGAGTATGACTTTCCACCGTATTCATTTACTGCGATTGAGTTCGACCAATGAATATTTGCAAAACATTCAAGGCCGCAGGCGGATGCGATAAAATGGCACGTCCCGGATGCATCATGGCAAATCGTGTTCGATTCCTCATTTATGTTTTTGTTCTCATAGCCAGGGCTGGCTTGGCGGCTGGGACCAACGATGCCGTGGTTTCGGCACGGGTCCAGCCGCAGGCATGGATTCGGACCAGCGCGGATAAGACACACTTCGTCTGCGACGGGACGGGCCAACGTTTTGTGCCGTGGGGATTCAACTATGATCGCGACGATACGGGACGGCTTTTGGAAGATTATTGGGCTGACGATTGGCCAAAGGTCGCGGATGATTTCCATGAGATGAAGAACCTGGGCGCAAACGTGGTGCGCATTCATTTGCAGTTGTGCCGCTTCATGAAATCACCAGACCAACCCAATATGGAAAACCTCGCCCGTCTAGGCAAGCTGGTGCGGCTGGCGGAAGAGACCGAAGTTTACCTGGATGTGACCGGACTTGGCTGTTACCTGAAGCAGGATGTTCCGGCCTGGTATGACGCGATGGACGAATCCAATCGCTGGAAGGTCCAGGCGCGCTTTTGGGTTGCGGTGGCGGGGGTCTGCAAGGACAGTTCGGCCATTTTTTGTTACGACTTGATGAATGAGCCAATCCCTTCCGGTGACAAAAACAGTGACTGGCTTCCAGGCCAACCGCTGGATGGTAAGTATTACGTCCAACGGCTAACGACTGACATGCGTGGCCGCACGGAGCAGGAAGTTGCCAAAGAATGGATTACAGGGATATGCGCCGCCATCCGGGTAGTAGATACGCGGCACATGATTACTGTCGGTTTGGTTCCGTGGGAGGAGACATTTGGCCCGGGAGCCAAGTCCGCGTTTTGCGATACGGATGTATCAGCCTCGCTCGACTTTTTGTCCGTTCATTATTACCCCAGACAAGGGAAACTCGCCGATGACCTGGCCATCCTCAAACACTATGACATCGGCAAACCACTGGTCATTGAAGAAATTTTTCCGCTTTCGGCGGACGCTGAAACAACGGCGGAGTTCATCCGCCGGTCACGGACAGATGCCGATGGCTGGATCAGCTTTTATTGGGGCAAGACTCCCGAGGAATATGACAAGGAGCCGGGCGTCCGCGCCTCGGTGGTTGGCAATTGGTTGCGCCAATTCTGCGCGCTCCGCGAAGAAATGACGGGCGGCGCCGTTCCTCTGACAAACTGGACACATGTGCCACCTCCACCTATACGGTAAAGCAAATCCTATGAAATCTGACGCACAACATCTGATTCGGGCATTCACGCTCGTTGAATTGCTTGTCGTCATCGCCATCATCGCCATTCTGGCGGCGATATTGCTTCCTGTTTTGGACAAGGCCGAACAGCGGGCCCAGACCGCCAGTTGCCTGAATAACATGAAGCAATTGCAGCTATGCTTCAGAATGTATGTGGACGACAATAACGATTATTTGCCTCCGAACGAGGCCATCAAAGACCTGGACATTTCATGGGTCCTGGGAGATGCCCAAACCGACATAACGACGGCTAACATCCAAAACGGATTGATTTTCCATTATAACCAACAAGTTAAAATTTATGTTTGCCCGGCGAACACGTTGATGATTCCCAATGGCAACGGCGGCTACGTGCCGCAGACGCGGACATGCTCAGTTGATTTTGCGCTGGGTGGATACACCCCGGCCTCCCTTGCCGCAGGCGGACCCGCCCAGGGTGGCGGCACGTTCAATGGGGTTACGACCCTGGCCAAATTCGGCCAAATTCAGACAAGCAGCGCCGGAGCGGCGCAAAAAATCGTATTTGTGGACGAAGCCCAAAACGGCGTGGACGATGGATGCTTTGGAATCTTTCCGGTAAGCGCGGAGAACGACACCTGGTGGAACATTGCCGGATGCCGGCACAACGGCAAAAAAGCCTGCACTTTCACCTTTGCCGACGGGCACGCGGAGGTCTGGAGATGGCACGGAACCGCGGTCATTGCCGATAATTCGCTTTCTTACTCCGAAGTATGGAACGTTCCCGCGCCTGCCGACCCTGTGACCGGCCCCGGCAGTTCAGACGATTTACCCCGTGTCCAGGCCGGCACGGTTCACTGAAATTTTCAAACTCAATGCCCATTACAACTCCCATTTTCGTTCACACCCCCGTGAACGAACGAAAACAAAAATCGCGTTTTTCAGCCGAAAAGCACTTCTTCTCGTTCACGAAAAATCCTCAAAAAGCTCAACAAAAAGCCGCCATTTTGAGTTGCGCAACATTTCGTTCACACTTTCGTTCACCTTCGTTCACGCTTACAACACCCACACTCGCGATTTCGTGAACGAAGCCCAAATGCCGTCGGGTAGGCGTCTCCCGACCGGTTCGGGATCAAAGCGGCTATTCGCAACTGGCGCTGCCACCCCCGCGCCTTCCACAACGGTCGTTTAATTCTGCGGGCCGGAAATCGTGTTCCCGGCCCGCGAATCGCCAGTCCCTCGCCGAGTGCGCTACGCCTCAAGCATTCGGTTTAACTCCTGGTCCGCAGCGGAGACGAGAGCGTAGTTGCGTCCTTTCTTTCTGAGCCAGCCTTCTTCGATGCCGCGGTTGGCGTATTTTGAGACCACAGATTTCGAAACACCCATTTCCTTTGCAATCTCGGTGGCGCTGTCCATCCCGCCTTCGACATATTGGCGAAACAGGAGCGGACCGCTCAGCTTTTCCCATGTGACAATCACCTTGGGATTGTTCGGGTGTTTGACGAACCGCCATTCCAGGGGCGGACAATCGGCTTCGGTGGCGTTGCGGCATTTGACAAACTGCGCGACGAACTTCGCTCCCTGCTGGCTGTCGCCAGGCTCCCTCAACTCGGACAAGTTGATGATCCAAAAGGCGGCGTCTTCGCGCCGGGATGTGCCGCGCATATAGCCGTTGCGGCCGGAGTGCGCGACGAATATCACGGCGATTTTGTTGCGGCGCAGGTCCAGTAACCACGGCAAGACGCGGTCCCATGCGTCCGCATCGTTCTCACGCATGCCTGAGAACAGGCACGACAGGTTGTCGAGGATGACGATCTCGATTTTGTCGCGCAGGCAGCGTTTCAATAACGCTGTCTGGGCGGCGGTATCGGCGAGGTTCAGGGCTTCGCCCGTGTGATGAAACAGGGCTTCGTGATGAAGATAGAATAGCCCCGGAGCGCCGGCGGCGGCGAGTGAGACGTCTCGTTCGCGGGTGCCGTCCATGGGCATTTCGCCGTCTACGTAGAGCACCCGCCACGGCCTGCGAATCTTCCATTCGGGCAATCCAGTGAGGTCAAGTCCTTCGGCGCATTTACGCCCGATGAGCATGGCCAGCCATGTCTTGCCCATGCCCCGCGCGCCGCAGATGAATCCCAAGTCCCCCTTCTTGAACCAGTTGCCAATGATGGCTTCCCTGGGCGGGACCGAAACGCCCGACAATCCGCCTCCGAGACTGATGACCTTGTTAAAATACCCTGTCCATTTGTCCTCCTGCTCGGCGGCTGCCTGCCGTTGGTTTTGGCTTTCGGTATTGAGGATGGTTTCGATCGCCGCTTTTGCTTCTGTTGTGTTCATAATTTTCTTTCGTGTTTTTGTTATTTTTATGTTAACTGCGCGATCACTATGAACGGGGGGGTTGGACATTGGCTGTCCATGTGAATAAGTATTTTCTTGTTCGCTTTTTGGCTTCCGCGGCATTTATAGGTAAATGCAGGAACTGGACGACAACAGCCTGTTGAAACGATTTGCGGAGCAGAATTCCGAAGAAGCGTTTGCGGCAATCGTTGCACGGCACATCAACAAGGTCTATTCGGCGGCCTTGCGCCATACCGGCAATCCCGGTTACGCGGAGGAAATCACGCAAGCCGTTTTTGTCACCCTGGCCAAGAAGGCACGCGTCCTGAGCAGGAGCGTGATCCTGTCCGGCTGGCTCTATCAAACCGCGCGCCTGACATCACTGACGTTTCTCAGGAGTGAAATCCGGCGCGAGCGCCGCGAACAGGAGGCCCACATGCAAAGCACTATGAATCAATCCGCGGACGAAACATGGACGCAAATCTCTCCGTTCCTCGACTCGGCGATGGCGTCGTTGAACGAAACTGACCGGTCCGCGGTGGTGCTGCGATTCTTTGATCGCAAAAGCCTGCGCGATGTGGGCGCCATTCTCGGCGCAACCGAAGACTCCGCGAGAATGCGAGTGAACCGCGCGCTGGAAAAATTGAGAGGCTTTTTCGCCGCGCGCGGAGTGCATTCGACCACGACCCTCATCGCCGGAGCGATTGCGTCCAATTCCGTCCAGGTTGCGCCTGCGGCACTGGCGCAATCCGTCACGTCTGCCGCGGTTGCGAAAGCCGCGGCAGCCGGCGCTTCAACCCTAACCCTCGTACGCGGAGCATTGAAAGTTATGGCATGGACAAAAACGCACACAACGGCCGTCGGCGCAATCGCAATCCTGCTCCTGGCAGCGGGAGCGGCAACAACCGTAACGGTAACGACCGACCGAATCCATGAGCGCCACGTACGCAGCCTGGAACCCATTTGGCACAAAAATAAAGACATCGCATCGGAGGTTATTGATGCGTTGCCTCCACTGTTTGAAGTGGTTCCGACGAAGTTTAAGCCCCCGTGGAACAATTGGAATTCCGGGCGCGATGGAGACAAATGTGCCGGGGCGAGACACCGGGCGGATGTGCTTGCCGGTTTTGCATACGACGTGCCTCCTCAACGCATTCGGTTTCCCGACGGCCTTCCGTCTCAACTCTATGATTTTGTCGTAACCGAGCCGCATGGGCGCGAAGAGATGCAACGATGGTTGAAGGAGAATCTGGGTCTCGTAGGCCGCTATGAAACCGATGACGTGGACGTTTTGCTGCTCCGGGTTGCAAATACCAACGCGCCCGGCTATAAGCCGGCAATTCCCGGTAGAAACGATCAATATTGGAAGGACGATCCGCGTTACAATCGCGGAATCTACCATTCTTCAAACGAAATCATGTATAGTGCTCCGCGCCTTCTCGGCTTTGCATTGTTTGTGGAATGGGCATTTGGGGAGCCAGTCATTGATCAGACGGGCATAACCCGGCCATTTGCCGTGCCACATTTTACGTGGCCGGAGACCGCCGGCAACACGGACTTACGAACGCTGAGACAGGCGCTGGCCGATCAGCTCGGCCTCGAGTTGGCGCCGGGCCATATGCCCATCCAATATCTCGTAATGGAAAAAGTGAAATGAAATTTGACCAATCGACCGGTGTCACTACGCTCATGAAACGAACCAATATAACATGTTCCGTCCACGCTTTTACCCTGGTTGAATTGCTCGTGGTTATCGCCATTATTGCGATCCTGGCGGCAATTCTGGTCCCTGTACTTTCGTTTGCCACTGAAAAAGCGCGAGGTACTCAGTGTCTGGGAAACTTGCGGCAGATTACGCTGGGACTGCGCATGTACGTGAATGACAACGGCGGCCAGTTCCCAATCAATGTTGCAATGGGCGCTGACAGTGACCAAACTCTGGATTGGGTCGCGGGAATGATGGATTATGACGACCCGACCCAAAATACGAATGCCGCCCTATTGGTAAATTCGCAATATTCCCAATTGGCGCGTTACGTCCAAAATCCGGCCGTCTATCGGTGTCCCTCGGACCATAGCGCGCAGTTTCCGGATATGCAGGGACCGCCACGGGTGCGCAGTTATTGCATGAGCGGCGCGATAGGATGCCGGGATTTGGCGGGCGACCCAAGAGGCGGTTCGGCCATGTATCTCCAAACTTTTCCGCCCCCGCCGCCGGCACAGCAATGGGCTGTTTACACCAAAGAGGACCAAATACAGGGAGGCCTGGGACCTTCGGAAACCTGGATTTTTATAGACGTGCATCCTGACACCATCAATAGCGGAGTCTTCGGCAATGTTATGACGACGAGCAATCCCGCAACATGGTTTTGGAAGGGAGAGGTGCCGGCTAAATGGCATAATGATGCCTGTCCAATCGCCTTTGTCGATGGCCATGTGGAAATGCATCGCTGGTTGTATCCCGGCCTGATACCCAACGTCACCTACACGGCGGATTGGGCCGGCGCCCCTGGCACAGATCCAGATGTCGTTTGGCTTGCGTCACATAGCAGCGCACCGGTGCAATGAGCGGTTCTTGATGGATGTAGCGGATTGTAGCGCCTTGTAGCGGATGTGTAGCGGCAAATGTAGCGGTTTAAATCATTCGCATTCAACACTGTAGCGGATGTAGCGGGTCCCACGACTTCAATTATCATTATGCGAGGCCATCCTCTATCCTCTATCTTCTATCCTCCGCATTTGATCCCTCACCCCATCCGGGTTGGCAGGTTTGCGTAAATCGCCAGGGCCTGGGAACGGGAACGGACGTGGAGCTTTTCGTAGATTCTCCGAATATACGTGTTGACCGTTTGGACGCTTAACTGGAGGGAATCGGCGATTTCCTTGTAGAGATATCCACGCGCGAGGAGTTCGAGGACTTCCTGCTCGCGAGGTGAGAGTTCAGCCACACCGGGCATGGTCTGATGCCGAAACGATTGCACGACTTTGCGGGCAATGCTGCTGCTCATGGGCGAACCGCCCAGGTGCACTTCTTTGAGCGCAGCCAGGAGCATTTGACGGGGCGTTTGTTTCAGCAGATAGCCGCTCGCGCCGGCGGAAAGCGCCTTGAATATATGGTTGTCATCCTCATAAACCGTCAGGATGACAAATTGGGTCTGCGGCAGGACGGTCTTGAGACGGCGAATGCATTCGATTCCGTTCATTCCCGGCAAATTGATGTCGACCAGCACCACCGAAGGCTTCTTTTCCGGCAGGGTCGTGATCGCGCTTTCGGCATCGTCGTGTTCGCTGACGCAGTCGAAGCCATCGAAACGGCGCACCCAATCGGCGAGGATTTCCCGGGCAGGCACATCATCTTCGATGATTGAAACCGTCACATTCATGGACGGTTTTATCTTAACCTCTTTTGGCAAAGATGGCGTGTCACGATTTTTCGGGACATGCATACGGCTGTGCAAGAGATTCTACGACAGGATGGACGGAATTAACAGAAGGAAAATTTAGGGGATAATTTGGGAAACATCGAACATCGAACGCCGAACGCCGAACATCGAATGGCAGACCATCCTCACTCGAACTTAATTGATAGCTCCTTGCCCTGGTATTTGACGGTTTGACTGGAATTTGGCGTGAATGAAAAGCCGACGTGCCTGGGCGGCGAAACGAGGACGATTTGGATTGTTCGCTGTTTCAGCATTCCATCAAAGGAACCATTGCGTTTTCCGATGGTCAGTGTTTCAGCGGAGTCGTCCCAATGCAGCGGAATTGTCGCAAAGGCGCCGCGTTCGTAGTCGTACGTGAGACCGTCATCTTCGTACAGCGTAAAATCGCCATCCGCGCCGGTATAAATGTAAATCGTGAGTGGGTCGGCCGGTTTTTCGCCGGTATATTGGATTTCGGGCCCAAACGGAACAATTGAGCCGGCCCGGGCAAAAACCGGAATGGCGTTGAACGGAGCCGCCGCCTGAACAGTTCGCCCGCTCACGAAGTGCTGACCGGTCCAAAAATCGTACCATCCGCCCGGGTCTTGCGGCAAATAGACCGGCCGGCTGCGCGCCCGATAGGTCGTCACGGGATTAATCAACAGCGCCGGACCAAACATATATTCATCGCCAATATTGAAAACATTGGTGTCGGCGGGAAAATCCATGACGAGCGCGCGCATGATGGTGCCGCCCTGATGCGTTACGTTGCCGGCAAGCGAATAGATGTATGGCATTAACCGGTAGCGCAACCGGTCAAATCTCACTTGTGCAGCGTAAGTGGGGCTCGAATCTCCGCCGAATTCCCACATTTCGCGATTCGGATATTCTCCGTGGACACGCAACAAAGGGACGAATGTCGCGAATTCGAACCAGCGCGCGTTCAACTCGCACCATTCATCGAAATCCTTTCCGCTGGAAAACCGCGACGGCACAGAAAAGCCGCCGCTGTCCATGCTCCAATACGGCAATCCCGACAGGCAAAAGCCGAGTCCGGCGGTAATTTGCGCGCGCATGGCCGTCCAGGTGGATGACGTGTCGCCCGACCAAACCGCGGCGCTATAGCGCTGCATCCCGGCAAACGCTGACCGCGTTAAAATGAAAACACGCTGATCCGGCTTCGCTTTTCGCTGGCCTTCGTAAACGGCTTTGCTGTTTTCGAGAGGATAGCCATTCAGCATGGCGGCGCCGGTGCCCAGCGCGGTCGGATGCAAATAGGCGCGCTGGCCCTCAAGCGTCGGCGTGGGAAGCATGTCCGGTTCGCTGGCATCCATCCACCAGCCGTCCACACCCCGGCTGAACAGCTTCGCATTGATTTGCGACCAGAACATTTTTCGCGCGTCGGCATTGAATGCGTCATAGAAGGTGTCCGGGTAACCGATCCAATCCTGGATTTCGTGCGCGAGATTCTCTTCCAGGAGAAAATGATGCGCCCGCATGATTTCAAAATTCGTGGTGCCGGCATAAAATTTCGGCCATACGGAAATGGTCAGGCGCGCGTGGTATTTTTGGTGAATGTCCCGAATCCAGCCGTCCGGATCGGGAAATCGGGAGGGGTCAAACTCGTGGGAACCCCATTGGTTTTCCTTCCAATAAAACCAGTCCTGAACGATGTTATCTATGGGTATTTTGCGCGAGCGATAGCCGTCCAGCACGTCAAGGCTCTCCTGCTGGGTTTTATATCGCTGACGGCTTTGAAAAAATCCGAAGACCCATTCGGGCATCATGGGCGCCTGGCCGGTAATTTGCCGGTAGCCGGCAATGACCTTGTCGAGGGACGGCCCGTACATAAAGTAGTAATCAATCCCCTGCCCCACCTCAGACCATAGCGATGTGTTCGGATCATGCGATGGTGTTTTCCAAAGCAATTTGACCGTTTCCATCCCCTGCTCTTTCGTCCATTCCAATTTCAATCGGTACTTTTGCCCGGCCTCGAAATGGACCCGGGCAACGTTCCACCACGGGAGCCAGCCTTGCCGCCAATGCGAAATGACCAATTTATCATCCACCCAAAGCTTGATGCCGTTATTCGAAAATGTTTCCAACAAATAATCGCCGGTTTCATCCGGCAGCACATAACCCTCCCAACGCACGCTGATATCGCCGTCCGGCAATCCCGAATAAATGAGTTGATTGGGATTCGTCGCGCCGCTGGGGATTGCGATGTCGATCTGTGGATCCAATCGTTTTCCAACCAGGCGGCCGAAATTCTCACCGGTAAAATAGGAGCCGATGAGCCCGCCGGGCCGGCTATTTTGATCAAGCAGTTGAGACGGCGGAATCGGTTCGGCTTCGCGCAAATCACCAAATCTTGTGTACGAGGTGTTGTCCCAGAAGATCCCGTAACCGCGGCTCGAAAGAAGCATCGGAATGGCGACGGTCCCGTTATGCTGCCACAGGTCGAGATCGTAGCCCTTGAGATTCATCAATCCCAATTGTTGTTGTCCCAGGCCGAAAAATGCCTCGCCATCATTGGGCATCCATTCCTGCCGAACATGGTACGTCGAGTCTCCCTGGACAATGGCCGGCGTCAATGTTCGGCCATCCGCTTTTTCGGCTAATATGAGCTTGCCGCTTGAATCGAAAAAGGAAACTGCCCCAGAATGAAGGTCCACGTGGACATGCAATGCGTCCGTCGTCAAATCCGCGTCGTCGCCCGTAGAACTCAAAGACCAATGGGTCCTCGTATCATGACGTTCGCCCGCAGACAGGCTTTTGCGCGAAAAAAAGGTCGCATCGGGCGAAACGGCGACGCGAATTACATTGTCCGCGCAGACTTCGAGTTTTAGGAATTTATCGCCGACGGGAATTATCACTCCGTCATTTAGTTTTTGCGGGCCTGCGGCTGAAGCAGGGATGGCAAGTGCGATAATTGCGAGGAAAAGAGCCGCGCGCGTGAACAAGCGGTGCCAGCCGTCCCTTCGGGACTTGGGACTCATTCTGTCCGAAATCCGGCGTTGAAACGCCAGGCTATTTCCAATTGTCCCTGACGGGACAGGCTCCTGACAGCCAAGGTGCAGGTCATTGAGGCAATGAACCGTAGCGCAGACTTCCAAGTCCGCTGTATCGCAGGTTTCCAAACCTGCCAGTCGCAAGACGTCGTAGGACATCTTACGGTCAGCCGATTTAGAAATCGGCGATACAGCAGGTTTGGAAACCTGCGCTACGGCGCCAGGGTCCATGGAATTTGCACTGGCGGAATAGCAGCGACTAAAACCGGTGTCAAGGAACACCTTGTCGCTAAAATTGAGGACAAGCATTCTGCGGCGGCGCGTGATGGAATGGCGCCATCGCATGAAACAGGTTCTTCTATGTGTCTTGCTCGCCGTCGGCTTTCGCTGCGCCGCATCCAACTACCGGAACTTCGACGTGGCCATTTATATTCCCGCCAGTGTCGTGCACAGTTTCGAAGACCCTTCGAAGCTCCAAAATGACTGGAACGTCATAAGCAACCAATTAAAGGTGGACAAAGTTTATATTGAGTCGCAACGCGACCACCTGACCAACAGCGATGCGCTGCTCGATCGCGTTAAACAGTTTTTCCTGGACCGCGGCGTGCGTGTGGCCGGCGGAATGGCGCTGTCAGACGGCGGGAACGGCGGGCAGTTCCAATCGTTTTGCTACACCGACCCAAACGATCGCGCATTTATCAAAAGTGCGAGTGAATTGGCGGCGCGGCATTTCGACGAATTCATCCAGGACGATTTCTTTTTTACATCAACCAAGTACGAATCCGATATCCGGGCCAAGAGACGCAAGAGTTGGACGCAATTTCGCCTGCAACTGATGGACGCCGCCGCCGAAAACCTGATTATCAAGCCTGCCCGCGCGGTGAATCCGCGGGTGCGGCTCATCATCAAATTTCCCAACTGGTACGAACATTATCAGGGCAACGGCTACGACCTGGACAAGGAGTCGAAGCTGTTTAGCGGCATTTACACAGGCACAGAAACGCGGGACCCGGTCATCACAGACCAACATTTGCAGGAATATCAAAGCTACGAGATTATGCGGTACCTGGACAATGTGGCGCCGGGCCGAAACGGAGGCGGTTGGGTTGATACGTACAGCGTTCGTTGGCTGGACCGGTACGCCGAGCAGCTTTGGGACACGATGTTTGCTAAAGCGCCTCAAATCATGCTTTTTGAATGGTCCGCCCTGACAAGGCCGATCGATCCGGGCGATCGCGACGCGTGGGAAGACCTGCACACCAGCTTCGATTACGGCCAGATGCTGAGCACGTTTCGCCCCGGCGACACCGCACTTGCCGCGCCGACTGTGGCGCTCGTTGCTGGTTATTCGCTGGAACAAGTGGACTCTTTCCTGGGCAAACTCGGCAATCCCATCGGCATCGCCGCTTATAAACCGTATCAATCGACTGGCGAAGACTATTTGCACAATTACCTGGGCATGATTGGAATTCCAATAGAATTGCAGCCAGGTTTCCCCACCAATGCGGATCTGGTTCTTCTTACGGAATCGGCAAAGTTCGACCCGGACATCGTGCCGAAAATCAGGAATCAGTTGCGGGCCGGAAAATCTGTCGTTATCACGTCCGGCCTTTTGCGTGCCTTGCAAGGCCGCGGAATCGAGGACATTATCGAAGCGCGCTGCACGGATCGCCGCGTGCTGGCGCGCGATTTTTCCTCCGGCTTCGGGGCGGGAAATGCTTCCGCTCTGGCAGCGGCGACAAATGCGGGCATTTTGCTTCCCGAAATTGATTTCATTACCAACGACGCCTGGTCACTTGTGCGAGCCGAGGCCAATGGCAACGCATTTCCGCTCCTTCTGATGGATCGTTATTCAAAGGGCGTGCTGTATATTCTAACGGTTCCTGACAATTTCAATGACCTGTATGCCCTGCCGCCAATGGTCACCAGTGCGATTAAAAATTATCTGATGAGCGAATTTCCCGTGCGCCTGGACGGGCCGGCGCGGGTCGCGTTATTTGCCTATGACAATCACACGTTCATCGTCGAATCGTATTTGGACACACCGACGGACGTAACGGTTTCGGTGATTGGAAACACGACACGGTTGAAAAATCTCGTCACCGGGGAACAAATTGACGGCCAATTCGCATTCACGTCGCGATGGAGGCGGAATGCGGGCTATGAAAAGAGGGTCTCATTCCAGGTCCATTTGCTTCCGCATAGTTATGAGGTTTTTGAGATGGGGGGAAAATCAAATTTAACACGCGGTCAATAGCCGTTGACCTGTGGTGTGGTGGAACACGGCGCGCTGCGCCGTGTAGCGCCGCGTGCAGCGGCGCAAGGAGTGTGGCCAGCCGTTGTACCACGTATGTTCCGCCCGCTCCGCGCGGGCGGGGACGGCGCAGCGCGCCGTCCGCCACCACTTTCGGTTCATGGCTGTAAAGCAGGTCAAAAAGGAACAGGGAACTTTCGTGGTCCGCAACATTCTCGTTGGAACGATTCTCCTCCCCATGAACCGCAACATTCTCATTCGAACGATTCTCCCTCACCCCAGCCCTCTCCCGCTGGGAGCATAGGCGCTAACTTAATAATGGACATATGAATAAAGATAAATTATTATGGCGCTATGCGCGACGAACTCATCACTCAAGATTGGGACATTGTGAAACGAATGCTGCCC
>DATJTK010000009.1:0-10304 GCA_035503455.1 Candidatus Sulfotelmatobacter sp. | reverse complement strand
GATTACAGCCTGAATCCGCGTTCGAACAGCAACACCAATTCACTCGGCCAGTACGGCGGCTTTTACACCCAGGCTGACGCCCGCGAAATCGTCGCCTACGCGAAGCAACTTCACATTACAGTTGTGCCGGAGATTGAATTGCCCTGCCACTCCTCGGCCGCGTTGGCTGCTTACCCGCAATTTGGCTGTGACAATCCGCAATCGGACTATGACATGGATTATCCGCACATCGATTATGGCGTGGACCTGTTCAGTCCCGGGTCCCCGGGAACGATGGCGTTCTTTTACAATGTCCTGAGCGAAGTCATGGCCATTTTCCCCGGTCAATACATCCACTGCGGCGGGGACGAGGTGATAGCGAGTGGAGATACGCAGTGGAACACCTACATCGACGATGTGACCAATATGGAAGCCGTCGGCATCACGCCCAACAACGGGAGCACATCTATCGAAGAATACCAATACTGGCTCTCGACGAACCTGGATGCGTTTATTCAGGCAAATGGCCGCTCGATGATCGGCTGGTCCGAATACGACGGCCTCCATATCGTTCCAAACGCAGCGGTGATGGATTGGGAAACCGGCAGCGCCAGCGATGGGGCATCGGTAGCCGAGTCCGGCAACAAAGTAGTGGCTGCGGCCGACAACAATTGCTACGTCAATTATGTCGAAGGCACCAACCTCACCTGGGAGCCGCCTTTTATCGTCGGCAGTACGCCCTCGTATAATTCAGTCAGCAACATCTATTCTTTTAATCCGATTCCGTCGGGTCTGGCCGCACAGTATGACACCAACATCCTGGGCGCCGAATGCGTTTTGTTCACCGAGTATGTGCCGTCCTTCGAAAATGTGATGTACAAGATGTTCCCGCGCGCAGACGCCATGGCGGAGATCACCTGGACACCCGTCGCCTCGCAAAGCTATGCCAATTTCATGCAGCGCTTGCCTCTGGACGAGCAACGGCTGGCGGCAATGGGCGCGAATTATAACCATGAAATCATTCCTGCCATTGGCACGTGGGGCCCGGTCCCGTCGGGATATTCGACGCTGCAATGGAACATTACGACGAATGTGACCGGTGCCGGCGAGATCGATGTGAACTTTGCGTGCGCGCCCGCCACTAACGGCCTGAGCATCGCGTGGGCGGACCTGTTGGAAAACGGAACTGAGATCGACCGCGATACCCACTTCGGCAACGCCCAAAATGACGCCTCCTACGCCGACGATACGACGAATCAAACCACCTACGTGCTGCATCTGCCCGTCTATCAGCCGGGTGCGACCTATACGATTGGCGCGTCCGTCGAGGGCATAGGCAGCACGAACAGCAGCGGAACCGTCTATCTGCCGAATTGGAATTAGTCCATAGCCACTAATCATGAAACGCATTCTCCCGCTCATTATTGGCGCCGCTTTCTCCGCGGTATCCGCGCAGGCGCAATTGTTCAACTTCACAACTTTTGCGGGCTCAGCCGCGCAAGGCAACGTGGACGGCGTGACAAATCTTTCAGAGTTCAATAATCCCGGAGCCGTGGCCATGGACAGTTCCGGCAACATTTATATTGCCGACACGGCCGATAACACCATTCGCAAAATTGCGGCAGGCGGAACGGTCAGCACATTCGCCGGTTCTCCCGGAATCAGCGGCAGCGCCGACGGCGACGGAACCAACGCGTTTTTTAATGCTCCGCAAGGTATCGCTGTGGATAGTTCCGGAAACGTCTATGTGGCTGACACCGGCAACAATACCATCCGCAAAATCACGTCTGCCGGGGTCGTAAGCACATTGGCCGGCGAGGCGGGAACCGCGGGCAGCGCGAATGGCCTGGGCACCAACGCGCAGTTCTACGCGCCAGAGGGGCTGGCCGTGGATGGTTCCAGCAACGTTTTCGTGGCCGATACGTGGAACGACACGATTCGCGAAGTAAGCCCATCCGGCTCGGTCACAACCATTGCGGGCTCGCCGGAAGATTTTGGCAGCACCAATGCCAGCGGCACGAATGCGTTGTTCTACGAACCGGGTGACGTTGCCGTGGACACCAGTGACGATGTTTTCGTGGCTGACACCGGCAATAACGCCATCCGCGAAATCGCCGCCGGCGGATCGGTCACCACGCTGGCCGGCTCGGTCGGAAATTTCGGCTATACCAATGGCACAGGCACGAGCGCTTTGTTCAATGCGCCCCAGGGAATCGCCATTGATTCCTCCGGCAACCTTTACGTGGCCGATTACCTCAATAACGCCATTCGTAAAGTGACGTCTGCGGGCGTCGTGACAACCATCGCCGGCGTGCCCGGAAATTTTGGCAGCGCCAATGGCGCCGGGACTAATGCCCTGTTTTGGGGACCGGAAGGCGTCGTCGTGGACCCGAATAATAACAATCTGGTTTATGTAGCCGACGCTGGAAATTCCTCCATCCGCCAGCTTTCCTCTTCCGGGCAATCCTGGACGGTTTCCGCGCTTGCCGGAAATGCCTCCGACGGCAGCGCCAATGCCACCGGCACGGCGGCCCGCTTCTTCTGGCCTATGGACGTTGCGTCTGATGGTCAGGGAAATTTCTACGTTGCCGACGCGCAAAACAATACCATCCGCAAGATTGCCGCAAATGGAACCGTCACCTTATTTGCCGGTTTTCCAGGCGTCACCGGCAGCGCCAACGCCACCGGAACTAACGCCTCGTTTAATGCCCCGGAAGCCGTGGCCGTGGACAGCTCGGGAAACGTTTATGTGGCAGATACCGGAAATTCCATCATCCGCGAAATAACTTCCGCTGGCGTGGTCAGCACGCTGGCTGGTTCGGCCGGCAATGTCGGCAGTGCCGATGGCACAGGTTCCGGCGCTCAATTTTACGAACCGCAGGGGATTGCCGTGAACAGCTCGGGTGATGTGTTTGTGGCGGATACGATGAATCACACCATTCGGGAAATTGCTCCGGGCGGCGTGGTGACGACATTTGCGGGTTTCCCGGGAAATGTTGGCAGCGCGGACGGGACAAACAGTACCGCACAGTTTGACCGGCCAACCGGCCTGGCAACGGATGGAAGCGGAAATCTGTTTGTGGCGGACATGCTCAATCAAACCATTCGCGAAATTACGCAAGCGGGCGTCGTCACAACCATTGCGGGTTTGGCACGCGTTTTTGGCGATTCGGACGGCACCAATTCCACCGCGGCGTTTTTCGATCCCGAAGGCGTTGCGGTCGGCAGCGGAGACACTTTGTATGTCGCTGATTCCGGCAACGACTCGATCCGTCAACTGACTCCCTCGGGCACAAACTGGATCGTGACAACCATAGCCGGATGGCCGGGGATAAGCGGCAGCGCGGATGGCTCGGGCATCGGCGCGCGCTTTTGTTATCCAGCCGGCATGGCTGTGAGCGGCGGAAGCCTTTTTGTGGCGGATTCGGCAAACAATACGGTCCGTTCCGGCTCGATGATTACAGACCAGCCGCCAACGATTACAACCCAACCGGAAAGCCAGGCTGTGCAGGAGGGTAATCCGGTGACTTTCAGCGTGAGCGTCAGCGGACAAAGCACGTTGTATTACCAATGGCTGTTTAACGGCGAAAACATTCCCGGCGCGACT
This sequence comes from Candidatus Sulfotelmatobacter sp., assembly GCA_035503455.1. GTDB lineage: Bacteria > Verrucomicrobiota > Verrucomicrobiia > Limisphaerales > UBA11358 > UBA11358. The sequence goes on along the minus strand of DATJTK010000009.1, from coordinate 6,718 downwards.
GATTCCACCTATTCGCTGGCCAACGCGCAACTATCCAATGCCGGAACCTATTCAGTCCTGATCAGCAGCCCGCTTGGCAACACCGTAAGTTCGAACGCCATCCTGACCGTGTATGCGCCCCCGGTCATTTCAACCGAACCGGTAAGCCAGAGCTGTTTGCAAGGCTCCACTGTTTCCTTCAGCGTCACCGCCAGTGGCCCGGGACAGTTGAGCTATCAATGGGAGGAAAATGGCATCCCGCTCTCCAACTCTGGAATCGTCAGCGGCGCAAATACCGCGACACTCACCCTTTCCGGCGTAACAACGGCCAACAGCGCGACGTATTCGGTAATCGTCAGCGGCCCCTACGGCTACATTTCCAGTTCGCCGGCCATGCTGACTGTCTTTTACGTTCCACCGGCGGATTCCATTCAACCGTATGCATGGTGGCAACTCAATGAAGGCGCCGGCGCTGTCGCCTATGATTATTCGGGCAACGGCCACAATGGCTCATTAGGTTCCGGCGTGACCTGGACCAACGCCGGCCACTCGGGCCCGGGCGCTTATTTCAACGCCACAGGACCAGCCCTCATTACAATCAGCGCTCCCTTTACCTTAAGCAGGAGCAGCAGTTGGACGGCTACGATGTGGGTGAAACGATGGGAATCCGCAAGCGGTTCCCAGTTAATTAGCGGCGATTCCGATGCTTTGAAATTGGAACAATACGAGGAAAACAGCCAGGTGGGCTACTCGTATTTCACGCACACGGATTATACTTTGCCGTACGCTACGCCGCTCAACAACTGGGTGCACCTGGCTTATGTCAATACGTCCGCGGGTGTGTCTCTTTATACCAATGGCGTCTGGGTTGCAGCATTGACCAACGACACCGTCGCGTTGAATGCATTCGGTTTGGGTTCCTATGATTACGCGGTTTATAAAGATTACCTCGACGCCACGCTCAATGATGTGCGGATTTATGACGAGCAACTGACACAGGAACAAATCTCCAATATTTGTTTCTACGGCCGGATCAGCCCCATTCCGACGGTCACGCTGACGTCGCCAACCAACGGAGAAGCTTTTGTGGAGTCCTCCAACATCACACTCACCGCCAATATCATTGCGAATGCTCAAACTGTTTCAGGCGTCCAATATTACCAGGGCTCGACCCTGCTCGGCGAGGCGACGACCGCGCCTTATACGTTCACATGGACGAATCCCCCGGCGGGATATTACTCGCTCACTGCCGATGCCGTCTATACCGAGGGCACAGCGCCTTCGCCCGCCGTGGGCATCTTTGTGGAACTCGCCACCAACTCGCCGAGTCTCGATGCGTCCACGACCAATGGGACACTGTGCTTGTCGTGGCCGGCGGACCATATCGGCTGGGAACTGGAAGCGCAGACAAATTCGCCGGGCATGGGCTTGTCAGCCAATTGGACGATTGTCACCACTGCAACCTCGACTAACTCCCTGGTTATTCCCTTCTCCCCCGCCAACGGAAGCGTGTTTTATCGGCTCGTCTATCCGTGAAGACGTTGAAACGTTAAAAGGTTAAAACGTTGAAACGGAGTGGCGCAGGCGACGTCGGGATTTGAGCGGTCCTCAGGCTGAAAGCCTCAACCATTTCAGCCGTGAGCATAGCCCACCGTTTACGGCCCACAGAACCCATTTTGCTGTACCCGGTCAAATTCTGCCGGACTTGCAAACATATCCGCGCTGAAAGCGCAACCCCATCTTAGCCGTGGGCATCGCCCACGGAACGGCCCCCACGAAACCCATTTTGCCCTGTAAGGGCAATCCAACTTCGGTCATGCTCACGCCATGCCACAATCGTTGCATGTCCTGAACGTCCACATTATTTTTTCAACCAAGGAACGCCGCCCCTTGCTGACGCCGGATATTCGCGAACGCCTGTGGGGTTATCAATCCCGCGTTCTCCAAAACCTCGAATGCAACAACATCACCGTTGGCGGCGTCGCCGACCATGTTCACATTTTGTGCAACCTCACGAAAAAGCTTCCGGTGACCAAAATCCTGGAAATCCTCAAAAAGGATTCATCCAAATTTGTTAAAGCACTGGATCCGCGTTTGCGGGATTTTCATTGGCAGGACGGCTACGGCATTTTCAGCGTGAGCCCATCACATTTTGAAGAGGTCAGGAAATACATTCTCCGACAAGAAGAGCATCACAAGAAAGTAACGTTTCAGGAAGAGTATCTGCGAATATTGAAAAAATATAACGCGCCCTTTGATGAACGATATCTTTGGGACTGACGCGATCTTGGCCCGCCCTTACAGGGCATAGAGCATTTAGAGGCCTTGTACCGAGGGCGCTGCCCTCGGCTAAGATGGGGTTGCGCTTTCAGCGCGGGATTTCGCGGTGCGTTTCCACATCGCCTGGCTGTCCGACCGTTTCAACGTTTCAACGCTTCAACGAATCTCACTCGCCCTTGCCCTTCTTCTCGTGCTTGCCTTTGGCCGGTCTTTCGCCTTTCTCGGCTCTTTCACCTTTGCCGGAAGATTTCTTTTCTTTGCTTTCAGGAGCGGCTTCGACCTTCTCCGTTTCGACGTGCTTTCCGCGTTTTTCCGTCCTGGGCTTTTTCGGCTCTTCCGGTTTCGCGGCGGGCGCGGCTTCAGCCGGCGCGGTAATCGGGGTAAGGCTTTGCACTTGGACTTTCAGCGTGCTTTTAACGTCGGAATGCAGGTGCAATTCGACTTCGTATTCGCCGATGGCCTTGATGGGGTGTTCCAAATGGATTTTCTTTTTGTCCAGGGAGATATCGAACTGATGCTTCAGTTCGTCGGCAATCATGCCCGAGGTGACCGAACCGAACATCTTGCCATCGTCGCCGGTCTTGACCTTGATGACGCAAATCAGTTTTTGCACGCCTTTGGCGAGTTCGGTCATCGTGTTGAACTCGTGGGCCTCACGCTCGGCGCGCTTGCGCTTGAGAGCCTCGATGTGGCGGCGGTTGGCCTGTGTCAGCGGGATGGCCAGGCGCTGCGGAAACAGAAAATTGCGCGCGTAGCCGGCGGCCACCTTGACCTGGTCGGATTCGGCGCCCAGGCCGACGATATTGTGCGTGAGAATAACTTCAGTCTTCATAAAAGTAACAGGGAGGGGTTAAACGGTCGGATCAAAATGGAACTTCGTCGTCCTGGGGCGGTTCGGCGTCCGGGGGTTCCGGCGCGGGAGCGGCAGGGGCGGAGGGACGCGCGGGAGCAGGAGCACCGTCACCGCCGCGATTGCCCGAGTCAAGGAACGAAAAGCTTTCCAGGACCACCCTCAATTTGCTCATCTTTTGCTTGGTATTTTTATCTTCCCAGGTGTCCTGTTTGAGCCGCCCTTCAACCAGCAACGGCCGCCCTTTTTTCAGATATTGGGCAATGACTTCGGCCTGCCGGTTCCAGACGTCCACATCCACAAAAGTCACTTCTTCTTTTTTCTCACCGCCTTCACCGGCGGTATACGTGCGGTTGACGGCCAACGTGATGCGCGCGACCGCAACGCCTTTGGGCGTGTAGCGCAACTCCGGGTCGCGCGTCAAATTTCCGGCGATAATCACTTTGTTGAAGTTGGCCATAAAACGTTTGGGAAGCGGGTTATTTGGCTGGTTTAGGCTCGGGCGACGCCGTGAACATGACGCGGTAGACGTCTTCGTTCAGCCCGAATTTCGTATTTAACTGCGCAATAATGGCCGGTGTGCCGTTGAAAATGACGTTCGCGTAAAATCCCGCGCTGTGCTTTTTATCGCTCACGCGCGCGAAATGTTTGCGGTCCATCTTTTGCACGGTCTCAACCTTGCCGCCGGCGGCCGAAATCTCGGCGGAGATTTTATCAAGGGTGTCCTTGACGCCATCTTCGCGTCCTGCTGTGTTCAATATGAACAATCCTTCGTATCGTTTCATTTCTTTTGGTTCGTTGGAGCGTTGAAGCGGGTCAGCCGTTTCAACTTTTTAACGTTTCAACGCTTCAACATTCCCATTTAACTGCATTGCTTTTTCAATTCCCGCGCCCAGCCAGGTTTCCACCTGCTCTGCCGCGCGGTCCAAAACTTTTTCCACAAGGTCCAACTCGGCCGACTCGAACCGGCCCAGGACATGATTTGTAATTTCGCGCAAACCGTCTTTCCGGCCAATCCCGATTTTCAGGCGCGCAAATTCGCGCGATGCCAGGTGGCTCTCCACCGAATCCAATCCGTGGTGCCCGCCGCTGCTGCCTCCGGGCCGCAGCCGGAGGGTCCCCACCGGCAAATCCGCGTCATCCGTGGCAACCAGCATTTGCGCCAGGGGCAACTGGTAAAAATCCACCACCGCTCCCGCCGTCTCGCCGCTCGCATTCATAAATGTCTGCGGCTCGCACAAAAAAACGCGCTTTCCGTCAAACGCCGCCTTTGCCATTCGGGCGCGAAACTTTCTTTCATTCGCCCATTCGCATTTCCACCGGGCCGCAAGTCTTTCGACCAGCAAAAAACCCGCGTTGTGGCGCGTATTTGCATATTCCGCACCCGGATTTCCCAGGCCCACGATGAGAAAAACATTTTCCATCTGAGCGGAACAAAGCCCGGCGGGCCGCCGGGCTCAATGCCGGGCAGGCGACAGGCCGGGTTATTTCTTTTTCTCGGCTTTGGCTTCCGGCTTGGCCTCGGGCTTTTTCTCCGCGCCTTTTTCCGCTTTGGCCTCGGCCTTGGCGGGCGCCGCCTTGGCTTCGCCTTCGGCGCCTTCTTCTTTCTTTTCCTTCGTCATTTCGACGTCGCCCGCGCCCTTGGCGGCCTCGGCCGCCGGCGCAACCTCTTCTTCGGCGCGCGGCGCGGCTACGGAAACGACCGGAATCTTCTTGTCACCCAGAATTTCCACGCCCTGGGGCGCGGTGATCTCGCCAATGTGGATGGTCTTGCCAATTTCGAGGGCGCTCACGTCCACGAGAATTTGTTCGGGCAAATCTTTCGGCAGGCAACGGACCTTCAGTTTAAACAAAACGTGTTCCAATACGCCGCCGGCGTTTTTGACGCCCGCCGCTTCGCCTAGAGTTTCCACGGGCACGTGGACGGTCACTTTTTCGTCTTCGGCCACTTCATGGAAATCCACGTGAACCACTTTTCCATCGATGGGATGGCGCTGGATTTCCTGCACCAGGGCGAGGCGTTTGGCGCGGGAGTCACTCTCGATGGACAGGTCCACCAGCAGGTTCTCAGATACGTGATGGTGAATCAGGTCGCCGATTTCGCGCGCGCTGATTTCCAGGGTTTGCGGGGCGGTCTGGCGTCCATAGATGACCGCGGGCACGCGGCCATTGGAACGCACTTGCTTGAGCGGACCGCGGCGTTTTTGCGCCCGCGGAAAAGCTTTCAATGGAACTGATTTCATTTTATTAAATTGTTTTGCGGGCGCTAACTGGTGCGCCCGCCTTTAAACTCAAAGAGCGAATTGACCGACGAATTGCTGTTAATTCGTTTGATGGCCTCGCCCAACAAACCCGCCACGGACAGCGTGGTTATTTTCACACCGTCAATATCGGGGCGTTGGACTGTATCAGTTGTAATCAATTCGTCAATACTTGATTTTCGCAATCTTTCGATGCCCGTTTCCCCCAAAATGGCGTGGGAAACACAGGCCAATATCTGTTTTGCCCCTTCCTTTTTCAATAAACTGGCCGCTTCGGTCAGCGTTCCGGCCGTTTCGGTCAGGTCGTCCACCAGCAAAATATTTTTGCCCTTAATCTCGCCGATGACCGCCATGCTTTCAACTTCGGAGGCGCTCTTGCGCCGTTTGGCCACAATGGCCAGGCCGCCCTCGAGCACCTGGGAATACGCGTGCGCCATCTTCAATCCGCCTGTGTCCGGGCTGACCACCACAAGGTCCGTCAGGTTTTTTTTCTTCAAATACTCGTACATCACCGGCGCGGCATACAGATGATCCACTGGAATATCAAAAAAGCCCTGGATTTGCTGGGCATGGAGGTCCATGGTCAGGATGCGGTTGGCGCCCGCGGCGACCAGGAGGTTGGCTATGAGTTTGGCGGTGATGGGAACGCGGGGCTGGTCTTTGCGGTCCTGGCGGGCGTATCCGTAAAAGGGCACTACGGCCGTGATGCGCTTGGCACTGGCGCGGCGCAATGCATCCATCATGATGAACAACTCCATCAAGTTGTGGTTGGTGGGCGGCGACGTGGGTTGGACGACGAAGACTTCCTCGCCGCGGACATTTTCCTCGATTTTGACGAACGTTTCGCCGTCAGGAAAGGGTTTGATCGTGCATTTGCCCAATTCCATGTCGATGGATTTGCAAATGGCTCTGGCCAAAGGTTCATTGGCTGTGCCGCTGAAAATTTTCACTCGATAAAACTTTGTTTAAGATAAAAAAACCGCCACGGGCGGCGGTCGCATTGAAACAATACTGTAACAATTGAACCGGGGATGTTGCAAGATGAAATTGGGCTATACTTCTAATAAATCATACCGCCCACCATCGGCTACTCGGCTTCGTGTTGCTATTGCGTCAAGCACGATCCGACATTCCTATGAGATCGAACACTGCGCCAAAACGTCGGCCGATAATTCTCCCTCTCCCCGAGGGAGCCCCGAGGGAGAGGGCCGGGGTGAGAATTCGCCCAAGGAAAACTTCGCGCATTGAACCCCTGAACCGGGATAATTGTTCGCCGTGTCAAACCATCGGACGATGATTCTCCCTCTCCCAGCGGGCTCCCAGCGGGAGAGGGCTGGGGTGAGGGAGA
>DATJTK010000008.1:0-58168 GCA_035503455.1 Candidatus Sulfotelmatobacter sp. | reverse complement strand
TTTGGAAACCTGCGCTACGCCCGCTTCAACTTTTTAACGCTTCAATGAACTTTTCTATTGCATTCACCATTTACAAGTGTAATCTGTTTAGAAATTACAACTGTAAACGAAGTGGAAAACGATGAAACCGGTTCCAAGAATTTCCGAGACTGAATGGGAGGTCATGAAAATCGTGTGGCGTCAATCGCCTGTGTCGGCAAGCCAGGTCATTGAAGGGCTAAAGGAGCGCGATCCGTCGTGGCATGAACAAACGGTCAAAACACTGCTGAATCGTCTTATCAAAAAAGGAGCGCTGGGTTATCGGAAAGAAGGGCGGGCTTATTGGTATCGGCCACTGGTCTCGGAAGATGAATCTGTGAGAGCGGCCAGCCAGTCGTTTTTGCAGCGCGTCTTCGGCGGGTCGCTTCAGCCGTTGCTCGCGCACTTTGTTGAAAGCCATAATTTGTCCACCAAAGAAGTCAACGAACTGACACGTTTGCTGAAAGGGAAGGAACGAAAATGAATGTGACCACCTCACTGACGGAATTATTCGAATGGCTGTTAAACCGCTCATGGCAAGCCGGGGTGCTTGTGCTCTGCGTGCTTTTGATTCAATGGATTGGGCGCCGATGGCTGACCAATCGCTGGCGATTTGCCTTGTGGTGGATTGTGCTGGCGCGTTTGCTTCTGCCATTCGGACCGGCAAGCGAGTTGAGCCTGTTCAATTGTTTCAGGTTTCAGAATGTGCCCGGACACGCTGAAGCGTGGACACCGAACCCGGGCGGGCAATCCGGACACGCTGAAGCGTGGACACCGAACAGTGCCGGAGAGCCTCCTGATGATTCAGGGCTCCAGAAATTGTCACAACCGATTCGACCGCCGATGCAGGAAATGAGCGCAAATACGCCCGCGGCTGATGGCGTTTCCTCGAGTACGGGATCTTTACCCACTGCCACCGTTGAAAATCTTTCACACGGGCTTAAGGCCGGAATTCCTGAAACCGTCTTAGCTATCGCCATCGGGGTTTGGCTCGCGGGAGTGATTCTATTTTCCGTCCTGGTGGCGATGCAGGTTCTCGGATTGACACGACGGCTGGCGAAATCGGCGACAAGGCCGGATGCCCGCGCCTGCGATATTCTAAGGGATTGCTGCCGCGAGTTACGCATCAGGCGGAACATCGAATTGCTTGAGACGGATGCGGTTGACAGCCCGGCGTTATTTGGATTGTTTCGTTTGCGGCTATTGCTGCCTCGCGGTTTGGCGACAGGATTCGACCGGTCGGAACTAAGATACATTTTCCTCCACGAACTGGCGCACGTGCGGCGGGGCGATCTGTGGATCAATTGCCTTGCGACCGGGTTGCAAATTCTGCACTGGTTTAATCCATTGATTTGGCTGGGCTTTGCCCGGCTGCGGGCGGATCGCGAATTGGCGTGTGATGAACAGGCGTTACAGCACACGGGCGAGACGGCGGCTGAAGCCTACGGCATGACCATTATCAAGTTGTTGAAAGGCCTCCAGCGGCCCGCGGCCATACCGGGACTGGTCGGCATTCTGGAGGACCGAAACCAGATGCGACGCCGGATTTTGCGAATTGCCGGATTCAAAAAAGCCACGCGCTGGTCGGCGCTGGCCGTTTTACTATTGCCGGGCCTGGGCCTGGTCGCCCTGACTGATGCGCAACAGGACAAAACCCCGCGTCCGAATTTGACAGGCGTGGTGGTGGAAGCCGACAGCGGCGACCCTGTTCAGGGAACCGTATTTATTTACACAGCGGGACCGAGGGTGGGCACGAGTTCATTTTGCCCGTCGTGTTACGCCGATTGCCAGAAAAGCGCAAAAGCAGACGAAGATGGAAATTTCACAATCAAATCGCTGGACCCGCAGTTGATTTTTCAGGTACTGGCGGTTGCGCCGGGTTACAAGCCCAAATTTGTTTCCAAAGTGGACCCGGTGAAAGGGCCCATCACGATCAAGCTGGCGCCGATTTCTTTGGCCTCAGCGCCACCGGGCAATTGTCTGCACGGACGGGTCGTGGACACAAACGGCGAACCGATTGCGGGCGCTGTGGTGGAGATGCACGGCATTCGCGATTACAGCGGCGGAGGAGGGTGGGGCCGGCTTGACGGTGTAGATCCGCTGGCTGTGACCGATAACAAAGGCGAATTTCTAATTACCTCGCTCAAGCCGTTTGACATGATGGACGTGAGGGTGAGCGCGCGCGGTTATGCCAATAAAGGATTCATCAAACTTGCGAGCGGAAGCGAGGTGCACGAATTGACACTCACCCAGGGCGCAAGCATTACCGGCCGCATTTTGTTTAATGGCAAACCATTGGCCAATGTGGATGTGGGAATTGTCACCGATGACCGGACTATGGACGCCACCTGGGTCAATACAGATATCGGCACAGGCCCGGACGGCCGGTTTCTTCTGGTCAATGTGCCGCCCGACCTGGATGTGGATATTTTTGCAACAATGAAGTCCCTGGCTCCCTATGGCGCGATTCCCGCCCGAATCATTCATACGGGCGGTGATGGCAGCACTACGGATGCGGGTGACATGACGGTGACACCGGGTTATCGGCTCGCCGGGCGTGTGGTGCTTGCGGATGGAAAACCATTGCCGCCGAAAATTCGCCTTCTGATTGGCCGGAACAAGGCATGGGATTCAATCCAAATAAGCCTGCCGCCCGACGGCCGTTTCGACTTGAGCAACGTTCCTGCGGAAACCTACGACTTGAACGTGCGTGTGCCCGGCTACTACATGTCTCCGAAAAACGGCAGCTACGATGTGTTGAATCCAGGCAGCATTGTTGGCCGTGTGGATGGGGACACGACCAACCTGACGTTTCTGCTTGAACGCGGGAAGGCGCCGCCGCCGCAGGAATACGGCATTGACGAATCGGAATGGCCGCAGAACCGTGCGTTGGAGGGTGTTGGGGCGAATGAACAAGCGGATCATTCTCAAGATTGGATTGTCTCGGGCCGGGTGACGGATGCGCGAACCGGCGAGCCGCTTAAACAATTTACCGCAACGCCCGGCAATCAAGACCAAACGTGGTCGCCAATTCATTGGGACGAGCGTGATGCAGTCAATTGTTCTAATGGTGATTACACCATTTATGTGGACAAGCGCTACGACCAGCCCTTCATTAAGGTGGAGGCCGATGGCTACCTTCCGCAATCAGTCACCGTAACGCCCCTGGAACAAACGAATGCCGATTTTGCGATGCACACGGGCACAGGGCCGAGCGGGATGGTGCTTGGGACGGACGGCAAACCCGCCGCCAACGCCGACGTGCTGTTGCTTTGCGCGGACACGCAGAACCCGAACCTGAGGTATGACGGCCATTTGATGACAGGATGGCCGCGGGAAGACGGTCTTATGCTGACGACGGGCCCGGACGGTCGTTTTGCATTCCAACCCCGGCTTGGAATGGAGTCGGTCGCCGCGGCATCACCGGATGGTTATGCGCGCGTGCCGATCGCGTGTTTGGCGACGAATCCGAACATCACTCTCCAGGCGTACGGCAGCATCGAAGGCACACTGAAACGTCCGAAGGGCCCGGGTGCGAATGAAGACCTGGACCTGGAGTTTGCCGGACCGGACTCCGTTGGGAAACACATTTTCATTTCCAATGGCGCTCACACCGACTCATCCGGGCATTTTAAATTTACGCACGTACCGCCGGGCGACTTGCAGGTGTCGTATCGTGTATCTACGGGCGAAAATGGTGGATGGCAATCGATACCTCTCCAGCAAATTATGGTGGCACCTGGGCAGGCGCTGAATCTGCATATCGATGCGCCGGCGCGCCAAGCCGTGCAAAGATTCGGCACACCGATGCCTGCGCCCGAGCAAATTGCCGGGGCGAATATCACCGGCACAGCCGTTTTACCCGATGGGACCCCTGCGGCGGACGCGCAAGTCGGGTTGGAGATTAAGGGGCAATTCCTGACATTGGGCAAAGCGTCGATTATTTCCTACAATGGCTGGAGGGATGGTTATGTGGCGCATGCGGATAGCGATGGGAAGTTTACCCTGCCGATGTATAAAGACGCGGATTCGGTGATCGTCGTCAGCGATAACGGATTTGCGCGTGTATCGGTTGATGCCTTAAAACAATCTCCACGGGTTGTCGTTCAGCCCTGGGCCAAAATTGAAGGAACGTTACTGGTGAGTGGCCGGCATCCTGGCGCAAACCGGTTAATCGCGCTGCGCGATTGGGGCGGGCTCATGGGCCCTCCGATGCTAAATTTTGACTGGGATGCATTCCGGGCGAAGACGGATACAAAAGGACAATTTGTCCTGACCTATATTCCTCCCGGCACACACCACGTGGATCTTGAGTTGCCTGAAGGCAACGGTTGGACGAGTGATCCGCTGGGCGTTGTCGAATTCAAGGCCGGTGAGACCGAACGAATGACGTTTGGCGGGAACGGACGCACGGTCATTGGAAGGGTGAAAGTTGGAAAGGGCGCGCCTGCGGACTGGAAACAGGGACATCTTTATCTCCAAACCGTTTCGGCGTTTGAGGCCAAATTCAAGGACGCGCGGACGCGGGAAGAACGGATGAAAATCATGCAATCACCGGCATATCAAAAGGAGATGATGAACATGCACAATTATCCCGCAGCCCTTTCGCCCGACGGGTCATTCAAAGCTGAAGATGTTGTTCCGGGAAAATACGGACTCAGTATCAATTTCTTCAATCAGGGTCCAATTCCAATGGCCGCAATGCCCGCCACCATGACTAACCTAATCACTGAGCGGCAATTGACTGTGCCGAAGGAGATGGGGACCAATGACGTTCCGGTGGACCTGGGAACGATAGATTTAAAAACAGTCATCACGCCGACGTTTATATCTTCCAGGACGAATAGGCTTGCGAGCGTTGAACGTTAAAGCGTTGAAGCGTGAGTTCGCCAACGAAAATTTGAGGATGAGAATGACGATGAACACGCGGGTTGCGCCGCTAGACAGCGCAGCGCCGTCCCTACCAGATTATTTTCGAGGACGAGGACGAGGACGAGAACGAGGACGATTTCAATTACCCGCAAAATCCTTTTCTGGATGCAGTTCGTTGAGAATCGGATGGTCTAAACTGCCGATGACCGGATTATCGGGTCCCGTCAAATCCAGGATGACAATCTCATTTTTGCCGCGCCTGAGCCATGGACCGGGCACGTACATGGTTTGTGTCGGCCCGATGTCCCAATAACGGCCCATGCAATGCCCGTTCACCCATACAACACCTTTGCCCCAGGGACGCATGTCCAGGAAAGTATCACCGGGCTTATCAATTCTCACAATCGCGCGCCAAAAGGCGGGGGCCTCGCCGCCGGTGGCTCCATTGGATTTTTTGAATTTCAAATGCGCGAGCATTTTATGATCCAGCGGCAGATTATAGATTTTCCATCCAGTCAGTTCTAGGCCGTCGAATTTCACCGGGGCGTGGATCCCTTTGCGGTCGGCATTTTGCGGTCCAAAATTCACACGACCCATGGCATCCACCAAAATATCGAGCGTGGCCGGGGCCGCGCGCTCCGGCAATTGCGCCATAAAATTCGTAGCGCGCCGGTCCATGATGCAGATGCGTTTGCCGTCGAGAAACACAAACCCAAAGTCGTGAATGCTTCCAACCGAAAGCGATGCCGCGGCGCCTGTCGGCACGGTCGTGCGATAATCAATGCAGCCAACAGGCTGGTTATAGGCTTCCATCGTCCGCGGCATAGTATCATCAACTGCCCTGGGCAAGTTCGCAAAAATCGGCGCGCATTCATCTGCCTGGACGTATGGAATGGCAATGACCGCGTTTGTCGGTGGAACATCCGGAAGCGTTTCGCCTGGCAATAGATATTGTGAGAACAGTTCCCGCGTTTTGTAGAATTTTGCAGTGGGCCATCCCGCCTCACTGATGGGGGCGTCGTAATCGTAACTGGACGTGTCCGGCTTGTACGGACGGTCTGCGCCCGACCAAAGCCCAAAGGTCGTTCCTCCGTGCACCATGTAAATGCTGAACGATTCGTCGTGCGACAGCATGTATTTGAGGTCGGCGAGGTATTGCGGCGTGTTGCCGTAATGATGGGGTTGTCCCCAGGTATCAAACCAGCCGGGATAGAACTCGCCGCACATGCGCGGCCCTTCCGGCAAAATCTCCCGCAGCGAGCTGAATGCTTTGGCCGGGTTGGAACCAAAGTTCACCACCGGAAAAATATCCGGGCGATAGCCGTGTTTCAAATCCGCAACCGGGTTGCACTCGAACAGCGGCACGTCGAATCCGGCGTCCCGGAGCGTTTGGCGCAAATCGCCCATGTAATTTGTGTCATCTCCGAATGAGCCATATTCATTTTCAACCTGCACCATCAGAATGGGTCCGCCGCGCGTGATTTGCAGCGGCCCAAGCTTCCTGCCGACTTCGTGCAAATAGGCCTCCGCCGGTTCCAGATACGCGGGGTCGCGTGTGCGCAGATGAATGTGCGGATTTTTCAGGAGCCACCACGGCAATCCGCCTTCTTCCCATTCTGCGCAGGAGTACGGACCCGGGCGCAAAATGACCCAAAGCCCTTCCTGCTGCGCGATGCGGCAAAACCCGGCCGCGTCGGCCTGGCCGCTCCAGTCAAACTTTCCGGGCTTCTGCTCGATTTGATTCCAAAACAGATAAGCGCAAACGGTGTTCAGCCCCATGGCTTTGGCCATGCGCAAACGATTTCGCCAATACTCGCGCGGGATGCGCGCCGAGTGCATTTCGCCGCAACGGATTTGAAGTCGTTGCCCGTCCAGAAGAAAATCATTCGTCCCGATGGCAAAAGTGTGGGCTGGTTCCCCGCGGGCGGGCGTGATTCCGTGAAAGCATCCTAAGGTTAACAACACAGCCAGTAAAAAATTAGAATTCTTGGTCATTCCAGGAAAAATTATCGGGTCATGCTGGCGTTCTGAAACATTAATTGCAATCGGAAATTATTCGCCGGGGTTTGGGACGGCGCATCCCAGTTTTCGTGAGGCGCGAATTCAATGGGGAGCGCACGCGCCCTCGCGTGCGGCGGTTGACGCCTCGTCAACCGCTCGGGCGCCCTCGCGCATGTTCAACGCGCGGTGGCGCGCGTCCGTTCGACCGCGAGGCGCGGTCGAACCGCACGCGAGGGCGCGTGCGCTCCCCATTTATCCAACCCGTTCGCGTGCATAAAAGTGAGATGCGCCCGGTTGGACGAAACAGGCATGCCATGTTTTTACTGCACGGAATAATTTCTGATCAGGTGGCCTTCCACATCCGACTGCCACGCTTTGCTCAATTTCCATGGTCCTTCCGGTAGATTCCGAACCACGACATAATGATAAAACGAGGGCGGGAGGCTTTCTTTGCGCGAATTAAAAGTCAGGGAGACCGGATAATGGGTAATCTGAACGTCCGGTGTGTCCTGCTCACCGACATCATTCACGGTCCAGCCCGGCAATTGCCCGTTTCTCTTTAGCCCAAGCAAATATTTCGCGGCTTCTTCTGTTGCAAATAGCGAGGGATCTCGAGGGTTGGAATTTTCTTTTTGGAGGTACATCGTCCGCCTGGGGAAATCAAACGTCACCAAATTTCGCGCCATGAATGGCAGGCCAAGCAAATTGCCATCGGGCCATTTGCCGGCCCATTCGGCGATCGTCAGGTCGTTGTATGATTCGCCCTCAAAATTTTCCGTCGAAAAACCGGCGACGTTCACGGAATGATTCCGGGCGCCGGAAAAAGAGGTGGACCAGGACAAATTCTGATTTGTTTCCAGGCGCCGGAGCAATTTTGGTTTGAGCATGGCGTCGCATTGCTGGCAGCCGGTATCGGGGCAGAAACGCACTTTGCCGGTTCCAAAAACGTCAGACCGCGCGAAAAGGAGCCCGTCGATCATGAGCAGGGGTATGGGATGTCCAAAGTCGCCGTTCGCAGGAGCACCCGGATCCAGGAAACGCATTTCATTGCGGGAAAAGTCAAGTTGAACGCAGTAGTGGCGCAGGCAATCCATGCCCAGGATGCCTTTCAGGCCCGGAGACTCTTTTTGGAGATCGCAAACATAGACGCGCGAGCCCATGAGCAGCGGCGCGCTGCCAAGGTAAAGCTTTGGTGTGTTGTATGTGTCCGCCCTGACAAATCCGCCCATGAACGGCGAATAAAAGATGCCTGAGCCGGTACGTTTGCCCAGTAGCGGCGCCAGGGACTTATCGAGAACGGTTTTATATGGCCATCCGGTATCCAGCATGACCGGCCCGATCTCTTTTCCATTTTCCAAGTGAAGCTTCAGTTTAATCCAATCGCCTTTGCCCGCTTCGCCATTAAAAGAAACCGGATTGGCCGGATTGGCGGGCGCGGGTTGGATTAAAGGCGGCGTCGCGCAGGAACAGAGCAAAAGCGCTAATCCGCAAATCGCAGTTAACGGGAGGAAGAATCGCCTGAAGCGATTGCGTTCGTTTTCTATCATTTTCGATTTTCTTGCCTGTACCGCAACGCCTGTTGCAAATGAGAAGACTCACACGGTCTCTTTCAGGAAGGCTCGCATGATTTCTTAAACGAATATTCGTGTCAACGGCAAAATGTTTCCGAGAGGTTTTCGCCTGGTCAAAAATGAAACTGAAAACTTGAAACGGGGTGCCAATTTCTGGCTTAATATAATTTGTTTCATGTCAGCAAAACGTAAAAAAGATTCGAACCAAACTGAACTGCCGATCGAAGGCGCGGCGAGTACTGAAGCCAAGACGGAAAAACCGGCCAAAGTGAACGGCAATGGGAACGGGAGCGGAGCGGACCATGTCATCGCTGAGGCGGTTGAAAATATCGCCCCAAAACCGTTTGATCCGAAAAAACGCGGCGAAGGACTCCACTCACGGGTGGATCGGAGTTTTCTCGAATACGCCAGTTACGTCATCCGCGATCGCGCCATACCGAACCTGGCCGACGGCCTGAAACCCGTCCAAAGGCGGATTATGTACGTCCTGCATACCCTGGACGATGGCCGTTTTATCAAGGTCGCCAGCGTTACCGGCGAAACGATGAAGTATCACCCGCACGGCAATGCTTCTATCGATGATGCGATCGTCGTGCTCGCGAACAAGCGCTACCTCATCGAAGGGCAGGGGAATTTTGGAAATATCTTTACTGGTGATCCGGCCGCTGCGCCGCGTTACATCGAGTGCCGTTTAACGGCTCTCGCGCGAGAACAATTATTCAACGACTCCATCACGGATTTCATTCCGACCTATGACGGGCGTAAAGAGGAACCTGTTGTTTTGCCGTGCAAATTGCCGTTGACACTGATGCTCGGCACGGAAGGCATCGCCGTGGGTTTGAGCGCGCGCATTTTGCCGCACAATTTCCCTGAACTGCTTGAAGCGCAGATTGCGATTCTCAAGAAACAGCCATTCAAATGCCTTCCGGATTTCCAAACCGGCGGCCTGATGGATGCCCGCGATTACCAGGACGGCAAGGGCACGGTCAAAGTCCGCGCCCGCATCAAAGCCAAAGACGAATCCACCGTGCTCATCACGGAAATTCCGCCGGGCACCACGACCGATTCACTGATGGCGTCCATCGAAGACGCCGCGCGCAAAGGCAAGCTCAAGGTCAAATCCATCAATGATTTTACGTCCGAAAACGTCGAGATCGAAATCAAATGTCCGTCCGGCGTGGACGCCGAAAAAATGGTGGATGCGCTGTACGCCTTCACCGATTGCGAAGTCACCATCGCCAGCCGCATCATTGTCATTAAGGACAATCGCCCGGTCGAACTGACTGTCAGCGAAGTGCTGCGCGAAAACACGGATCAACTCGTCGCCATCCTCAAGCGCGAACTGGAATTGCGTGAGAAAAACCTGCTCGACGAACTGCATTACCGCACGCTCGAACGCATCTTCATCGAGGAACGCATCTACAAAGGCATTGAGAAATGCAAGACCAACGAAGCTGTTTTCGCCGCCGTCTATGACGGGTTCAAGCCGTTCAAAAAGGAGCTCGTGCGTGAGATGGTGGACCCCGACGTCGATAAGCTTCTCCAGGTCCGCATCCGCCGGATTTCGTTGTTTGACATCAACAAGCATCGCGAAGAGATGGAAAAGACGAAGGCCGAACTCGATGAAACGCGCAAGAATCTCAAGGGCCTTATCAAATACGTGATTGGCCATCTCGAAGCGCTGCTCGAAAAATACGGCAAACAGTATCCCCGCCTGACGACCAAATCCGCGCGCCACGAGGAAGTGGATGCCAAAGCGGCCGCATTCAAGGCGTTCAAAGTCAGCTACGACCGCGAAAGCGGCTATGTGGGATACAAAGTCAGCGCCGAGGAATTCAAACTCGAATGCACTAAATTCGATAAAATCCTGCTCGTGTTCAGGGACGGCACCTACAAAGTAAGTGAACTGCCGGAAAAACTCTTTGTCGGGCCGGAACTCGTCTATTGCGGATTGCCCGAGCGCGACAAAATTTTCACCTGCGCGTACACCGACCGCAATGCCAGCTATCTCAAACGCTTTACGTTTGGCGGCACGATTCTGAACAAGGTGTATTTCTGCATACCGGAAAAATCGCGCGTGCTGTATTTCGCGCCCGAGACTCCGAAAACGCTCTACATCCGTTACAAACCCGCGCCGCACCAAAAAGTCAGCCAGCAAACGTGCGACCCGAATGAGATCGAAATCAAAGGTCCCAAGACACGCGGCCGCCAAATTTCCATCAAGGACATCGCATCCGTAACCGCCGAACCGACGCGCGGCTGGGATGAGAAGGCGGCGACGACTAAGCTTGTTTTTGTCTAATGATGTGACCGAGAAGATCAAAATGCGAAACGGCGATACCATGCTCATCATGGTAAAGGACGGCACCGTGATTCATTTCACGCCCAACATGAGCTGGCCGCACGTGGAATTTGTCAGACGTACTACGGGAAAATTGCCGGAAGGAGCGTGGGTCGGTACAGTATCGAAACTTGATGGCCAGGTAGCGGCAATCAGCTCCAAGCACTTCTACGGCTATCAGTTGCCGGGTCCAGATTGGGTCCAGGCAGCGGTGCGTGACAGGTTCGAATGATTTCCCGATTACCTCGCCGTTCCAATGTAATCCGTCCCCTTCGGCTCCATGACAATTTCCAAATTGTTGGTCATGCCGGATTCAAATCGAACTCGGACGAACCGGTCGCGCCAGCCTTTTGGCTCTTGCAGCGGCACCTGATAGTGTTTGGAATCGATATCCAAACTGTGTTGCGCCTCCGCCGGTATGTTCCGAATGACCAGTGTGCCATCTGGACCGGTTTTGCCGGAATAGGCATAGCGCAAGTCGGGAAGGGGCGCTATTTCGCGAAACGGCGCTTCGCTGGACGTCTTGGTCCAACCATACATTCCAGGCATCCGAAACGCGGTAGGAAACATCCCCACCCAAACGTTCTCAATCGGTTTGCCCTTTTTTGTGGTGGCTGTGAACTCCAGTGTCGCTGTTGGTTCGGTTTTGACCGTGATTAGCGTAACTGGCGCAGTCAATGGGAAGGCTTGTGGAATGGTCGGCCCTGAGCTTTTTTCCAGCGCCCCATTTACTCGGTTATAAAGCTGGCCTTCGCTTTTGGTGGCAAATCCGTTGCCGACGACTACCACGTCCGCTTCTCCGGGCGGAACGGATTCAAAGACAAAAGTGCCGTCAGCGTTGATTGGGCGATAACTGTGCCAGAAACTGCGACCGCCATTCTTGGTGTCCAGGTCATAAAAATCGTCAATCACGTTCGTCGCCGGATATTCCGGCGGGCGAACGCTGATCATGACCCGGCCATTTTCAACCGGTCGCGGCACGGCATCATCCAGCCGGCCTTCCAGGCGGATGCCGGGCTTCATTTTAAACACCAGTCGGCATCGAGGGGAACCGGCGCTTTGGGGTTCGACTACCATTTGGATGCCCCGCATCGAGCTGAAGGACAGCCAGCCAGATTTCCCTCGTTCCGCCGTGAATAGGCCCGTATCGCTGAAGACTGTCTCTCCTGACGGCAGCCGTCCCATGAGTTGAATTAAATGCCCGCCCGGCGATACTTTGTGGCATACCCATGAACCGTCAGGCTGCTTCTCCCAATCTTTCGGCTGCACGCTATCGTCGGCCAGGTTCGGAACCAGATCCGTCACCGGCTGATGATCCGGACCGTAAAATCCTGAGACCGCCACGGTAATTCCACGAACCATTTGAATCGGTGCATTCGTCTCATCCACGGGATAATCTTGAATTGTCACGGTGCTGTATTCCGGGTGCGTCACTGAAAAAATCAATGCGCCGGTGTATTCCTTTTCCTCGGGAATACCCATTACGGCATACTTGAGATAGGCCTTTCCGTCCGGACCGGTGATAGCCGTCTCTCTTGGTCCAAAGACATTTGTCCGCCAGCCATAAGCATCGGGCGAATGGAGACCCTTGACGCGGAAACCGAATGGAGTAATCTGCGCTCCTTCAATCGGTTTGCCGTTCGCGTCCTGCACTTCAACCATCACCCGCTTAAATCCCCCGGCGGAAGGACGGCTTGTTTCCGGACTTGATTCGGAGAATTTACACCCGACCGCCATCAAAAAGAGAAACCCAACCAGGCCAAGTCCCGCGGCAGTATGTTTTTTTGTCCATGCGCCGAGACCCGCGCGTTGAAGACGTTGGAGCCGCCGCACAATTTGCGCGGAGCCGTTCAAGGTTAATTCCGTCTCCGCCTTTGGCAACGCCAGGACGCGCAACGTCAATTGCGCCAGAAATTGCGCGTAGCTCTCGCGTTCCCGACCCGGGCCACAGGCCACGCTGTCCGCTTCCTGTTCACAGGCGAAACTGTGCGCTGCAGCGACTTTCCATACAAGCGGATGAAACCATCCAATCACTTGCAGGCACCGCCAACCGGCCGACCACACAAGGTCATTCCCGCGCAAGTGGGCCATTTCGTGCCGCAACAGCGCCGCGATTTGGCCGTTCGATAGGGTTTCCACCAGTCGCATGGGCAGCAGGATGGCTGGCTGAAATACTCCGCAGACAAATGGCGAATGGATCGCTCCTGAGATTCGCAGGGCGAAGTTGCGACGGACACCTATGCGTTTTTGGATTTCCCTGGCCAATTCCACAAGCGCTGCCGGCGGTTCTTCCGACTTACCGCGCAATCGCGTCAACTGCGCCTGAAACCAAATCCATCGAGCCACGCCGCATGCGCAGCCGAGTGCCCAGATAGCCAACAAGGCGCTTTTCCACGGAAACGTCGGTGGTGTGTGTAGCTCCTGGTCAGGCTGCGGCGGAACCATGCTGGGACCATTCAATGCCGGCGCGTTCGATGGACGGGCGGAAATGATTTCGGCGGAAGCCGTCCCTGTCTTCGCGGTCGGCGTTGGCGTTATCACGTCTAATGGCGCGACCAACGCAGGCGAATGAACCGGGATTGTCACCGCGGGCAGTGGTAAGCAGGACACGACCGGCACTGCCCAACTAAGAATCAAAATGCCGCGCCAAAGCATCAGCCGCCAGCGGGGCTGAGCGCGTCGCAGACAACCGTGGACCGCCCAGCCGAGTGCCAGGAGCACTGTCCATTTCCACAAAACCCCGCCCAGCGGCGACGTCATCCATTGAAGGAATGCATTCATGATACGCTCTTTTTTGATTTGTTGGCGGGACTTTTCTTTGCCACCTCACGGATTGCCTCCAGGTCGGAGGGCTTGATGTCTCCGGTTTCAACCAATTGTGCCACCAGCGCATGGCTGGAGCCCGCGGCAAATATGCGCTTAAGCGTCTCCATCATGCCTTGCAGCATCGTCGCTTTGGGGACCCGGGCCGAATAATAATACGCCTTGCCCAGCCGCCGGCGGTGGATTTGTTTCTTTTCCACGAGATTGACCAGCACCGACCGCAGTGTGGCGTTCTCGATGGGCCAGCCAAAACGCTCCCCGATTTGCGACGGCTTCAATTCGCCCTGGTCCCAAAGAATCCGCAGCGCCTCCAGTTCGTTTTGATTCAATGACATCGGGCTCATATGTGTGAAACTATCACACATAAAATTCGGCTGTCAACCACAAAGTGTGAAAAGTTCACAGATAAAATTCGGCTTGACTGTAATCCGGGCGCGTCTATTTATGGCAATCGGAGCGTCAAGAATAACCAGACAAAAAAGGAGAATACCATATGGCCAAACTGATAACACGCGACGGATTCAAAGAGCACAAGGTCGTTTCCCAAAAGGAATGGCTGAAAGCCCGAAAGCAATTGCTCGTCAAAGAAAAGAAATTCTCGCGACTGCGCGATGAACTCGCCAAACAACGGCGCGCTCTCCCGTGGGTGAAAGTCGAAAAGGAATATATTTTCCACGGTCCGGATGGTAAAGAGACGCTGGCTGACCTGTTCGGGGAAGCGCATCAGCTTATTGTCTATCATTTTATGTTTGGACCGGGCTGGGGCGAAGGCTGCGCGCATTGCTCATTTTGGGCGGACCACTACGACAGCGTGAACGCGCACATCGGACAGCGTGACACGGCATTTGTCGTTGTTTCGCGCGCGCCGCTTAAGGAAATCATGCCTTTCAAAAAACGCATGGGCTGGAAATTCAAATGGGTCTCATCGAACGGCAGCGATTTCAATTTCGATTTCCGCGTTTCATTTACGCCGGAACAGATCAAAAACGGGACAGCCGTCTATAATTATGCTCCGCTGGACATGGACATCGACGAACGCGAAGGTGTGAGCGCGTTCTATAAGGACAACAAAGGAGACGTCTATCACACTTATTCCTCCTACGCGCGAGGGATAGATTTAATGAACACGACTTACAACTTCCTCGATCTCACGGCCAAAGGCCGCGACGAAGACCCGGAAGCAAGCCAGAATTGGGTGCGTTATCATGATCAATATGACGCCTAAGAGCCGCTATTGGTGCCGGCCTCTTCGGCTAAAATCTTTCGCGCCCCGTCCACGACGTAATCCCAGTTGAAAGCGGGGCCCGGGTCCACTTTGTCCGTCTGGACGTGGTAATGTCCCAAAATGCCTTCGTAATTGGTCAGAACGTCATCCGGCAATTTATAGGTGATTAATTGGCCCGAATCATTGGTTGGATATTGGCACCGGATTTTTGGAAAGATTTTGCAAAGCGTGGCCGTAAGTTTGATGAGCGCCTGATATTGTTCGGGCGTGAAATCGTATTGCACCAAATCTTTGCCCTGGATGTTGCCTTCGATTTGCCCGGGCCGGGCCGGATGTCCGACAAAATTCGATGTTAAAATACCTTCAGCGCCGAAGTCATCTGGAATGGTTAAAACCGTCTGGCCATTGGTTTGTTGATACCAGAGAGCGAAGGGATTCGATTCAGTCAATTCGTATGCCCCTACATTGGCGATTTCGATGCCGATGGACCTGCTATTGGCGATGGTGGCCTGCCATGCCCGCTCCTTTAAATCCAGCGTTTGATAAATTGTTCCGTCCACGTCCAGCATGAATTGCACGCTCAATCCTCGAACGTCCTGCAAGGTATGAAAGCAACGACGGCTCGTGCCTGCGACGTCGAAGTGAATCACAAATTGATCCACGACCCGCTGCAGCATGGGCAGGGTCCAGTTGCCCGATTGAACTGCCGTACATTCGTCAGTTGTCATGTCATGATTGCGCACGTTGTAATGGATGCCGTTGTAAAGTTGCGGCGGATCATTTGAGAGGCCGGTGAAACGGGGGATAATGCGGTAGGCATCGTAGCCGTTGGGGTCCAGCCAGAGCACGACGCGTGTGCCCGTATGGAAAAATTGTCCGGCAGCCACGATTTCATCGCCCGTCCGCGGCTCGGGCTGTCCGGGCACAGGCGCAGTGTTATTGGGCTTATCTCTTTTGTTCCCGGGAAGAAGGAAGAGGAGACACAGAATCAATAACAATGGGATAACGACCCAAAGCCGACGGAGGACAGCAGCGGTAGGATTCACCTTATGGACGCGCAGTATGCCATGAGTGCCGAAGGGGTGCAAGAGCGTGAATAAAGAATGTTACATCCGCCTGATGCCGAGTCAGGACGGCATCCTCAAAGCCATCGCTTACATCTATGGCGGACAAGGTTCTATGAACGTGCCCTCGTGGTCTCCAGACAGTAAAAAAAACGCCTTCGTCAGTAATACGGACCTGAGCCGGCAATAAAATTCTGTCGCGGAGCGTGTACGGTCCGCAGGCCGCCAGGACGCTTTGACAGATTTATGTTCAGGGGCTACGTTCCGGCAAATGGATTACGATTATTCCAATCGCAGTTTTCTTTTGCCGGAAGGCTGCAAGGATTTGATTGATGTCATTCAGCCAACGGCGGCGGTCACGGAGCACGGCTTTGTCTTAACTGTCCAATTGGCAGGTGTCCAGAGCGACGAAATCGAGATAACAGTCGTAGGGAGAACTTTGCGCATTGGCGTGAGGCAGGGTGCCAGTCATGCTCCATTTGGGGGGACGGTTGTAGTGCCGTGGGATTACGCAATAGCTCAAGCGCAAGCCACTTATTTCAAGGACAAGTTGTACATCGTCGTCCCGAAGGCAAGCGGCGCAGGAGCGCCGCCCTGCCACGATTTAATTGGGTAGGGATGACCTGCCGGATTCGAGGCGGTTCACCTCTTCAACAGTTCTTCCGCAATTTGCACCGCATTGAGCGCGGCGCCCTTCAGCAATTGATCCCCGCTCACCCAAAACGCCAGGCCATTTTCCAGCGCGCAATCTTTTCGGATGCGGCCCACTTCGCAATTGTATTTTTCGGAGGTGAACAGCGGCATTGGATATTTCTTGTTTTCCGGATCGTCCACTAGGTCCAGGCCGGGCGCGCCTTTCAGGACGGCCCGCGCGGCTTCCACTGAAACCGGTTTGTCAAATTCGGCGCTTACGGCCACAGAATGGGAACGATAGACCGGCACGCGCACGCAGGTCACGCTTGCGTGAAATTGCGGGTGATGCATGATTTTGCGCCCTTCATTCTCCATCTTCATTTCTTCCTTCGTATAGCCGTTCGGCAAAAACGAATCGACGTGCGGCAATACGTTGAAGGCAATTTGATGCGGATACACTTCTTTGGTGACCGGCTTGCCCGATACCACTTCGCCCACCTGCCGCTTCAATTCCTCGATAGCTTTCGCCCCGGTTCCGCTTACAGCCTGGTAGCTCGACGCGAAAATCCGCTTCACGTGGAACGCCTGATGCAATGGATACAGCGCCATGAGCGTAACGGCTGTGGTGCAATTCGGATTGGCGATGATGCCCTTGTGCCGTTTCACGTCCGCCGCGTTGATTTCGGGAATGACCAGCGGCACGGCGTCGTCCATGCGGAACGCGCTGGAATTGTCTACGACCACGCAGCCGGCTGCGGCGGCGATGGGGGCAAATTCCTTCGAAATGCTCCCGCCGGCGCTGAACAGGGCGATGTCAATCCCGGCAAACGAATCCCGCTTTAATTCCGTGACCGGCAGCTCCGCGCCGCGAAAAGTCTGTTTCTTTCCGGTCGAGCGGGCGGAGGCGAGCAAAGTCAGTTTGCCCACGGGAAAATTGCGTTTTTCCAATGTTTTAATCATTTCGACGCCGACGGCGCCAGTCGCGCCGACAATCGCCACGCTCGGATTCTTATTCATACAAAGGGGACGCAGTTTAACAGAGAAAGGCCGGGAGTCAATTGCGTGGGCGGGGCGAAGGCGAAGCGAAGATGGAAGATCGGAGATGGAGAAACATCGAACATCGAACGTCGAACGCCCAACATCGAATGCCGCCCGGCTGCGTGCACATTTTTTGGATATAGGGAACGCAACGGGGAAACGAGATAGAAAATTGCGATTTTATTGGAAATTTGAAGATTTTTGGGAAACGGGGCGTGGGGACGAGCCGTCCCCACCCCAGTCACGGCTTGAATTGCCGCGAGGATGGTTAACCTGCCGGAGCGTTACTGTTTCCTGATTTGGCCCTTGCGACGATCCGCAACTCAACCCGAATGGTGGCTTCCTCCCGAAACGCCATGACGCGGAAAACCGCGTTGGCGTGAAGAAATTCAAACGATGCCAATCCGTTGGCCTTAATTTCCCGGAGCTCATCCTGGGGGGCTATAGCCCGAAACGATTCGAGAGCACCGCCGGGCTCGATTGGCGGTCCTTCAATACGGTGTAACTGCCCGCGGATCTCAAGTACGGGCGATTCGCTGTCGTGCAGATGAACGGCGTCGCCATCTTCCGCCGCTATCAATTCCATTAAATCCAAAAGCGAGTACGACATTGCTGCCAGATTGACCGTGACAGTGAAAAACGCAAGCCGGCACTGCGAACAAACGCCGATCCATGCATCCAATAATCCATGAATCCAATCGTCTTGGCCCGTTCACTGCTGTATCGGTGACTGATTGTGCACAAATGTGCACAAATTTCTTCGCTTTATGATTGACCATAACCATTGAGTATGCGGAAATAATGATTCTATAGTAATCAAATGCCGAAATTTCCAGTCAGATCCACCAACGGGCAGAAAGCCGGAACTACCAAATATGACGCGCATCATAAAGTGCTGACGCAAACGTACGGAGCGTTCGCTGATCTGCGCCGTGAATTATCCGATTCAAAAGAGACCGTGGGCGGACGCGAGGAAATATTGCGCACCTTCGCCACTTGCCTGGATTCGCAACGGTCATGGCTCCTGCTCGAGGATTATTTCGAAAAACTCTCCCTGTCGCGAAAGGATTTTCCCGATACCAATTGGTGGCCGCGACTGCTGAATGCGCAGGGCAAATCGCGCCTGGAAGAACTGGCTTTCCTGTTTTTGCGCGCCAAGCGCTCCGTGCCGCCGGAGTTGCAGCCGCACGCCAGCCTGGAGCACTTCGCCAGGGCCGAAGAAGCGGAACAGGAACTGAAACTGGTCCAGGAACTGGAAAACTGGCTGTCGCCGCCGTCGATGCCGTTGCTGGAAACGCCCCGGGCCAGCCTTCGCGTGGTCTGCCGCCCGCAGGCCGATGAGAACGACCATTCGCGCCAGCGGCTGACCGTGCAATTCCTCCTGTCGCGTCCGCGCACGGGCGAAAAGGCGCGCACGCTTCACGACCTTGTTGACCTCGTCGTCCGCGCCACGCATGAGCAGGAGTTGTTTGCCCCGCAGGACTGGGAATTTATCCAATGGCTCGCGGACACGCATCGCAATCGGGCCAACGGCGCAGATACCGTCGTGCTGTCGGACACTGAATTGATGCAATGGCTGGCGCGCTGGGGCCATACCAACCGGCTCGAGTTGACCGGTTTCAAGCAGCCGCTTCAATTTCACGGACAAATCATCGCCCTCTCGCCGCATCTTGAAAACGGGGACAAGGAATTGTCATTCACCCATCGCTTCGTTTTGCCCGGCGGCGATTTTCATTCCGTCGCGGACGCGAAATTTTTTAATCATCAACCGCCGCTGGCGCTCGTGGGCAGCACCTTTTATTTGCTGCGCAACGCCCCGCCGCCGCGAGTCTTGAAATATCTCACCAACAAGCCGGCGGTACCCGTGCGCAAATTGAGCCATCGGCTGCTGTTGCACCTGCGCAAAACCCAATCGGCCAACGGAGTGGATTGGGAACAGCTTTGCGTTACGCACAAGGCCACGCCGCAATTTGTATTCGAATTGCTCGACGACGCTCTTCGCCTGCGCCTGCTCGCCAAAAGCCAGCGCGACCAAAGCATCTGGTTCTGGACCGGCCAGGAATGGCAATCCAACGACGTCAAAAAGCGGCCTCATGACAAACCTGAAATCCTCGATGACCCGCGCCTGGAACCAGCCACCCGATGGTTGCGCAAATTGGATTGGTTCACTCCGGAACCCGGATTGTGGATCGGCGACGCCAACGAAAATTTTCTCGGTCTCCTGGCCGAAGCATGGGGGACGCGGCCGGAGGATTCCGAGTATCTGGGCAACCCGGCCTTTCATCGCCTCTTCCTGACTCCGCGGCAGCTCAAGCCCAGGCTGATGATCAAGGGCAGCGGTATTGACTGGTTGTCCGTTTCCGCTGAATGGGAAGCCGAAGGTTTAAAGCTCACAAAGGCCGATTTGGAGCGCCTGGCATCGGCCAGCGGTCGATTCGTTAGATTGCCCAACACCGGATGGGTGGAATTGGACGCCGCTGCGGTTCAAAACGCGCACGAAGTCATGGCAGACATGGGCGTGGATGGCATTGTGGCCATTCCGCAAAAGGTCGGCATGGAACACGTCGCGCACCTGGGCGAGGAAGGTTTCGCGCGTTTTGCGGATACGGCTGAAGCCAAAGAGATGCGCAAGCGGCTTGTGGAATTTCGCGGGGTGCCGTCCGCCGGCTTGCCGAAGGGGCTGCGCGCGGAGCTTCGGCCCTACCAAAAGGACGGCTATGATTTTCTCGTTCACCTGGCGCAGATCAAGCTGGGCGGCATTCTTGCCGACGACATGGGCCTGGGGAAAACCCTCCAAACGCTCACATGGCTGGCGTGGCTCAAAGAGCGCAATGCAAAGAATTCCAAGCCGTCACTGGTCATTTGTCCGGCGTCGGTCCTGCACAACTGGCGGCGCGAGGCTGAAAAATTCACGCCGGACATGCGGGTGCTGGTCCTGGAGAGCGGGGCCGCCAGGCACAACCTGCGCAAACTCATTCCCCAGCGCGACCTGATTGTGACCAATTACGCGCTCCTGCGGCGGGACCTCGAGGAATTGCAAAAGTTTTCTTTCCGCGCGGTGATTTTGGACGAAGCGCAATTCATTAAAAATCCCGGGGCCCAAGTGACGCACTCGGTCAAGCAGTTGAAGTGCGAACATAAACTGGCGCTCACGGGCACGCCGCTGGAAAACCGCCTGCTCGATCTTTGGAGCATCGTGGACTTCATCCAGCCGGGTTATCTCGGAACACAGGAACAATTTCTCGAAACCTATGAGCCGCGCGGCGAAAACGCCGAGAGCGAGCAACGCATCGCCCGGCGGCGCCTGTCGGCCAAGTTGCGTCCGCTCCTGTTGCGTCGCTTGAAGAAACACGTGGCCAAGGACCTGCCCGACCGCATTGAAGAACGGCGCGACTGTCCGCTCAGCGACGAGCAGCGCAAATTGTACCTGGCGGAATTGCGCCGCAGCCGCGAGCAGGTGATGAAAGCGGTCGAAACGCAGGGCCTGAACAAATCGAAAATGCACGTCCTGGCCGCGCTCACGCGCTTGCGCCAGATTTGCTGCCATCCATCGCTCGTGGGCAGCGACACCGCCAGCGGCAAAACCGACACGCTCTTCGAATTGCTCGACCCGCTCATTACGGACGGCCAGAAGGTCCTGGTCTTCTCGCAATTCGTCCAAATGCTTCAATTGCTGGAAAAAGAGTGCGCCGCGCGAAACATCAATACGCACGTCCTGACCGGTCAAACGAAAGAACGGCAGGAAGTGGTAAATGCCTTCCAAACCGATACCAGGGCAGGGGTGTTTCTGTTAAGCCTGCGCGCCGCCGGAACGGGATTGAACCTGACCAACGCCAGTTACGTCGTCCTTTACGACCCATGGTGGAACCCCGCGGTTGAGGCGCAGGCCATTGACCGTTCCCACCGGATTGGCCAAACCCAGACCGTCAACGCGTATCGTTTGATCGCGCCCGGCACCGTTGAAGAAAAAATTTGGGAATTGCAGCAGAGCAAAGCGCAAACCATTGCCGACGTTCTGGGCGAAGAAGGTTTTGCCCGCAGCCTGACCGCGACGGACCTTGAGTACCTGTTTGCGGAAGACTGAGTGATTGTGCTTGATCTGTCGGATCTGTCTGATCCG
Source organism: Candidatus Sulfotelmatobacter sp. (assembly GCA_035503455.1). Classification (GTDB taxonomy): domain Bacteria; phylum Verrucomicrobiota; class Verrucomicrobiia; order Limisphaerales; family UBA11358; genus UBA11358. Next base: position 36,462 of record DATJTK010000008.1, on the reverse strand, counting down.
TCCAATCATCCCCACTCAATCTTTACTGCATCGACGACGTCGACTGCCCTGCAGGTTGTTCTGCTACAATCTTCGTGGGCGTAAGAATTTCCTTGCCGTGTTTTTCCTTCACGGTGCCCGTGACGATGGTCTTTTCTCCGTCAGTTGTGCAAATGTTGGGATGAAAGTCCTTGCTTACCTTGTTTTGCACGAGGAAGTAGTTGATATTTGTGCCATCGTTTTCGACCTGGAGCACGTTCTGGCAGGTTTTGGTGATGTGCAGCTTGCATTTGCCGCAAACCATCATTCCAGTCAGGGTCACTTCATTGGTGTCATCGGCCAGCGCCGCCAGTGTGAGGGTCGCCGCGACGAATCCGGCGGCCAGTGTGGGGAATAAGCTGAATTTTTTCATAGCAATCACCTTTTTTAGTTTTACCAACGATCCGGACAACCCCAAACATCACACCTGCCATAAAATCCGCAAGTTATTTCTGCCGGGGCTAAGAAGGGCGCCCTTGACCCGCGCGAATGTCGGCCTTAACCTCATTTAATGTCGAATTTGAAGAAAAAGGGAAAAGCCATTATGCTGGGCGTCGGGTTGGATTCGGATGGCCATAAACGCGTCACCACGGGCGAAAACTTCGCGCTGGTTGGCGGCACTGAAGAGACTCACGAGGTCATGACCGACAAAATCATGAGGATCAACGAAAAGCTCAAATCCCGCGGCAAACGGCTTGAAACCATCACGGGCAAAGAATTCGACGACATTGCCGAGGAAGTTGGCCTGAAAAAAGTCCAGTCGCAGAAGCGTTAGGAAAACAAAAGACGGCTCGCAGTATTGATGCTTGAATTCGGCGCAAGGCCGGCCACAATTACCCACGAAAACGCGAGAAAATGGCCGATTCCGACAAGGACAACCGCATCTTTGCCGCGGCTCTTGCTCTCGCCGCGTTGGCGGGAATTTTCCTCCGTTGTTATTTGCTCCAGGACCAGGTCTTTGGTGATGACGAATGGCACGGCCTGTATTTTGCCATTGGCCGGTCGCCCGCGTGGCTTCTGACGCACTTCTCGATTCCTGGCGCTACGTGCATTCCTTTGAATTTCTATACCGGGGTTTTGGGGGCCGCTACGGGTTGGTCGGAGACCCTGTTACGGCTTCCGTCGCTGATCTTCGGAATCCTGTGCGTCGTCGTTTGTCCCCTCGTCGCACGGCCAATCATCGGAACCCGGCAAGCGGCGTGGCTGGCGCTCCTGCTGGCTATTTCGCCGGCGTTGATTTTTTACAGCCGTATCGCAAGGCCGTATAGCACGGTTGCATTTTTAGGATTTCTTTGCGTTCTTTCCGCAGCGCGATGGGCCCGGTCGGGAGAATGTTGCTGGCTGTGGCTCTATGTCGCTTCAGGAATTTTAGCTGTCTATTTTCACCTCTTCGCCGTCGTTACGGTCATGACGCCGGTGCTGGCCGCCGTCATTTGCAGTTTTCTTGTTCGTTTTTCCGGGAAACCCTGGCAGGTTTCGCCCCCTGTCCCGGCGGAAACAGAGCAGCGCGCTGCCCCGGTTGTGCCCACCCGCCATTGGATCATTGCCGGCGTAGTGATCGTGATTTTTTCCGGTGTATTGATGGCCCCTGCCGTGATTCATTTGCTCGAAACCAAATTTTACAATGTCGCATTTGCCGGAGATCTCAGGCTGGCGTCCCTGCCGCGTGTAGCGATGTTATGGGCAGGCGTTGCGCAGCCGGTTTTGGTTGTGTTGTTTTTCGCCGCGCTTGTTACCGGCGCTTTTGTTGAATGCCGTCGAAATCTATATTTAGGCATAATGCTCATCGGCCTTTTTCCGTTGCATGCGCTTGCCTTGCTTCTGTCGCGGCCGGATTCCGTCCAAAGCGCCATTGTGCTGGTCCGGTACAGCATTCCGCTGGCGCCGGTCTGTCTTTTGCTCGTGGCGTGCGGAATCCAGGCTGCATTGGAGGGCATCGCAACCCGCGTTCGTTTCCATGCGTCGTTGCAGGCGCTGGTTGCCTTTGCTTTTGTCGTCGCCCTGTCTCTCGCCGGTCCGTTGCCTCAATGTTACGTTGTGCCCAACAATTTCACCAGCCACGGCGCCTACCAGCATGATTACAGGCGCATTGATTGGAACCACTCTTTCCACAGCGATTTTGCTCCCGCCGGCTTTACGCTTAAAACCGTAATTGACGCTAAAGAAGTTTCTCCCTTTTATAAGTTTCTCGGCCAGCATCCTGATGGGCGTCCGATTGTGGAATATCCGATGATGATTGGAGACCACTTTAATCCTCTTTACTATTACCAGCATTTCCACGGACGCCCCGTCCTGGTGGGATACGCCACAGACGTAGTGCTTCCTGCCGGCCTTTCGCCCGGCAACATTTACGGCGATACATACATTGACCAGGTGCTAAGCCTCGTCCATGACCCGTCACGCCTGCGCTTTCACAACCTTGTTTCGATGGACGACTTGCCGGCAATGCGCGCCCGGAATGTGGAATTCATTGTCCTGCACAAACATTTCGAAGCGCAATTGGATGCTGTTGCCATGCCATTGCCGGACATCCCGCGGTTATACAATAAGTATCATGCAGAAATTGGAGCGCCCGTTTATGAAGATGCGCATATTGCCGTCTTCGGATTAACAGGCGCGCAACAGGCGAAATAACTGTCTGGCTGGTCAACGGTTTCCGGAAAGGGACGCGCATTCAGCTTCGATGTCCGTTAATTGCTTCTGCACGTCAGGCGGGGCGGGGCGGCCGCGCCAGGTTAGCGCGATGTACCGGCTTAAACGGCCTTTCGCATCTTCGAGATAGGTTCTCCGTTGCTGCGGGCTTTGGGCGCTCGCCGCCAGCTTTTGGTATAACAGAGACAAATTCAAATTGGTTGGGGCGAAGCCGGGACGAAGGTGATCGGACATTAATAGGCTTGCCAGCGCGCCGTTCTCATCGCCCTTCACTTCCTGCGCAAGCGATTTCAGAAAAAACAAATAGGACGTTGCCACCGGCGGCGGATTGTCATGGTTTGGCCAGTATTGCGCCAGCCCGGCGCCGATGACCGCTTCCATGTTTTGCAGACACGACACCATCCCGGGAAGATCATGTTGAGCGTGCGCGGAGGAAAAATCGGCGTAATACCAGGCTGCGAGATTCTCATAGGCGACCGAACTCGGTTGCGGCAATGCCAGGTGATATCGCCACAAGGTTTCCGCATTGCGCCACATGGGTTGATAGGCAAACGTTTGATAGACATTTACCGCTCCGAACGCGATGCAGGCTGACAGGGCCGCGATGCGGGGCATTGGCCGCGCGCCTCGAAAAGCGCGTTCGGCAATCAACACGGCAATGGCCAGGATGCAAAAGGCCGAGAAATAAATATATCGGTCCGCGATCCAGATTCCGATATAGATCAAATTCAGGTACGGAACCATGAGGACAAAAAATGCGGCATAATAGAAAAAAATGTCCTTGTGCCGGCACAGCAGCCATATCCCAACACCAATCGATGCCGTCACGGTGGCCAGGGCGATGGCGATTTGCCAAATCGGGTAATGTACTTCCAGTCCGGGCCACGTATAAAGGACCGAGAGATGCCACGGGAAAAATACCTGCCGAAAATAGATCCACAGTCCCATCGGATTGATGACCAGCAAATTCCAAAGATGAGCCAGGCCATGAGCGGTATAGCCGCGGTCAAAGAGGCCCATTTGGGCCAGTGTCCGTTGGTACCAGACGTAAACGATTCCGCTGGCGGCAAGTGCCGGAGCCAGCAGCGCGGCCTCGCGCCCAAACTCCCGGCCCCAGGGGAGGGCTTCATCCGGTTTGCGTTCGCCGCGCAGATACGGGAAAAAGATTCCATGCAAAAAGAGGACGAGTGGAAAAGTCAGGACGTTAATCTTGGATAGCAGCGCAATTACAAAAAATACCAGTGTGAGCGCGTACCATCCGCATTGCGCTGCCGGACCACGGGCCGTCAGCCGCCGCGTCTGTGCGCATAGTGCCAAAAGCATAAACAAGGCGGACATGATATCTTTCAGCCCCATGATCCATGCCACAGGTTCGGTGTGCACTGCCAGCAGCAGCCAGGCGGTGGCTGTTGCCAGCGCAAAACCGAAACGTCCGGTTGTTCCCAGCAAAAACACAAACATCAGAGCCACGACAATTCCGTGTAAAAGAATGTTGCCCAGGTGATAGCCCAGCGGATTGCCGAACCCGAAAACGCGGCTGTCTATTGCCCACGACACGTCGCGTGCCAGAAGAGGTTCTTCGCGGGGAAAACCCGTTACAAAAATTGCCTTCAAATCTGTCCCAAACCGGGGTTGTCCATAAAGTTCCGGATGGTCCCGGAGAATGCGAACATCGTCGAAGTAAACGAATCCATAATGAACGGACGGCAGGTAAATGATCCACGCCGCGACCACCAGCAACAGCGCGGTAACAAGGTTGCGGTAACGCCACTGTGTTGTCCCGTCAATCATCGGATGGCGCTGACGAGCATTTGTCCCGCAAATGGTTTAATGGGGCTCAACAGGTAAAGGCGAATGAATAGCGGACTGACCGGCAGGCGCGATTTAATCGTCAACGGCAGAAAACGCGGCAGGCAACGGACCACACGGAATCCGTTGGCAGCCAGCAAATCGCTTAATCCCTGTGCTGTGTAAATTGACACGTGCGTATAATCGTCGAAATATTGGCGAAAACTGTACGTGAAGTTGGGCTGCACAATGGTCAGTCTCGCGCCTGGCTTCATTTTGCGCTGAAGTTGTCCAAGGCAACGAACCAGTTCGTCCTGGGAAATGTGCTCAAAACAGTTGCTGCTGAACACATAGTCCAGAGAGGCGTCAGTGAGGGCATCCAATTGCGCGACGCCAGTGACCAGGCCTTCGACGCCCTTGTCCAAATGCGAAAGCATTCCCGGCCAAATATCTACAGCCAGCCGCCGTCGTGCCTTGACCGCATTAATGAAATCTCCGTATCCGGCTCCGAGATCCAGCACAGCGGCGTCCGGTGGAATATCCTTTTGGAAGACGCACTCGACGAGTGTTCGCCAGAGCAGTGCCCGGCGGGGGTCATGTGCGAACCGTGTGGTGTGATACGCGCCATCAGCCATTCGCAAAACCTCTCCAGTCTATAAAAATTCCCAGGAGCATTCGCAGTCCCAGGCGGGTGGCCACGCGGTTATTCACGTTTCCTCCCTTGCTGGCGCCCACGCGCGGATGAAATGAAATCGGGCATTCAAGGATACGAAGGCCCATTTTCAGCGCGCTGTCCAAAAAATAAGCGTTGAACTCCAGGTTCACCCGCGGATCCAGCCGGCCCATCAATTGCCGCAACGCTGAATTGCGGCACATTTTATAGGTTGTTCCCACGTCCGTCAGGGAAACTCTGCCCAGATGCTTCAATTCCAAAACCTTTCCCGCGAACAAATTTCCATAGTGCATGTACATTGAGAGCTGCGTGTCGCGGTCCTGCAATTGTTCGACGATTCGGCTGCCATTGACAATGTCCGCGTGAGGCATGTAGGCGAGAAATTTCTCCAGGTCATAGGCGCGAAACGTCAAATCTCCCTCGCACAAAACCGTCAATTCCGTATCGTCGAACAACAGCGCCTCCCGCAACGCGCGATGAACGCACGCGCCGTAACCCTGGCGTTCTTCGTTAAAAACGGTGGCGCCGGACTGCCGGGCCAGTTCCATGGTTCTGTCCTTGCTGTTGTTGCTGATGACGATCACCCGTTGGACCAGCGGATGCGCCCGAAAATCCCGGACGGCTCCCGCGATGCTGCGTTCGTCGTTGTACGCCGTTAGAACAACGGTCAGGCGGTCGTTACGCGGCGGATCGTGGCGAATTGATTTCAGCCGCCGCAATGGTTGTACATTTAGGAAGAGGTCCCAGCAGACCAGCACGATTCCGGCGACAAGGGGAATCCCGCTATACCACACAATTTGCTCATTGATTCGCCGAAACAGGGCCGGGTCCCAAAACAACCATCGCACGGGGCCCAGAAGAACGCCGGTGACGTATCCGGCCAGGGCCAGCGACAGCAGGAGAAAACCATAGAGAGCAAACCACGTTATTTTGGAATCGTAAGGCCCTGCCGCGGTTTGCTGCCTGCCCGTTGACAGCAAAGCGGGCTGATTTTGGTCTTCAACCTGCATTGAATGACGTTACGGAATGACCCTTCGCCGTCAAGCGTCGAATTGAAAATCAGCCGATAAACGCCCCGTGAATGGCCTTCATCGCCGCTTCACCTTTGGCCAGGTCAATGACCACGGAAATTTTGATTTCGCTTGTCGAAATCATGTCAATGTTCACGCCGGCCTCCGCCAGCGTTTCAAACATTTTTCCAGCCACGCCCGTGTGCGATTTCATGCCCACGCCCACAATCGAAAGCTTTCCGATTTTCTCGGAAGTGATGACCTCGCGCGGCCCGACCTTGCCTTTCAGGCCGTCGATGACTTTTTGCGCTTTGAGCAGGTCCGCTTTCTCGACGGTAAAGGAAATGTCCGTCTGCGGCGCGCCGGCGCCGTGGCTGATGTTTTGGACAATCATGTCAATGTTCACCGCGGCGTCGCCCAGTGCCCTGAATATTTTCGCGGCGACGCCCGGTTTGTCCGGCACGCCTACGAGGGTCACTTTCGCCTGGTTTTTGTCGAGCGCCACACCACGCACGACCACGCCTTCCATGCTTTTGGTTTCTTCTTTCACAATGGTTCCGGGGTTATCGTTTAGACTGGAGCGGACTTCAAATACAACTCCAAATTTCTTGGCAAATTCCACCGACCGCGACTGCATCACCTTCGCGCCCAGGCTGGCCAGTTCGAGCATTTCGTCATAGGAAATTTCCGCGAGCTTTCGGGCCGCCGGCACGATGCGCGGGTCGGCGGTATAGACGCCGTCAACGTCCGTGTAAATCTGGCAGAGGTCGGCCTTGAGCGCCGCCGCAAGCGCAATGGCCGTCAGGTCCGAGCCGCCGCGCCCGAGCGTCGTCACCTGGCCGTCCGGCGTTTCTCCCTGGAATCCCGCTACAATGACAACATTGCCCTGGTTCAACAGCTCATGGACCTTTTTGGGCGTGATATTGTGGATTTTAGCCTTTGTATGGACGCCGTCCGTCGTGATGCCCGCCTGCGCGCCCGTCATCGAAACCGCCGGAATGTTCAGGGCATGGAGCGCGATCGCGGTGAGCGCGATGGTCTGCTGCTCGCCGGTGGCGAGCAGCACGTCCATTTCACGTTCGCTCGGCAACGGCATAATCTCTCGCGCCAGCTTGATTAAATTGTCCGTCACCCCGCTCATCGCCGACACCACCACGACGGTCTGGTCGCCGCGCGAGCGGTAATCCGCTATCCGCCGCGCCACGTTCTTGATGCGCTCGGGATTTCCGACGGACGTACCGCCGTATTTTTGGACAATCAAAGCCATAGTTATTCTCTTTTTGTCACCAATCTGCCACAACCGTTTCATTTTCTTTCCAGAAAGAAAATACATTTTTCCACCAGTCGGCTGGTTCCGCGGCCACATCGTTATGATGCGCTCCGGCGATGACTTGCAAATCCTTTGGTCCGCCGTAGCTCTTAAATAAGCGGATGCCGGAGGCGGGACCGATAATTTCATCGTCACCCGCCACGACAAATTTTACCGGTCCATGATAACCTTTGAGAGATTTCCGGGGATTAAAGCGATCAGTCAGAAGAAAATAAGTCGGGAGGAACCATATCCTGTGTTGTGCAACGGAAGCCAGGTTGTGATAGGGAGCCAGCAATGCCATGCCCGCAATTTCCTTCGGATGCTCTTTTGCCAGGTCGCAGGCCACGCCCGTGCCGATGGATTCGCTCACGATATATTTCGGCATCTTCGGAGGAAGAAGCCGAAACGCTTCTTCAGCGGCGGCGTCCAAAGTTTTTTTGCTCGGCGCCCCCTCGCGCGCGCCGTAGCCCGGATACTCCAGGACAAAAACATCCGCGTTCGCAGCCTGGTGAATCGGCTGCGCCAGGTAACCTCGCTCAACGGCGCATCCTGCATTGCCATGAACAATGAGAACGCTGGCGATTGAAGTGTTGTTGGCCGGAATTTCCCAACCAATGATTTGGCCGGAATTATTTTTCCATGGGATGAAACCGTCGTTTGCCGCTTCCTGGGCCGCGGCTTCGGGTGAAAGCTTTGTCGGAAAATAAAGCAGCCGGCGCTGCACCGCGCAACCACAGATGCAAAGCGCTGCAAAAGCGAGAAAGACGGTAATCAACATGTTCCGGCTTCGCTCTTTCCAATCATTCATGAGCAAAGTAGATCACGGCTTGGAAGGAACGGTTGGTTCTTTCTTCTGCGCCTTCACCTCAATGTAAAGGTCCCGTAATTGTCTGGGCGAGACCGGGGCAGGGGAGTCGGTCATCAAATCCACGCCCTTGGCCGTCTTTGGAAATGCGATGACGTCGCGAATGCTTGGCGTGCCGCAAAGGATGGCAATCAAACGGTCAAAACCCAGCGCGATGCCCCCGTGCGGCGGCGCTCCGTAACGGAACGCCTCGAGCATGTAGCCAAACCGCAGTGTCGTCTCCTCAGGCGAAATTTGCAGCACATCCTCGAAAATGGTTTTTTGAACATCCGGCTGATGAATACGAATGGACCCGCCGCCCAACTCGACCCCGTTCACCACGATGTCATAGTGCTGGCCGCGAACACGCTTCGGTTCCGTCTTCAAATGCGGGATGTCCTCCGCCACCGGCGCGGTAAACGGATGATGGCTCGAATACCAGCGGTTTTGCTCCTTGTCGAAGCTCAACAATGGAAAATCCACCACCCAGAGAAATTCAAAGCGATTGGGTTCAATCACCAGTTTTCCCTGCTCGCGCAAAACATCCGCGCAATAAAGGCGAATCTTGCCAAGAATTTCGCAGGCGTTCAGCCATTGATCCGCCGCGAACAGAATCAAATCGCCTTCCTCAATCTTTAATTTCGTTGTGAGCGCGGCTTTCTCGGCTTCGCTGAAGAATTTCACGATGGGCGATTTCCATTCGCCGTTCTCCACTTTGATGTACGCCAGGCCTTTGGCGCCGAAACTTTTCGCGTATTCGGTCATCGTTTCGATCTGCCCTTGCGTCGCGCCGGCGAGGCCTTTGGCGTTGAGCGCTTTCACCACGCCGCCATTGGCGATGGCGCCGGAAAACACTTTAAAGGCGCTGCTGCGAAATTCCTCGGTGAAATCCACCAACTCCATACCGAAACGTGTGTCGGGCTTGTCGATGCCGAACCGGTTCAACGCTTCCTCAAAGGGCATCCGCTTGAACGGCGTGGGAATGTCCACGCCCAGGGCGACTTTCCAAATCCGTTTGAGCAGTCCTTCTACCAGGTTGTAAATGTCTTCGCGCTCGATAAAGGACATCTCGATGTCCACCTGCGTGAACTCGAGCTGCCGGTCCGCGCGCTGGTCTTCGTCCCGAAAACAGCGGGCGATTTGAAAATACCGTTCGACGCCGCCGACCATCAGGATTTGTTTGAACTGCTGCGGCGATTGCGGCAGCGCGTAAAACGTCGCCGGTTCGCGGCGGTTGGGCACCAGAAATTCGCGCGCGCCTTCGGGCGTGGACTTGAACAGGATGGGCGTCTCGACTTCGAGAAAACCCTGTTCATCCATGAATTGCCGCGCGGCGATGGCGACCTTGCTGCGGAGCCTCAAATTGCGCGCCATTTCGGGCCGGCGCAAATCCAGGTACCGGTATTTGAGCCGGAGTTCTTCGTTCACTTTGTTCGCCACTTCCGGGTCATCCACGGGGAAGGGCAGGACGTCGGCCATGTTGAGCACGTCCAGCGTCTGGGCCATGACCTCGACGTCGCCGGTGATGATTTTGGGATTGTTCGTTCCGGCGGGGCGCTGCCGGACCTTCCCGGAAATGCTGACGACGCATTCGCTGCGCAATTTTTCGGCGCGCGCGAAAAGGTCCTTTGGCAAATCCGACGGATCGAACACCGTTTGGGTGCGGCCTTCGCGGTCGCGGATATCAATAAAGATCAGGCCCCCGAGGTCGCGCCGGGAATGGACCCAGCCCGAAAGGGTGACCGTTTGCCCGATGTGCGACGGGCGCAGTTCATTGCAATGATGCGTGCGTTTCATTTCGATAGTCCAGGCCGCAAGGCTCTGAAGCGAACGCACAAAATGCCCGAAAATCCAATGAAGTTCAAACCATTTCAATGAATCATGTCTATGGCGGGCGCGTCTTGACACTGTTCTTGGTAGGGACGCTGCGCTGCGGCGTCCAGCGCCGCAACAAGCGGAATCGGACATCATTCCACGCATGTTCCGCCCGCTCTGCGCGGGCGGTTTGCGAGTTTCGGATTGGAAGCACGGAACATTTTCAAATGGAGATTCTTTGTCCGGGTGGCCATCGATGTTCTTTTATTTTGGATACTTTATTTTGGTGGGGCTGTTTTTCTTCGGCTCGTTCATGGTGTTCAGTTACATCGAATTGCGGTTGCGAGGCCGAAGGTTGAGCGATCCGGAGCCAAAAAAGAAAAAGAAGTGGCAATCCTCAGGCGAGAGTGACAGCGCGGGCTGAGCCGCGAAAGAACGCAAAAGGGGATTTGGACAGAATGAACAGAATGTTCAGAATGAAATAGCTGCGGAGCAGCGCACGATAGTAGCCCATAGCGGCCAGCTATGGGAAAGGGGCGGAGAAGGTGTACAAGCTCCGGAGGAGCGAACGAAAACTGTTAGGATTTCCGTTACCGGTGCCGAATTGTTACCGGTCGGGTTTCGATGATTTCGACGGTTCTTACGCCCCATCCGGGGCTAAACAACATTATTAATCCCGTTCCCCACGGTTATCACCGTGGGCTACTATCGCGCGCTGCTCCGCAGCTCAATTTCAAAAATCCACTAATCCATTTATCCATTAATCCGCGGTGGCTTCAACGGATTGGTTTTTTAGCGCTCAGGACTTTAATGGCGTCTGCGTGGGCCAGGACCACGTCAGGATCGCGCTGCAACGCATCGAAGTAATGGCGCGCGAAACCCTGGCCCTCCTCGGACGCCACGAGCAGGAGCCTGCCTTGCTCAATCAGGGCCTGTGCATTGGCGTCAGTGGCCGGCTCCCTGGCATCGTGTGCTTCATCCATCGCAACGATGAGCTGGGAGAGCGGCTGGAGCCAGGCAAACCAGGGATCGGTGAGCAGGAGTTGCAGAAAGCGATTCGGCGACGGAATGGCGCCGACGATTTTTTCATAGGTTACACGCTCCGACTCGACGAGCGCCTTATGCAGGCGCAACAGCGCGTTGCGGACGTCCTGTAAACGTTGACCAGTGGCAGTTGTCACCCGAAAGAAAATCGCTTTGTTTTCACCCGGAGTCAATGACTTCAGGTCAGAATCCGCGCGGTCGTTACATTTTGGCGCGGCAAGCCTCGACTCGTTTGTCTTGAAAATCTATCGCAGTCCAACATGGGCGATCGCCACGTGATAAAATTCATAGCCGGTCATCCGGCGACCGGGTTCTCCAAAGCAGGCGATTCGGTATTCGTGGGCGGAAAGGTCGTGATCCAAAATCCATCCTCTTTCCTGAAGGTATCCAGGCACCTGGGATGGCTGAAGGCCAAACGTCCATGGTTCATCTAGTTTTGCAACGTCACTGAGAAGCCGCCTGGCGCCGTCGAACGCAACAGAGCCGTCCAACATTCCGGAATGGACATAAGTAAAAATTATCTGGCTCCCGGCCCCGGAACCGGCTAAATACCGGAGGGTGGAATCCACGGCCTCTGAAACGAGGTAGTTTGTCACACCTTCCCAAAGGAATACCGTCGGCCTGGACATCTGGAAACCCGCTTGCTGCAGGACATCAGCCAACTTTTGCCGGTTGAAATCAATTTCAGCAAAGCGGACATTCTCCGGGATATTCGGCAAAACCTTTTTCAGGACCGCAAGCTTCATGGCGAGGGTTGCCGGATGATCCACTTCGAAAACTGTGGACTGACTCATTTCGGGCAACCGGTAAGCCCGGCAGTCAAAACCGGCGCCCAGTATGACAACTTGCCCGATGCCTGCCCTTAATGCGGAGGACAAGGCGTCATCTATGAAACGGGTGCGGGCGATCCCTGATGTGCGAGCGCCGGGTACTCGCTTGTCAGCGTAACTGTTTATGAGTTTTGCCAGAATTGGCCAGCGCGAAAGCGATACCCACTTCCGAAAGGACGGCTGAAGAAAGTGGGCTGCATAGGGATCGAGAAACAAACGCGACTTCGGCGGACGAACTGACTCGATCGCCCGAAAAAGGGCCATGTGTTCTGCCGTTCGACTGGATTGGAAACTTTTCACGCCGCGGGCCGTCGTCTGAACTCCAAATTCAAGGGCAGTTGTCGCTCAAAACATCCAATCCTTCGTGGTCAATTGTGAAGGAGAATTTCTTCTGCCCGTTGTGCCGGGTAATCGTGAAGACGAAAATCGTGTCGTAGTCACTCCCTTTCCAGTAAGGGACTTTGTGGGGATTATCGCCGTTATCCTTGAGCATGTTTTTGGCAAAATCGTCCAACATCAAGTGTTCCCATGCGACAAAGATGGTGGCATTCTGGTACTGTGATTTGTTCAATTCATTTTCAAGGCCATGGAGGTCCGTAAAACCGAATTCCGTGTTGACGGGCAGGCCGCAGCGAATGGCCGTGGGTTCAATAGTGATGAGCGGACGAACATAGTAATAGCTGCCACCTTTGTCATGAACCTTCTCGGTCGGGTTGGGTGCGAAGATAAATTCAGGCATGCCGAACTTCTTGAGCAAGACATCGGGCAACGCTAAAGCCCGGTTCAGGCCGCGGCAATTGAGCTGGCCCAAGCCGTCGGGCGGTTTTTCTCCGTGGCGGATGCAGACAATCGTCTCCACGGTTTGATCGGCCGTGACCGGCGCATTTGTTTGGGCCCGGGCGCATAGCGGCATGGCGAACCCTAGAAGAATCAAAACGGACAGTTTTTTATTCATTGCGTTGTATTGTATTCTGGATGAAAAGTCCGGAAAACATTTCTTTTTAATCACTCACCTGATTCTTCGGTTTGGCACAATTGGATTTGGCGATTGGAAACCATCGCAGCGAGACATTATAGATTTCGATATCGCTATTGCGCCTGGCTCGGTTATTTTCGTTGTGACTCATGGACAGCCATTTTGAAAGAGAACTGGAAGCTTTAAAAGAAGCGGTGCTGAAAATGGCCAGTCACGCCGAGGCTGCGGTTCAGCAAGCGGTGCAATCGTTAATTGAACGGAATGCCGGCCTGGCTGCGCGCGTCAAAGAGAATGACCAAATCATTGATCAATATGAGGTAGAGATTCACGATTCGGTTGTTCAGCAGCTGACCAAAGCGCCGCTGGCCACGGATTTGCGATTTGTAACCGCGGCGATAAAAATTTCTCACGAACTCGAGCGCATCGGCGACGAGGCAACCCAAATTGCCAAACGCGCCCGCGAATTGTGCATCGAACCGCCGGTGGATATCCAATTTGACCTTCCGGCCATGATACTACGGACGTCCGACATGCTCAAAGGCTCATTGGATGCTTTTACCCGCCGTGATTCTGCCGCTGCCCGCGCCATCATCCCACGCGACAAGGAAGTGGACGCGTTCAATAAGAAAATCCATCAAACTTTGATTCGGTACATGGCCGAAAATCCGGATACGATCAGAAGATGCCTTCATTGGATGGCTGTTTCAAAAAGCCTTGAGCGAATCGCCGATCATGCGACGAATATTGCCGAAGATGTGGTTTTTTTGTGTGAAGCAAATGACATCCGGCACACCGGCATTAAAAGCGGCGGGAATCCGGCGACAGGCAGCGATAAGCCCGCTTGACGGCGGTAATAGGCGGAGGATCAAGTTTTCCGCCCGCAAACTACTTTTATGGGTCGTCCAATTGATAACACGTAAAGTCGCTTTCACGAAAAGGATAACGTTTGCTGAAAAATTGGCGCGGTTGTAACCAAAAAGAGCAGTTGCGCCGTCTCATGTCTAAAGCCAAAATTTCTTTTACAATGAACGATCAAAGCAAAAATCAAAGTTCTCGTGTTTCCCAAACTAAAATGACGCGGCGGCGGATGCTTGGGCATTCGGCGCGCATGGCGGCGCTGGCATTTGCGGCATCGCTTATGCCTCCAAATATAAGGCGCGTCCTGGCGCAGGAACCTCCCCGACGAGCCTCTTTCAAAGATATCAAGCACGTCGTCATTCTGATGCAGGAAAACCGTTCGTTTGACCATTATTTTGGCACGATGGCGGGCGTGCGCGGTTTTAGCGACCCGGATGCGCATATTCTGCCGAATGGCCGGTCCGTTTTTCACCAGCCTGACCCGGAACATCCGGACGGTTTTTTGCTTCCGTTTCATTTGGACACAAAAAAGACGAACGCCCAAAGGCTGCCTTCGACTGATCATAGCTGGCATGTGCAACACGAATCCTGGAACCATGGAAAAATGGATAACTGGGTTCCGGCGCACCGCAAAGCCGACGGTGTGAATGGCCCTTACGTGATGGGTTACCACACGCGTGACGATATTCCGTTTCAATTTGCCCTGGCCGAAGCATTCACCATTTGCGACGCCTATCATTGCTCGCTCATGGGGCCGACACATCCCAACCGGATGTATTTAATGACCGGGACCATCGATCCCGAGGGTCGGTTTGGCGGTCCTATTACTAATAATTATACCCCGGGCGAGGGCTACCGCTGGACGACCTATCCTGAGCGCCTGGAAAATGCGGGCGTCAGTTGGAAAATATATCAGGAAAGGGACAACTTCGGTTGCAACGTGCTGGAATTTTTTAACCAATTTATGAATGCGGATAAAAATTCGCAGTTGTATTCCAGAGGCATGACGCATGGACCACGCGGCCAATTCGAATACGATGCCATGAACGATAAATTGCCTGCCGTTTCGTGGATTATTCCCACTGCTCACGAATGCGAGCACCCGGACTACATGCCGGCCGCCGGCGCGGCATACGTCGCCAGTAAAATCGACGCCATCGCCGCCAACCCGGAGGTGTGGGCCAAGACGGTCTTCATCCTCAACTATGACGAAAATGATGGAATTTTCGATCATGTCATTCCCCCAACGCCGCCGCTTGGGACGCGGCATGAATTTGTCAGGGGCCTGCCAATTGGGGCCGGCTTTCGCGTGCCTTGTATCATAGTCTCGCCCTGGACAGCCGGCGGCTGGGTTTGCAGCCAGTCGTTCGATCACACCTCGCCGCTGCAATTTCTGGAGAAGTTCACTGGTGTGGACGAACCGAATATCAGCGACTGGCGGCGGAAAACCTTTGGAGACATGACTTCAGTCTTTCGTTTTGATGACGCGGCGGCAGGACCGCCGGTGCTGCCGGACACCGCCGGGCCGCTTGTTCGCGCGCAATACGAAGCGGAGTGCCTGCCTCGGCCGGAGGCCCCCTCCGAGCAAGCCATGCCCACTCAGGAACAGGGTGAGCGCAAGCGTGTTCCTCCAGTGGCGTCGTAGATTCGGCTGTGGATCGGCTGAACAAAATGCGTTCAGCCCGCCCCGTTTTTTCCACTCGCCAATATCGCGCAGTCGAGTTAATTTGAGTTAATGAGGGATTTGCCACGACCGGAAGTGATTTTCACGCATGAAAGCGATTTGGATGGATTGCTTTCAGGCGTCCTCCTCAAGCGATTGGCCAAAAAATTATACAATGCGGACGTTCGCCTGGAGGCGTATCATTACAACTATTGGAAACAGCGCGAGTTGCGTGAGAAAGCCGCCTGGGCCACCGACTTCACCTTCGAACCGCGCATGGACAAACCGGAATGGCTCGTGGTGGACCATCACGTGACCGAGGCGGCGCCCAAGAGCGCTCAACTGATTCACGACTTGAATAAAGCCGCCGCGACCCTTTGCTACGAACTGTGCAAGGAAAACGGCATCCAGTCGCCCGCGCTCGACCGGCTCGTCCATTTGAATAATGTCGCCGACCTGTTCCTCGTGGATGACCCGGATTTCGTCCTGGCGAGCGACTACGCCAGCCTGGTCAAGACCTATCAATTTTGGAATCTGCACACGTTGATCAGCGGCGACGTCGAGAAACTGCTGGATCATCCGTTGCTCGAAGTGATGGCCGTCAAGCGGCGCATTGAGAATCCGCTGGGATTCGAGTGGAGCAAATCGAATGTTGCCGAAATTTCGCCCGCCGTCGGTTTTGTGGACACGGTTGTCGGCAATAACAATTTAATCGTGCATCAACTGTTGGAACAGCGGGCGACGAAATATCCCGTCCTGGTCACGCTGTTCCGGCGCGGCAGCCTGGTGTTTGCCAGTTTCCGAAGCCACAACGGCGAGGCGCTGAAAGTGGCGGAAAAATTCCAGGGCGGCGGCCATGCCAATGCCGCCGGCGCGCTCCTGCCCAAATCCGTTCGCACCATTCCCGACGCCATGGAATACCTGCGCCAGATCCTGAACCTGAAAAATCACGCTCGCCAATCCCCGCTGAACAGCCTGGAAAGCCTTTTTGCGGCGGTGGAAGCCAATAAGAAGGTGTAGGGGGGTCCGGGGCGCGATTCAACGTGTCGCGGAAATGGTTCAGTTCGGCGGCGTTTTCTTTGTTTGTCACCGGCTTGCACCGGGGCCGCCACAATCCACATTCGGTTGTCTCAATATTCCAGGATGTAAAACTCCTGTGGAACGGCCGGCTGGACAACGTTCGTGCTCAAGTTCAGGAGTCCGCTAACATTAAATGTATTGGTCAATACCGGTGTCCATTGGGAGACGGGCGTCAGCAGGTTTGTGTTTTCCAGCAATACGAAGGTGCTGTTGACCACGCCTCCGGATACGAAGTTGGTGGCGGCGAGGTTTAGGGTAGATCCGTTCACGCTGATGCTTGTGAACACGGGTTGCGGTAGCGGCGTCACGACAAGATAAAGCTGTCCGCCATTAATCGAGAGGGAGGCTGCCGTGCCGGGAGCAATGCCCGCGCCGCCCACTGCGAACGCAGTTGGGATGGTTCCGGTGACCATGCTGGTCGCGGTGTTGGTGGACACGATGAGGTAATTGCCGGGCGCCAGGGGCGAACCGGTATTGTCGATGGAGAGTGTCGTGCCGGACGACAGTGTCAGCGTGCCGTTAATGCTCCATGCAGGCGTGCCACTGGCATAGGTCAAATTGGCGGTGGCTGTTCCAGAATTGATCGTGCCGACCAGGATGGCCGTTGATGAGCTGTTGCTCACAGTCAGGGTCGGGCTCAAGGTGACGGAACCCGCCGCGGATACGTTAAAGGTGGCGCCGCCACCAATAACGATGAGCGGGACGCTAAAGTGTGCGCTCTCATCCACGTAAGTGCCGCCGCTGATGGTCACGCTGCTGTTGGTTATGGCTCCTGTGGTCACCACCGTGCCAGGCCCGGCGAAGTTCATGCTGCCCGGTCCTGACCAGACGTTCTCCAACGTGATGGTGCGGCCGGCTTCCGGCGCAAAGGTCACGACGCCAGGTCCTGGTGACGTGGTCAGGTTCACCCAGGGATTAGGCTGCCAGACCCAGTTCGTGCCGTCGGACAGAACATTGTTGGTCGAGCCGTTGACGCCCGGGCCGCCGCCGGAGAACAGGATATCCGCCGTGTGGAAGGTTCCCCCGGAGATATTGACGGTTTGAATCTGGCTCTCGCCACTGGGAGGCTCGTAGGCATTGCTGAATACGCCGCCGTTGCCTACGTAAATCAGGCCGCCACTGATGTTGAGAGTTGCTGTACTGCCGGTCGTGGGAGTGGCGTTGGTCACATAGTCCAGCCCGATGCCGTAGGTGTAAATCGAGCCGCCACTGATGTTCGCGGTGGCATTGGTAACGCCTTGGTTGATGGCCAAACCGCCATTTTGCGATGCATACGTTATTCCGCCCTTATTTGGCAAAATATACACGGCGCCGCCGGTCAGGTTGAATATGCCGGAACCGGATGCCCCGGGGAAGCCCGTTCCTTCGCCGACGTGGAACCAGCCATTGTCCGCGAGCACGCCGCCATTGACATCCAGCGTCCCTGCGCCATGGCAACCTATTTCCAAACCGCACAGAATATTCGCCGTTCCGCTGTTGAGGGTGAATGTGCCGGTGGCGTTGGTTCCCATGCCAATCATGAATGAATCCTGATGATAAAAGCCCGAGCCTTGCCTGGTTACGGTGAGGGTACCGCCGTTCATTGTAAAGTTGCCGGCGCTGTTGTTGCCCGCAGTCTGTGCGGTCAAACTGGAATCGCTGGCGCCGCCCCAGCCGCCCACGTTCAACGCGTAGCCGTTGGCCGGATTGGTCAGGGTCAGCGAGCCGCCGCTCATAAGGAATGTCCCGGTGCTATCGGTCAACGGCCCCAGAACCATCGTGCCCACGGTATTGGTGTCGCCGGTGCTGTAATCACAAGTCACGCCGTTGGTGAGCAACACGTTCGCAGTCGGAAAAGCGGGCACGCTTTGCAAATCCCAATCGCCGGCCACTGACCAGTCCGCCGGAGAAGGGGCAATCCAGTTGAAATTGCCCGCGCCGAGGGCGGTCACCGTCAGCAGGATTTCATTGTTTTGCACGCTCACACTAAAGGTATCGTTCACTGAATCGGTGACTGTGCCAAAGCTGCCGGTCGGCGTGCCGAACGTGGTCAGCGTGCCGTATTGCGCTACCACATAAGTGCTGCCGAGTGCGGGCATGGAAAGCGGAATGACATTCAGCACACTGCCGGCGTCGAGCGTCAGATTGGTGACCACCAGCAGGTCGTTGACGCCTGCGCCAGTTGTTGTTGCCGTGTTCAACTTGAAATTCAGGGTTCCGTTGATGGTCACATTGCTTGTCGTCAGGGAGCCGATGCCTGTGACTGCCGTATTGGTGCTCAGGGAAAGCGTGCCGCCGGCTTGCACGAAAAGGCCGCTGCCGCTGGTGTTTGTAATCGAACCATTGATCACCAGGGTCCCGCCGTTGATCGTAACGCCTCCGGCCACGTTTTGCAGGCCGTTGTTTGCGCTGATCACGGTGCCGGGACCGCTCACCTGAAAGCCGCCTGTGCCGGACCATTGATTATCCAATGTGATGGTGCGGTTGGCCTCCGGCGCGAATGTCACGTAACCCGGACCTGTCATGGGCGAGCCCGCGCCATTTGTCACTGTAAACGTGTTGTTGGTCAGATTGACCGGCAGAGTTGCCATCCAGGTCCAGTTCGTGCCGTCTGACAACACGTTGTTGGTGGAACCCAGGACGCCGCCGCTGCCATAGATCAGCATATCCGCCGTGTGGAAGGTTCCACCTGAGATGTTCACCTGGTTCACTCCGTTGAAGCCGGCCGTCGAATTGCTTTGGACTCCCTCAAAGCCCACGTATATCGAGCCGCCGACAATGTTGAGCGCGTTGGTGGCGATTCCGCCGCTATCGCTCATTGTAATCTCACAAGAGTAAATCGAGCCGCCGCTGATATTGGCCACGGTATTGGTTACGTCATAGCCGCAGGTAAAACCTCCCGTGATGCCTCCGATGCCGCCGCTGCTGTTGGGCAAAATATACACCGCGCCGCCGCTCAAGTTGAATGTGGCCGAGCCGTTGCCGTCCGTTGTCCCCGAATTGATTCCCTCTCCAACGTGAAACCAGCCGGTGTCTACCAGGACGCCGCCGGAAACATCCAGAGTGGCGTCGCCTTCGCAGCCCATTTCCATGCCGCACCAGAAATTTGCCGTGCCTCCGCCCAGGCCCAAAGTGCCGCTGGAACCGGTGTCCAGGCCCATGACAAAGCCGTCCTGCTGAAAACCGCCGGTGTCCCTGGCCACATTCAGTGACCCCCCGTTTATGACCATGTTGGCGACGCCGGGACCGCCGACGTTTCCTGTAAGACTGCTCGCGCCAGGCACGCCTCCGCCCAGGGTCACGATATACTGGGCCGCCGCGTTGCTGACATTCAGCGTGCCGCCGCTCATGCTTAAAGTCCCGAGCAGGTTGGTCCCGATGAACAACCCGCCGACCGAATTGGTGTCTCCCGTGTTGTAATTGCAGGGGAAGCTATTGGTGATGACCGCGTAAGTCGTCAGGCTGTCCGGCACGCCTGAGGGCGTCCAATCCCCGGATACGCTCCAATCATCTGAAGACACAGCAGTCCAATCGCTGGTAGTGGCCGCCTGAACCGGAACGCCGCCCAAAAGGACGGCACTCAGTATGGCAGAGGTTACTGTGATAGCCGCCCAGATGTGGCGGACGAAGTGGACTAAGA
The DNA here is from genome assembly GCA_035503455.1 of Candidatus Sulfotelmatobacter sp. Classification (GTDB taxonomy): domain Bacteria; phylum Verrucomicrobiota; class Verrucomicrobiia; order Limisphaerales; family UBA11358; genus UBA11358. Next base: position 16,280 of record DATJTK010000008.1, on the reverse strand, counting down.
GAGGATGAGGCGCGGTTTTCATAGCTTTAAAACAGTACTTGTGGGCTCGCTGTCAGTTTTTTCGTAAAAAAAATTGGGTATCCCGCATTTGCGCATTAATGGTGATTACCTGTCAAGTTTTTTTGAGTTTCATCCACAAATTTCGCAGATTTTCGCAGATTAAAACAATGAGGAATGCAGAACGGAGGAAAGCAGATTCCTTTTTTCCTTCATTCATCATTCGACTATCTGTCTTCATCTGCGAAATCTGGATTCCCAAAACTTTTTCCTGTTTCCTGGTGGCCGTCTGCAAGGACTTCCTTTTTAATTCCACCGCCGGTATCCTCGCACTGTGGAACAAGCAGCAGCAGAGAAAACCGGGCTCACGCCAACGCAAGAGAAGGCGGTATTGGCGCGGGGAAATGTCCTGGTCATGGCGGGGGCAGGGACTGGCAAGACGCATACGCTGGTCGAACGGTGCCTGGACCTGATTTGCAATGAACAGGTTTCGCTGGACGAAATGTTGATTGTCACGTTCACCGAAGCGGCGGCCACGGAGGTGCGGGAACGTCTGCGCAAGGGGTTGGAAGAAGCAATCAAACATAGGCCCGATGCTGGTCATTTGCCGGAACAGCTTGCCCTGTTTGACGCGGCGCATATTGGGACGCTCCACAGTTTTTGTTTCAAATTGATTCGCGGACACTTTCACGCGCTGGGATTGGATCCACAGCTATCCGTGCTGGATGAAGCGCAGGCGCGGTTGCTCGCGGATGAAATCCTGGAGGAACAATTTCAGGCGCATTATGAGTACGCGGGGGACGGGAACACGTGGCTGGAAGCCGCTCCAACCGGCAGGCAGGATGCCTGCCCTGCGGCCGTCACTGCCACAGTGAGCACACAAATCCAGCAATCCAATAATCCATCAATCCAAAATCCCAGCGTCCCAGCCCCGACTCGCGTTCGCAAAGGCGGCGCGGCGCGGAAAGCAGCAGCAGCCGATGAACGGCAGTTGGACTTTTTTATTCGGCCGGACGTTGCCCCAATAATCCAGCAATCCAATAATCCATTAATCCAAAATCCGGTCGTCCCACAACCTGCCCGCCATATTACGGCAGTACGGGACGAAACCGGATCCGCTTTTTCGCTCGCCGTCCAGGACCTTATCACGGTCTATGGCAATGGGCGTGATGACGGAATTCGCGCGCTGGTCTTGCGGCTGCATCGTTACATTCAAACGCGCGCGGATGCCGAAATCTGGCTGGCGCGGCAAATCGAAAGCTTTTCGTCGCCCGAGCCAACCCAATGGCGTGAGTGGTATTTGATGGCGGTCCAGGAATGGCGGGAAGAGTGGTTGCCGGTTTTGAAGGCGCTCCGGCCCGAAAACGTCAAGGCGGCCGAGTGCCTGGAAGTTTTGGAAAAATTTCCGGCGGACGCGGCGGCCATCTCCAGTTCATGTGCTTCGCTGTTTGAAAGAATTGCGGCAGCGGATGGGCCGGACAGCTATCCGCCCCGAAGTAAAACCGTCCTGCGAAAGCCGCTCGAAAGGTTTTTTGATGATGCGGAATTTCTGGGGTCGCTCGCTGTAGGGCAGGCATCCTGCCTGCCGGTCGAGGCGGCTTCCAGCCGCGTGTCTGAGGGCGCCGCTTCAACGCTTCAACGCTTGATCGCAAGTGGCGCTGCCACCGCTTCAACGACTGAAATGAACGAGGACCCGCCTTCACCTGGCTGCGGCGCGGCAAGCGAGGACGATTCCCCTGAACCCTTGCGCGAAGATTGGGAATGGAGCCGGGGGCGCATGAAAACGCTGTTGCTGTTAGTGAACGAGTTCTCGGCAAAGTTTTCAGCGCGCAAACGAACGGATGGTGTCGTGGACTTTCATGATTTGGAACAGTTTGCGATCAGGCTGGTGCGCCGTTTCGAGGACGAGGACGAGGACGAGGACGAGAACGATGCCCATGGCGTTCAGATGAAAGGCGCGACGGCTATCGCTGCCCAATGGCGTGAGAAGCTGCGATTTATCTTCGTGGATGAATACCAGGATATCAATGCGGCACAGGACAGGATTATATCCGCGCTGGGCCGGGACAATCGGTTTTTGGTTGGGGACGTGAAGCAAAGCATTTACCGGTTTCGCCTAGCAGACCCGGCCATTTTTCGAAATTACGCGAAGAACCCGGAGAGTTGGAATGCTGGCGTCATTGCGTTGCGGGAAAATTTTCGCAGTCGTGAGGGACTGCTGGATTTTGTCAATTCTGTCTTTGAATCGTTGATGTCTGAGGGCGTCGGCGGTGTGCCCTACGATGAGCAGGCGAAACTGCAATTCGGCGCGCCAGAGGAACGTGGTGAATTGTCGGTGAAGCAAAATCCCGGGCCGCGCGTGGAGATGCTGTTGCGTGAGAAGAAGCGGCGTGAAAACGCTGACGCGGGCGCCGGCGACGACCCGCTTGGGGATTTGCAGGAAGCGGAACTGGAAGCGCGAATGGTGGCGAGGCGATTGCGAGAGTTGAAGGAATCCGGCCATCTAATTTCGGACAATGGAGAGATGCGCTCGGCACGCTGGAGTGATTTTGCGGTGCTGTTGCGGTCGCCAGCGAGCAAACGCGAGATTTATGCGAAACAATTTGCGAACGCGGGCGTGCCGCTGCACGTCGAGCGAGGGGGTTTCTACGACAGCAGCGAAATTTCAGATTTGTTGAGCCTCCTGCAACTGGCGGACAACCCGTTGCAGGATGTGCCGTGCATCGCGGTGTTGCGTTCGCCCCTGGTGAGTTGTTCGTTGGATGAACTTGCCGAAATTCGCATGGCCGCGCATGGCCATTTTTGGTTCGCCTTGAACCGCGCAGCCGAGCCGGGTTCGGGCGTCAGGGCGGAGACGCGGCTCAAAATCGAAAAATTCCTGGGGCGCTTTTCACGCTGGCGAATATTGGCGCGGCAGGCGTCGCTTTCGGAATGTCTTGAGGAGATTTTGACGGAGACGCATTACGATGACTGGCTGCTGTCGCGTCCGCGCGGCGAGGAACGGCGCGCGAATGTGCGGCGCTTTTTGCATCTTGCCGGGCAGTTCGATAGTTTCCAACGGCAGGGGTTGTTTCGGTTTTTGCGCTTTGTGAATGCGCAACGCGAAATTGAGGCCGAGCCGGAAGTGACGCCGCTGGCTGGGGAAGGCGCGGTGCGGCTGATGAGCATTCATCAAAGCAAAGGCCTGGAATTTCCCGTGGTTGTCCTGGCGGACCTCGGCAAAGCATTCAATGAACAGGATTTGCGCGGCGAAATTATTTTGGACGAAAAGTTTGGGTTGTGTCCCCGGGTCAAACCGCCGTCGAGCGGCGGACGTTATCCGAGCCTGGCTTATTGGCTGGCGCGAAAACATCAGCGGCGTGAATTGCGGGGCGAGGAAATGCGGCTTCTGTACGTTGCGCTCACTCGCGCGCAGGATACGCTGATTTTGAGCGGTGGCTTTTCGCCAGGAAAATGGGAAGCGTATTTTGAAGACAGCGCCCGGCTTGGGCTGCGCGATATACTATTGGCCAATAGTTGCATGGATTGGGTCGGGATGTGGATGGCCAATGCGGAATCGAATCGCGCCGAGGGGTTTCCGTCACGGGGCGAGACGCGGCTGATGCGGTGGAGGGTTGTGGAGGATTCGGAGTTGGGGGGAGAGCCTATTCAAACGCCGACGGGCCAACGACCAGCCGATTTGGAAATCGGCAATATGGCAGGTTCGGAAACCTGCGCTACGGGGGGGGCATGGGATGAGGCGGCGCTTAAGAAGATCGATGAAGTCGTCACTTGGAAATATCCATTCGAATTGGCAACGAAGGGAAAGGCCAAAAAATCAGTGACGGAATTACGACGTGAAGCGGCAGAAGCGGATGACGAAGCTGAACAATTATTTCGCCCCCCACTTCGACCCATGCGGGTCTTGAGCCGGCAGCGTGACGCAACAAAATTAAATGCCGCCGACACCGGTCTGGCGCACCACAAATTTCTTCAGCATTTTTCGTTTGAAACGGTGAAGGATTTAAAATCGTTCGCCGACGAAGCAAAACGGTTGGAGAAGGAGAATTATTTGTCCGCGGAGGAGGCTGAAGCCTTGGACCTGGAAGCGCTGGCGGATTTTTGGATTTCGGACGTTGGAAAAGCAATTCGGACCCATGCGTCTCATGTGCGGCGCGAGCTGGCGTTCACGGCCGGCTTTAAGCCTTCGGAGTTGGATGAAATGTTTGGACGCGAGCCCGATGCGAGCTTGAATGGTGAGACGATCGTGGTCCAGGGCGTCGCGGATTTGGTGGTGCTGTTGCCCAAAGAAATCTGGCTTGTGGATTTCAAAACCGATGACGTGCGCGCGAAGGATTTGCCGGAAAAAATTGAGATTTATTCACCGCAACTGAAGCTGTATGCGCGAGCCCTGGAAAGGATTTACTCGCGCCCGGTGACGAGTTGCCGGCTGCATTTTTTGGCGGTGAGGAGGACGGTTGTTATTCCGCGCTGAGGGCGAAGGAATTCTGGGCAGGAGCGGGGGCGGACCCGTTGGACGGCTCGGGCGTGATGTTTGTGACGGGCGTTACGGGCTGCGCAGGGGTGGTTTCCTGCAGGCGGACCAGGGCGGGACGTATGAGTTTTCCCTGGAACGTGTAACCGGTGGCCAGGGTTTCGGAAATAATCGCTCCGTCAGCCGGTTTTTCCTTTCCATCCAGCAGTTGATGGCGCGAAGCATCAAAGGGTTCATGGGGTTGGGAGACGAAGCAGTTCAATCCGAGGCGGCGCACGGCGCCCTGGCAGGCGTTTTGGAATTGGGCGATCTGCTCTGCCACTTTGGGCTGGCCGGCGCGGGCGGCCGCGGCGTGCAGCGCGAACGTGTGGTCCAAAATCCGCACGACCGTTTGCAGCCATTCGGATTCACCGCGCCGGAGTTTTTCCAATTCGAGGCGCATGGCGGATTTTTCGCTCTCGTTCATTTTCTTCATGAATTCGGTGAAGTCCCGGACTTCGGCGCCCATTTTATCGGCGATTTGCCGCGCGGCTGTGGCGGTCTTTTCGGCGTTCTCTCCTACAAAGTCCTGCACGGCCGCCCAGCGGCCCGTGGCGGCGGAAATCTGCGCGCAAAATTGGTCCAGATGTTGAATCTTTTCGGCGACGGTGCCCAGGGCATTGATTTCGATGATTTTGCCCATAGCCCGATAATCCAGGATAAAGGGAATAATGCCGATGCCGGCGCCGAGGGCGACGCAGGCGACAAAGACTTCCCAATGGTGGATCGCATTGGGCGCCTTCAGGGCGTAAATATAGCCGGCTGCGATCAACAACATTTGGGCAGTGAAAAACGGCCACTTCGGGACCTTCCATTTCATGGCATCATTCATATTGAACAGTTTCGGTGAAAGTTACAGCAAGTGCAACGCCAAGATTTTGGGGAATTGACGATTTTGGACCTGCCCTGAAATGGGACAAATCGAACGGATCGGCTGCGTTTCGGGCCTCTATCCTGTTCTTTGGAATGTGGTACTTGTTGCGTGGTGCGTCAACTCCGAGGGTGACGTTCCAAACGTACCTGACGCAACACGCACATGATTGCGCCGGACCCATCTCACTTTATGCACGGAATGCGTCGCCCCTAACCGGGCTGGAAATTTAATGGGTGTTTTAACTACAAATACACCAGCCCTACGGGCTTTGAGCAGACGCCAAAGCGTAGCGAATCGGTCATTGCCCAAAAAGCCCGTAGGGCTGGTGTATTTGTAGAGAACCGGCCGAAAAAAATTCACAAGCCCCGTTAGGGGCGGCGTATTCTGGCGAATACATTCCCAAAAAACTGAGATGCGCCTATTTGCGCCCGCTCACCAACTATTTTCGTTTTCCATTTTTCATTTTTCCCGTTTAATGGTTGGTTCAATGAAACCTCGGGTTCGTTTTGCCCCGTCGCCGACGGGATTTTTACATATCGGGGGTGCGCGCACCGCGCTGTTTAACTGGCTTTACGCCTGTCACACGGGCGGCACGTTTATTTTGCGCATTGAAGACACCGATGCCGCGCGCAATTCGCAGGAGGCGATTGGCGTCATCCTCGATGGTTTGCGCTGGCTTGGCCTGGATTGGGATGAGGGCCCGATTACCGCGGAAGTCACGGGCCCGAGCAAGGGCGATTGCGGGCCGTATTTTCAGTCGCAACGGAATGCGATCTATCAGCGGCGCGTTGAGGCCCTGTTGTCTCGTGGCCTGGCGTATGAGCACGAGGGCGCGGTGAAGTTTAAGATGCAGCGCGAGCCGGTGCTCATCAAAGACGTGGTCGTGGGCGAGGTCGTGCGCAAGCTGACCGACCGCGAGGAAGCGGACCCGGATTTTGTCATTATGCGGTCGGATGGCCAGCCTGTGTTTCACCTGGTGAACGTCGTGGATGACATCGAAATGAACATCACCCACGTGATTCGCGGCGAGGACCATTTGAGCAACACGGCCAAACATATCGCGCTGTTCCAGGCGTTCGGAGTGCCTGCCCCGCATTATGCCCACATTCCGTTGATCCTCAATCCGGACGGCACCAAGATGAGCAAACGGGACAAAGGCGCGTCATTGGCGAGCTATTTGGACGACGGATTTTTGCCGGAGGCGGTGGTGAATTATCTGTGCCTGCTGGGGTGGTCGCCCAAGGACAATCGCGAAAAACTTTCATTGGCTGAAACGATTGAACGGTTCGATCTCCCGCAGATCCTGCGTCACAACGCGCGATTCGATTATGAGAAGCTCCTGTGGTTGCAAGGGGAGTATGCGCGCGAATTGCCAAATGACCGTTTCTATGAAATGGCGGTCCACGCGTTTGCCAAGGCGGGCACGGACACGAACCGTTTTCCCCTGGATTACGTGAAGGCCGCTCTGGACACGTGCAAAGGGAAATTCAAGACGTTCAAGGAATTGCCCGATTACGCCGGATTCTATTTCCGCGACCAGTTTGATTATAACGCGGACGGCGCGAAGAAGGATTTTATTCCGGAAAATAAACCGCGATTGCAGAAGTTGCGCGACGCTTTTGGCAATATTGTGCTGTTCACGGCGGCGAACCTCGAAGCTGCGTTAAAGGCCACGGCAACGGAACTTGGCGTCAAGGCAGGCGTGCTGGTGCATCCATGTCGTTTGGCGGTGACGGGAAACACGGCAGGGCCGAGCCTGTATCATTTGCTGGAAGTGTTGGGACGCGAGAAAGCGCTCGCGCGGATGGATAAGGCGATGGGAGCGTTTTAGTAGTGCCGTGAGCGCCGTGAGTGCCATGCGTGCCATTGGGCAAAGGGGAATCGTCCTCGAAATTTACGATTTACGATTTACGAGGAGAGAGTGATACGCTCCATTCCACTTGCCACGGCCCGGGTAAATCCTGAAACTGGTTCAGGATGTTGGAAACAGGCACCGGTATTGCTATTTAAGCTCGCTTGTGGCACGCAGACCAAACCCGAAGAATCAGGCTCCGCGCAAAAAGAAGCGAGGCGGTTTTGGCCGCCTGCTTCTCGTCATTCTTGTCGCGTGCGGGGCTTACGCCGCGTGGCGTTACGAGCGCGGACATGCCGCAAAAGCCGCTCCGGCCGGCGCGGGCGCGGATGCGGACATAAACGCGGCGGTTGCCGCATCGATGTCCAAACTGGTTTCCAGGGCGGACGCTTCGGCGCAATCACAACCGCAAGCACAGCCACAGCCGGCGCCGCTGGTTATTTCACAACAATCGCCATCGGATTTTCCGCGTCCGGTCCAGGGCGTGTTGGAGGCGCAAATCGCATTGGCCAGGCGCGCCATTTCTCCCGGCTCGATTGACGGGGCTCTGGGATCCCAGACCCGCGAAGCCATCTCCGTTTTTCAGGAAACCGAGGACCTTCCTGTGACGGGCGATTTGGACGACGCGACGCGCGCGAAATTGACGCTCGACGCGCCCATTTTGATGCCTTATCCCGTCAGCACAAACGATCTGGACAGCCTGCAACCTCTCGGCACGACCTGGCTGGCCAAATCCCAGCAATCGGCCCTTGCCTACGAAACGGAACTCGAATTGGTTGCGGAACGGTCGCATTCCAGCCCGACGTTGATTGAAAAGCTCAATCCGAATGTGGATTGGTCGAGTCTGTCCGCCGGCACGATATTGCAAATCCCCGCGGTCAACTACCCGGACCCGGACAGCAAGGCGGCGTTTGTGGTCATCCACTTGTCCGACCGCTATCTCGAGGCATTTGACGACCAAACCAACTTGATGCTGCATTTTCCGTGCAGCATCGCCAAAAAAGTGGAAAAACGGCCGGTCGGGGAACTGCACGTCGTCGTCGTCATCCAAAACCCCAATTACACCGTGGACCCGGAATTGTTTCCGGAATCGGATGAGTTGCAGAAGATAGGTCACAAGCTCATTTTACCGCCCGGCCCCAAAAATCCGGTGGGCGTTGCCTGGATGGGATTGGACAAACCAGGCTACGGAATGCACGGCACGCCGAACGCGCAGCAAGTGGGGCGTACCGAATCGCACGGCTGTTTTCGCCTGGCGAATTGGGATGCGGAATATTTAAGCCAAATTGTTTGGGTGGGGATGCCGGTAGAGGTGGTGGAGTAACAGCTCAGAACTTATGGAAAAACCTATCAGACCAATACCTTGGGTCAGCTGGCCGTGGAATGGCCACAAAAAAGCCGAACGTCATCGATATAAAAGATGATTGTACTCCATTCCAACCTATCCCAAAAAATGAAATAAAAAAATTTCTGTCCCGAAATCCCCGCGCCAGCTTTGAACTTTTTTGGGGTTCCAAATCTAGTTCTTGTACTGTGCTGTACATCTGAGAAATTCAAATTGTATGGAAATCGAAAACATCGAACATCGAACATCGAACGTCCAACATCGAATAGATGGTTCGCGGCCTTTCCGTTGGCGTTCGGCGTTGGATGTTCGATGTTCGATGTTTTCCGGAAGGTTCATAACCGAATTGTCCCCACGTTCCCGATTGATGGGGGGACAATTCGCAAAAACCCTATATTTTACGCAGGTAAAATTTTCCGCCACTCTGCAAGAAGAGAAAATTAGAGCGCTTTTTGCTGGAAAAACCGTGTCCAAAACTCACTTTTTTTATCATCGAAAGGGACAATTCCTCCTTCGCCAACGCCATCGGCGTAAAAGATGCCAGATTGAGGCAATACCGGCATTGACTTCGTCGCGGTCTGACGCTAGTGTCAGACAATATGAAAACGATCACGCTGCGCGCTTTGGTCCGCGAGCCGCTGAAGGTGAAACGCCTGACTCGCGCAGGCCAGTCCATTACCGTTACCGACAACGGCAACCCGCTTTGGGTGATTCAGCCGGCCGATGGAAAAGAACCGGCTGGCGTCGAGGCCGGCCGCCGCAAAGCGATTGATGAAATTTTGGATGAAGTGTTGCTCGAAAAGCCTGCGCGCGTTAGTGCCGCTAAATTACTTGAAGCATCCCGCCGATGAGGGCCTACGCCGACAGCAGTTTTATTCTCCGCCTGATAACAGGCGAGGCGGAGTCGCCGCAAGTCATTGCTGAGTATCGCCGGCTTCATACACCGAAGCTTTTTTTCCTGCCACTCCATGCTTTGGAGGTCCGTAACGCCATCCTTCAGCGGGCGTTTCACCAGCGACGTTCAATGGCTTCAAATGAACGTGTTGAAATCGCTCGCGAACGTGATGCCGCGCTTGCGCGGCTGGAACGTTTATTGGCCAGACGCGCGCTGCTGGATGTGGTGTTGGATCCGGAGGCTGTCATTGCCCGCGCCATCGAGCTTTCGAGCACATATACGGAGCGGATTGGAGCACGGGCCATTGACCTGCTGCATGTGGCTGGCGCGCTGTCGCTTGAAAGCGAGCAGTTTTTGACGACGGACACCCGGCAGGCGCACCTTGCCAGATCTGAAGGCATGAAAGTGGTGACGGTGGTTCAGGAAGAAAATTAACTTCAACCCCGCCCGCCCCTCAAAATCCCCCCAAACCGGTTGTATTTGCGGGGCTATTCTCAATAGGGTGCCCAACATAGCCACTTTGGCTAATTCCAAATTTTTGCAAAAATTATCATTGTCGGTATTTTAGATATGGTCGAAGATTGGTCAAATTAGAGAAAGGACCAATGCATATGCATATTGCACTCATTATTGTGATCATTTTGGTGGTTATCGTGGTCGTCATCCTGGGGATCGTCGGGTACGCGATTGGCGGCTTCAACAAGCTCGTGACCCTGCGCAACCGCTATAAAAACGCGTACTCGCAAATTGATGTCCAACTCAAGCGCCGCTACGACCTGATTCCCAACCTGGTCGAAACGGCCAAAGGCTATCTCACGCACGAGCGCGAAACGCTCGAGAACGTGACCAAGGCGCGAAACATCGCGTATGCGGCGTCGCAGGCCGCCGCCGCCAATCCCGGCGACAGCGCCACGATGAAGAACCTCGTCTCCGCCGAAACCGGCCTGGCCGGCACGTTGAGCCGCCTGATGATGGTTTCCGAGCAGTACCCGAATTTGAAGGCCAACCAAAACATGATGCAACTCACCGAGGAACTGACCTCGACGGAGAACAAAATCGCTTTCGCGCGCCAGGCCTACAATGATTCCGTGATGACGTACAACACCGATCGCGAGGTGTTCCCAATGAATATTCTCGCGGGCGCCTTCAACTTCGGCCCGGCCGAATTGTTTGTTATCGAGAAGCCGGAGCAAAAAGATGCGCCGAAGGTGTCGTTTTAAGAAAAAACGCACAACAGAATCTTCCGTTTTTCTAAATCATGAATTTGTGGAAAATAAATTGTGAAGAAAACAAATTTCCAGGAATGTGGCAGCGTTGGTTCAAGCACCAATGTGTTGCCGTAGGCTGGCCCCCTGATTGGTTCTGTCTTGAAGGCCATACTAAGGATTATGGTTGGAGCCGTGCCAGAAATGCGATGCAAAGGATTCAGACCGATGACGTTTTAGTCGTGACGCTCCCGAAAAACCGAATCGCACGTATCGGTTATGTGACAAGAAAAGAAATCCGAGACAATGAATGGAAAGAACTGGTACCGCGGAGCCGGGAACACCCGGCCGGTCAAATCGGCAGACGGATTCTAGTTAGGTGGGATCTGACAATTGGACCTGATAGCCGTGACCAGGTTGTACGTATACCCGACAAATATTTGTCGAATGGCGAACAACGTCCAACGCTCTGCTTGATCCAATCTCACAAACTTGAGCAGTTGAAAGAGGTAATGAATGATCCGGTCAATTGGGTTAATCTTGACAGCAACTTCGCATACGAGCGGGCCCTTCAGGAGTACATCGCTGCCTATCCACATCACCTTGAGGACGGACTGTTACCGCATCCAGATATTAAGATAAGAGAAAAGGTTCTTAAAGACCGGAGCCGCCTTGATGTTTTACTCATTGATCCGGATGACAGTCCGGTAATTGTGGAGTGCAAGCGAGATGCACCTGCAACTTTGCATGTATCGCAACTTCGAAATTATATGCATCGCCTCCAGAGCGAAACGGGCCGTAAGCCACGCGGAATTCTCGTCCATAACGGTGCGCGAAAGTTATCTGAAAAGGTGCGCAAAGAGGCAGCGAAACGGCCTCGTATTGAGATTGTTCGGTATGCCCTAAATGTCAATTTTGATCGGTGCGCCTAAATTGGCCATGGACTTTTTTGAGCAACAGGCCAAAGCGCATCGCAAGACCAAGTGGCTGGTCATTTATTTCGCCCTGGCGGTGGCCGCGATGATTGCAGCGGTCTATGTGGCCGCCATTCTGATGTTTTCCGTTCTCCAGGAGCGCCGGTATCACGAATATGACCAGGGCTATCCGCACATTGCCGCGTGGAATCCAGTAGTCTTCTTTGGGGTCAGCATTGCCGTCCTCGGCATCGTGGGCACCGGCAGCGCCTACAAAACGATGTCCCTGTCCGACGGGGGAAGCGCGGTTTCGGAATTGATGGGCGGGCGGTTGATCAAAACCAACACCGCTGACCTGCACGAGCGGAAACTGCTGAATGTGGTCGAGGAAATGTCCATCGCCTCCGGCGTGCCGATGCCGCAGGTGTACGTCATGGACGAGGAAAATGGAATCAATGCCTTTGCGGCGGGACATAAACCCAGTGACGCGACCATCACGGTCACTCGCGGTTGCATGCGGATTCTCACGCGCGATCAACTCCAGGGCGTCATCGGTCACGAATTCAGCCATATCCTCAACGGCGATATGCGCCTGAACATCCGTTTGATGGGAATCATTTTCGGCATTCTTTGCCTCGCCATCATCGGACGGATTCTTTTGCAAACGAGCGGGGGACGGCGCGGAAATAATGCGCTGCCGCTTTTTGGCGTTTTCCTTTTGATTATCGGTTACATCGGCGTCTTTTTTGGCCGCCTGATCCAGGCTGCCGTCAGCCGGCAACGCGAATTTCTGGCGGATGCGTCATCCGTGCAGTTCACGCGCAATCCTGAGGGCATCACCGGCGCCCTCAAGAAAATCGGCGGCCTGGGCGAAATGGGTTCGCGTCTCGTGCATCCTCATACGGAAGAACTGTCCCACATGTTTTTTAGCAATGGCGTGAGCGAGCCCTTTTTTGGCCTGATGGAAACCCATCCGCCGTTAACGGACCGCATTCGCGTATTTGAGCCGCAGTTCGACGGAACGTTCCCCGAGGTGCGCTATGATGACGTAGCCGAAGGGCCAAAGGAGCCAGAGGAGGTTCCTGCGCAGGCTTCTGCCCGGGGGCCTCTGCCGGATGTTTTCGGAACGATTATGGGTGGGTCGATTTTGGCGGGCAGCGGCAAGCCGCCGGTCATCCGGCCGCACACAGTTTTACCCAATCTCGGGAATCCGACGCCGCTGCATCTGAAATATGCCGAGCAATTGCGCGATTCACTGCCCGACAGCCTGCGCGCCGCCGCCCACGAGCCGGCGGATGCGATGGCGCTGGTGTATGCGATGCTCCTGGCTGATGATGAGAATTTACGGGCGCAGCAGTTGGCCGGTCTTGAACAGCGCGCCGGCGCGGGCGTTCGTGAAAAAACAGCCGTGCTGTTTCCAGACGTCGCGGCCGTGGCAACCCATGCGCATTTGCCCATGCTTTCGCTTGCGCTGGGAGCGCTCAAGCAATTGAGCAGCGACCAGTACGAAACGTTCTCAAAAACTTTGGGCTGGCTTATTTCCACCGACGGCAAGGTTGAGATGTTCGAATTTGTCCTTCAAAAAATCGTTCTGCGCAATCTCGATTCGCGATTCCACGGCGCAGTGAAGCCGATCGTGGAATACTATTCGGTAAAACCTCTTGCGCCGGATTGCTCGGTAGTGCTGTCCGCTCTGGCAATCGCCGGGAGCAATGATGCGAACGAAACTCAAACGGCTTTTGATGCCGGCGCGCCGTATTTGCGCGCCCCGCAGGACAGTGACTTGAGATTGCTGCCGGCGGCGGAATGTGGTGTCCAGCAATTGGGCGCTTCGCTCGACCGTCTCGATCAGGCAGCGCCTATCATCAAAAAGAACCTCATCGACGCCTGCGTGCATGTGGTCGGCGCGGACGGGGTTATCCTGGAGACCGAGGCGGAGTTGCTGAGGGCGATTTGCGATACGCTGGATTGTCCGATGCCGCCGCTCGTAGCGAATTAAAAAGGTAAAGGAAAAAGGGGCGTCGGATGGGGGAAATGCCTGTGGGCGTGCTGGGCATTCGATGTTCAGAGTTCGATGTTCGATGTTCGATGTTTTGGATTCATTCAGGGAGCCTATACGAAAAAATGTGTGTAGCAGCGCCACGTCAGTGCGCTCTAACCGTTCCCCCTTTCTCGCCGTACAATCCGCCCAACCATTGGACGATGATTCTCCATCTCCCAGCGGGAGCCCAGCGGGAGAGGGCTGGGGTGAGGGAGAATCGTTCGAATGAGAATGTTGCGGTTCATGGGGAGGGAGCATCGCTCGAACGAGAATGTTGCGGTTCCTCGATAGCGCGACCTGCAATTTCGAGGACGAGCCCCTTCGCCCTTAGGCCCGTTCCATATACTTCCCGGTGCGGGTGTCCACTTTGATCTTTTCGCCGGTCTTGATGAAGAGAGGCGCCTGGACGGTGATTCCGGTTTCGAGGACGATGGGCTTCTGGACGTTGCCGGAGGAATCGCCGCGGAGGCCTTCGGGGGCGTCGGTGACGGTCAATACGACGCTGGGCGGGATTTCGACGGACACGGCCTTTTCTTCGACAAAAGTGACGGTGACATGGCCGTTTTCGACCAGGTAATTCTTCGCGTCGCCAACGAGTTCGGCGGCCAGGGTGACGGTTTCGTAGGTCTCGGGGTCGGTGAACACGTAATCGGCGCCGTCCTTGTAGCTAAATTCCATTTTCTTGGCAATCATGGGCACCGGCTCGATGCGTTCAGTGGAACTGAAGCGCACGTCGGCGGATTTGCCGGTGCGGATGCTCCGGAGAGTGGCCTGCACGAACGCACGAAGGTTGCCGGGGGTGCGATGCTGCATGTCCAGTACTACGCAGATGTCGCCATTGTAATTAATTGCCATTCCACGGCGAAGGTCGTTTGCTGTTGCCATAAATCAATTCAAAGTAAAAAAGTGTCGCGCCGAATTTTTGCCAAACGCGAGCCGAAGAAAATAACCAGAGACACGGATGAATGCAAGGGAAATGGTTTGGTGTACACGCTTTAGCGTGCTCCCGGAGCAGCCGGGAGGCAGACCGGCAAACCCGGAGCACCCTAAAGGGTGGACACCAAACCGGGTTTTTTTGACGAAAAGGTGAATAACTCGCGCTTGACTTTATACAATACTTTGGGCAATACTGGTGCCTGACCACAATTAGAAGTGGTTTTATGCGTTGTCCAAAATGCGGCTGCCAGGAAGATAAGGTGATTGATTCGCGGGCATCCCGTGAGGGCGCAACCATTCGGCGGCGGCGCGAGTGTGAAAAATGCCATCACCGCTTTACGACGTATGAAGAGGTGGAGCACGAGGGTCTGATGGTATTAAAGCGGGACGGGCGGCGTGAGGAATTTTCGCGGGAAAAGCTTCTGGCGGGCATCAAAAAGGCCTGCCAAAAACGGCCGGTCAGCGCCAAGTCGATGGATGAATTGGTGGAACACGTGGTGGACTCGGTGAACGGTAAATTTGAAAGTGAAGTGCCTGGTGAATTCATTGGAAAAATGGTCATGGATGGATTGCGGGGATTGGATGAGGTGGCATACGTCCGTTTTGCCAGCGTTTATCGCCGTTTTCAGGAAGCAACTGATTTTGTACAGGAGGTAAAGAAACTCGAAGCCGCAAAATGATAGCCCTAAATTCCAATTGCCTGTTGTTTGAACTGTCCAATGGCGAAAGCGTCCCGTGTTCGGCGGAAATGATTTGCATTGAGATCATTGGCAGTCCGGATACGAACATTGACCCGGAAATGCTGCAGCATGCCGCGGCGTCGGTTTTTTATTATTTTAAGCATGATTTGCAGCGGGATATGGTAACGGTGGGGGAATTTGCCGGCGCGTTGGAGCGGGTCCTGCGCAACCTGGGCCTGACGCTTTATCCGGGCAAGGAAGAGCGGAATATCCTGGAATCGGACTTGAGCCTGCTGGCGCGGGAATCCGGCGTGAGCCTGGAACTGTTCTTTTTTCCGCGGTTACGCGACGAATTGCGCTTTCAACTCAGGCAGTCGCCGCGGATGTTGCGGTTTCATGGCTTGCGCCGATGTGTCAAGCGGTTGACCCATGCCCGGCGCTGGAGCGCGCGTTGCGAACGATTGCAGGAGCAAATCGTCGAGTTTTTGCGCCAGTGCCTGAATGCTGAGCCGGGCCAAAATGAGTGTTCGCTCGTCGTCGAATAGGGCGAGTATGAGCAGGACGCTTTTTGAGAAAATCGTCGCGCGTGAAATTCCGGCGACAATCGTCTATGAAGACGAGTTGGTCCTTGGCATTCGCGACATCAATCCGCAGGCGCCCGCGCATCTGCTCATTTTTCCCAAAAAGGTGATTCCGCGAATCGCCGAGGCTGGGTCTGATGATGGAAAACTCCTGGCCCATTTGCTCTTGAAAGCTGCGGAAATTGCGGAAAAGGCTGGACTAACCAAAGACGGCTACCGCCTGGTCATTAATAATGGGCCGAACGGCGGAGAAACCATTCCGCATTTGCACGTGCACATTCTCGGCGGCAGGCACATGCAATGGCCGCCGGGGTGAGAATTCGCCCAAGGAAAACTTCGCGCATTGAACCCCTGAACCGGGATAATTGTTCGCCGTGTCAAACCATCGGACGATGATTCTCCCTCTCCCAGCGGGCTCCCAGCGGGAGAGGGCTGGGGTGAGGGAGA
>DATJTK010000007.1:0-6905 GCA_035503455.1 Candidatus Sulfotelmatobacter sp. | reverse complement strand
CTGGAGTTTGGCCCTGACTAGACAAAGTCACGCCAGTGGCTATTTTTTTGTTGACAGTGTCTAGTTATATGACTATATACACCCATATGGGTTATCCAACTAAAGTTCAACTCATCAAACGCAAACAAAGCGAACAGTTCTACATCAACTTTCCTGCGGCCATCGCCCAAGCTATGGATTTCTCGAAAGCTGAAGACGTCGAATGGACCATCTCCGATAAAAAACATCTAATCCTCTCGCGCAAGGTCGTGCCGCCCGATCCGGTGGATGTAAAAAAAACGCTTCGCTCCTAGACTCACTGGAGGAACTGATGGAGCGCAGCCGCGACTGTTTCGCCTCTCAGGAGTCGTTCGAACGTTCCCGCCGACACCTGCTCAGCAGCCTGGTGGGTTTTGGGCGTCATACCATTACCGGGCTGCTCCGCACGCAAAACCGCCACCAGCTGGATTGGACTGCCGACTATCGCTTCTATTCGCAGGATCGCTTCAACCATGAGCAGGTCTTGGATTTGATTCGCAAAACGGTGGAAAGCCACTTGGAAAAGTCCGAGCCATTGGTCACGGCAATGGATGATTCGTTGCTGCGCAAAACCGGACGCAAAGTCCATGGCGCGCGCTATTTGCGCGACCCACTGAGCCCACCCTTCAATGTAAACTTCGTACGCGGGCTGCGCGTCTTACAGATTTCGGCGGCGCTGCCCGATAGCACCGGAGCCGCACGGATGGTGCCCATCGATTTCGAGCACGCGGTTTTGCCCGCCAAACCTTCTCGCAAGGCTACGGCCCAGGAGCTTGAGGCTTATCAACAGGAACGGGCTCGACGCAATATCAATAAGGTTGGGACCGCACGTTTAGAACGACTGCGTCAACAGATGGACCAGAACGGGGAATCGGCCCGTGGGCTTATTACCTGCGTGGATGGTCGCTTCACCAATGGCACCGTCTTTGGATCGGTACCCGAACGTACCGTGCTGATCGGCCGTTTGCGCAAGGACGCAGTACTCTATCATTTGCCGCAAGCACAATCTCAAAAGGGGCGCAAGCGCAAGTATGGTGCTTTGGCTCCCAAACCCGAACAATTGCTCAAAGACGAAACGATCCCTTGGCAGGAAGTCAGCGGCCATGCGTGCGGCAAAATGCACCAGTTCAAGATTAAACAGCTCAGGCCGGTGGTGATGCGCATGAATGGCGGCGCCACGGTCGTGCAGGTGATGGTCATCAAGCCATTGGGCTATCGCCTTAAAACCGGCGGCAAACTGTTGTACCGCCAGCCCGCGTTCTTGGTATCTACCGACCCAGATCTGCCGGTAGGGAAATTCCTCCAGGATTTCCTGTGGCGTTGGGATATTGAAGTCAATTTCCGGGATGAAAAGACCATTCTCAAAATTTCCCAAGCCCAGGTGCGTACGGAGAACTCGACTCAGAACGCACCGGCTTTGGGAGTCGCCGCCTATGGCTTGCTGTTGCTGGCAGCCATCCAGGCCTACGGCAAAAGCGGGGCCCCTGGTCGCCAACACCAGCCAAAATGGTACCGCCGCTCAGCCCAAATGCGCGGCACCACCAACGAACTGATCAACCAACTCCGCATCGAATTATGGGCCTCAGCGTTAAGGCCTGGCCATTTTTCAGACTTCATGACCGGTACCACCACAGACCAGAAGTCCAAAAAATCCAATTTCAACCCCGCAGCAGCTATGTTTTCCTGCGTTTGCTAAAATAATCAGGGCCAAACTCCAGGGCCAGGATGATCCTGGCCGGGGCCTTTATCTGCGCCGAACTTCGTAATAGCAATCCGCGCCAGCCGTCATTGTTGTTTGCGCTGCTGTTGTAAAGGTAGCTGCTTCCCAGGCACGAAAAAATGCGGCCTTCACGACTTCATATTACAGAATCATTCTCCTTCTCATTCTCGTCGTCATCCTCATCCTCAAAACCGGGCGCTTTCACGCCATTCCGCGTGCGGCCAATTGCGCCAGTGTCCAATCATATTCCGCCGCAAGCTGCTCGACGACAGTGCGTGACTTCAGTTCAGGCGGCAGCAC
This sequence comes from Candidatus Sulfotelmatobacter sp., assembly GCA_035503455.1. GTDB lineage: Bacteria > Verrucomicrobiota > Verrucomicrobiia > Limisphaerales > UBA11358 > UBA11358. The sequence continues at coordinate 4,867 of DATJTK010000007.1, read as the reverse complement.
GTCCCACGTATAGGTTTCCATCTCGAAATGGGAACACGCTTTTGGGTTCTCTTTGACCCAATCGAGTACACCAAACAAATGATCAGTGGTATTTTGGAATGGTGGAATGGCCGAGGCGTGGAGCGGCACATGATAGTGGATCCGCCATTCGGACGATTCGGGAGTTTGTCGCGTTTTGCCGGGCGGGTTCGAGGCGAGCGCATCGGGGAGGTCGCGGAAAAACTGCAATTTTCCGTTTGAGTCGCGGGAAATGACCTGGTGCAAATAAACCTCATCTGAGAATCTATTCAAAGCCTTCAGACTCTCAGGGGTTGCAAAAGTTTTGAGCGCGGAGCTTAAGTGGATTTTGCTGATCCGGATGCCGGCGTTTTTGAAGGCGGCCAGGGCCGTTTCAGGCTGTTCAAATTCAACTGCAAAATGACAGCAATCGTAATTCACGCCCAGAAATTCCTCCAATCGAGGATCGTTTGGATGTTCATCGCGCAATTGCGCAAAAAAGGAAATCGTTTCAGCGGAGTTTTCCAGGAGGCAAAGCGGTTCGGGTTCGAGCCCAAGATGCAATTTCTTTCCGGTCCGTTCAGACACGCCTGAAATATGCTCGATACAGCGCCAGAGATTTTGGCGGATGGCCTCTTTTTGCGCCTCGGTCCCAATGAATTGCTTAAACCCACCCGGAAGAGTGCTCACACTGCCCGCCACGCCGTCGGGCACGAGCCTCGCCAGCAAATCGAATAGCAAATTCGTGTAATTGAGGCGGTCGGACGAAGTCCAATCCGGGAGATAAACCTGTTCTTTCACTGGGGCGCCGTGAAATGTGCCGTAAGGAAAGCCGTTGATGGTAAAGATGTAACAGTTAGTTATATCAAGCCAGCGTTGAAATTCCTGGAAGGCGTGCGTTGCAGCCAGTTCAGAGGCGGCGCGGCTGCCCAGGCGCAGTCCGATCGCAAACCGCCGATTCGGGCAGACCTGCCGACGGACGGCCAGGGTGAATTGTTTCAGTGAATCAAAGGTTTCGGGCCAATTCTGCCCGTGATGCACGTTCGTACAGTAGGTCAGGTGTGCCCCGTGGTTCAATTCCATATGTGAAGGATATCACCGGATACCCCTCTAAAAAATCACTAAAAGGGCGTTGACAAAAACGGCGATTGTCGTTTATTTTGGAGAACTGCAACGTAACAGGACATGTTGAGACGAATTATTTTAATCGTAGCTATCGTCGCGGGACTCGCCGCGGTAGGAGTGAATATTGGTGTCGTTCGTCCCAAAATTCAGCAGTTGCAGGCTGACCGTGACAGCCAACGCAGCCAAAAGGAAACGTTTCATAATGAGCTGATTAAAACTCAGAACGACCTTAAAGTTACTAAGGCGACACTTGAGCAGACCCAGACCGAATTGGCGCAAACAAAGACTGAACGCGACGATTTGGCCAAGAAGGTAACGGCAGCAAATACGCAGATTGCCGATTTAACCGACAAACTGAACAAAACTACAAAGCAGCTTAACGACACCTCCGACAAATTGGCTGCCTACACAGGCACCGGCCTGACGCCTCCCGAAATCGTGGCTTTGGACAAGGAATTGAAAGATACGCGAACCGCACTTGCCGTGGCCAACGATGAAAAGGCAGTCCTGACGCATACCGTTGCAAAACTGCAGAATCAACTCGAATTGTTGATAGGCAAAAACTATGTTGTCCCCCTCCCACCCGGCTTGAAAGGCACAGTCATGGCGGTCGATCCTAAATGGAATTTTGTGGTATTGAATATTGGCGAAGATCAGGGAGTTTTGCAGAGTGGTGAATTGCTGGTTAGCCGCGACGGCCGGCTCGTAGCCAAAGTGATCGTCAGCAGCGTGCAAAAAGATCGCTGCATCGCCAACATGGTCCCGGGTTGGCAGCTCGGTGACATCATCGAAGGCGATGAAGTGATTCCTGCCCATCCGGCCAGCTAAAATGAAAACTTCGGCGGTCTATTTGGTTTTTCTGCTATTCTTGGGCGCAATAGTCATGGGTGTCGCTGGTTGTGCCTCAGACCCCGACAATGATTCAGCCCGTCCCTGGAACGCTCCCCAGGGTTACGACAACGCAATGCCGATTGAAAACGAGCAGCACTCGGAGTAGTCACTGAATCGGTTTGACGCATCGCGTCGGCGTTAAAATCGCGTCCATTCTCACATCGTTCTGTTCCGACGGAACCGCGTCCACGACTTGCTCGTCAAAGGCAATGCCAAGCTTGGTCCCCGTGAAATTCTGCAGCAGACGATCGTAGTATCCCTTTCCCCGTCCCAGCCGATGGCCATCCAATCCGAAAGCGACGCCTGGAACCAGCACCAAATCCAAATCATTCGGAGGAATGGCGACACAGGTTTCGGCCGGCTCGCGTATTCCAAATTTGCCCGACAGGATTTCCACGTGTAAATCTGTTACGCGGCGGGGATGATAAATTTCGTTGCCCGGGTCGAAACAGGGAAGGGCGGCCATTTGTTTCCCGGCGAGCGTTTCATTCAGCAGCGGCCAGAGGTCCGGTTCTTCGGGTAACGGCGCGAAGAATAAAATCGAGCGCGCGTCTTGAAACAAAGACTGCGCTTTGAGCAGGACGCATATTTTTTCCGAGTCCGACTTGCGCTTTGCCGGGAGTAAATTCTTAATCGCAGCGCGGATATTGGCGCGCAACTCATTCTTTTTCACCTGTTGGTCACCGTTCATGACGCTTCTTCATTTTTTGTCTTCGACTTCGCTTCGGCCCTCAACGCCCGCCATTTTTCCAGGCGCTCTTTGATCCGTTTTTCCGACCCTTGCTCGGTGGGTTCATAGTAAGTCTTGTCCGCGCCGAGGTAATCCTGCGGGACATAATGGCCTTCATAATCGTGGGCATATTTGTAGTCCTTGCCATGGCCCAGTCGCGCGGCTCCTTTGTAGTGCGAGTCGCGCAAGTACGCGGGCACTTCGAGCGTGCGCCCGGATTCGACATCCTTCATGGCGGCGCCAATCGCGGCCACGGTGCTATTGCTCTTGGGCGCGGTGGCGATGTAAATGACCGCTTCGGCCAGCGGAATGCGGGCTTCCGGCCAGCCAATAAATTCGGCGGCTTGAAACGCCGCGTTTGCCAGGACCAACGCCATGGGATCGGCGAGCCCTACGTCTTCCGCCGCGTGAATAACGATGCGCCGCGCGATGAAGCGCGGGTCTTCGCCGGCGTGGACCATCTTGGCCATCCAATACAGCGCCGCGTCCGGATCGCTGCCGCGCATGGCTTTGATAAACGCGGATATCGTGTCGTAGTGCGCGTCTTCATCAGCGTCATACACCACCGCCTTTTTTTGGATGCTCTGCTCCGCCACGGCCAGCGTAACGTGAATTGTCCCGGACGCCTGCGGATCGGTCGTGAGCGCGGCGATTTCCAGCGCGTTGAGCGCTTTGCGGGCGTCACCGTCCGAAATTTTCGCCAGATGGGCCAGGGCATTGTCATCCACGGAAATCTTCATATGGCCCAGGCCCCGCTCTTTGTCTTTGAGGGCGCGCCGCAGGAGCGACAGCAATTCATCTTCGCTCAATGGACGCAGCTCAAAGATTTGCGAACGCGAAACAAGGGGCGAATTGACGAAGAAAAACGGGTTGTGCGTGGTGGCGCCGATGAGCTTGACGGTTCCGTTTTCGACGTCTGGCAGCAAAACGTCCTGCTGCGATTTGTTGAACCGATGAATCTCATCCACGAACAGGATCGTCGGCTGCGCGGTATTTTCCAGGCGGTTGGCGGCGGCGGAAAGAACGCGGCGCATCTCCGCCACATTGGATTCGACGCCGCTCAGGCGCTCGAATTTTGATTTGGTCTGGCGCGCGATGATTTGCGCGAGGGAGGTTTTGCCGGTCCCGGGCGGCCCGTAAAAAATGAGCGATTGAATGCGGTCGGCCTCGATGGCGCGGCGCAGGAGTTGGCCCGGCGCGAGAATATGCGTTTGCCCGGCATATTCTTCGAGGGAACGCGGCCGCATGCGGGCGGCCAGCGGACGGCTCCGAAAAATTTCGCTTTCAGACGCGGATGCGGGGGTGGACGGCGCAGACGGTTGCTGTTCAACCGGGGTGGAAAACAAATCGTCACGCGGCATGGAACAAGTCTAATGTGTTTGAGAGCCAACTGCAATTGCGCGAGGACGAGGAGGAGGACGAATCGAGAAATAAAAACCCCCACCCTTGCCGTGTGCCACGATAATCCTTTGAACATGTTTTACAACATGTGGGACTTGCGCAACGGCTTTCGGCTTCCAGTGAAGGCATGTCGGCCACCGCCGCAACTCATCCCGGGATTCGTTTCAACTACGGTTCAAGGATTGTTGCAAATCACGAACAGGGCAGGGAAATTCAAAACTGACTTGTCCAAAGAACAAATTTAATTTCTGGTTCCTATATCGCTCCACGCGCAGAATTTCTCAAGAAAAAAAGTTTGTTAAATTTTTCCAGGGCCTCTTGACAAATCAAGGCCGCCGGTTCACGGCTCATTCCCCTTGAACCGCAAACCCGTGTTCATCTATGTTAAAGGCCGTGACCTGTTGGCCTTTAAATGGAGAGGCGCGTTTTTTGAAAAAAGAAACCGGACAAAAAGTTATCGCTCATTTGCTGCTGGCCGTCTTTATCGTGGTGGGCGCGCGGGCGGCGGCCGCCGATACCGCCAAAATATCCGCGTCGTACGCGGAACACAACCGATTGACGGTGCGGGTCGACGGAGAAGACGGCGCTTACAGCGTCCGTGAGAAACGTCCGGCGTGGACTTTCTCGGGCGCGATTGGACAACGACTGGCAAACCTGAAGACCCGGAGCGGCGTCGATTTCCTGGGCGCTTATCATGAGATATCGTTTGAATGGACGAGTGCG
>DATJTK010000006.1:0-3753 GCA_035503455.1 Candidatus Sulfotelmatobacter sp. | reverse complement strand
TTGGAAGAGCGCAATCTCAATCCGGTGCGATATGAGTGGCGAGCCGAGGGAAAAGTGATTTTGGAAAAAATTCAGCGGGCTCGAGAAGCTTTGGCACGCAGAATGGATGTTAAATAAGTCTCTTATGCGACATTACACTAGCTAGGAATTTGGGTGTTTTCACATCCCCATGATCTGGTAACCGCTGTCCACGTAGAGGGTTTGGCCGGTGATAGCAGCCGCGCCGTCGCTGGCCAGGAAGACGCCGGTGGCGCCGAGTTCATCGGGCAAAATATTTCGTTTCAGCGGGGCATGCGCCTCGTAGTGCTTGAGCATTTCCATAAACCCGGCAATGCCGCGCGCGGCGAGGGTGTTGACCGGGCCGGCGCTGATGCAGTTGACGCGGATTTTTTTGGGACCGAGGTCGTAGGCGAGGTAGCGAGTGGAGGCTTCGAGCGCGGCTTTGGCCACGCCCATGACGTTGTAGTGAGGGACGACTTTTTCGGCGCCGTAATAGCTCATGGCTACGATGCTGCCGCCATCAGTCATCAACGGCGCTGCGGCGCGCGCGAGGGCCACGAGTGAGTAGGCGCTGACGTCGTGCGCGACGCGAAAGGCTTCGCGGGTGGTGTTGACAAATTCGCCTTCGAGAGCTTCTTTGGGCGCGAAGGCGACGGAATGCAGGAGCAGATTGAGTTTGCCGAACTTTTCGCCCACGGTTTTGAATACGCCTGCGATTTCGTCGTCTTTGGTCACGTCACACGGCAGGATGACAGTGTCAGGGCCGAAAGTGCCGGCGAGTTCGGCGACGTTTTCTTTTAGGCGTTCGCCCTGGTAGGTGAACGCGAGTTTAGCGCCTTCGCGGGCCCAGGCCTGGGCAATGGCCCAGGCGATGGAACGTTTATTAGCGACACCGAAGACGATTCCTGTTTTTCCATCGAGGAGCGGCATGCGCGAATGTTACGATGACGAAATTTTTTGTCAATTTCAGGGGCAAGGGGCAGGTTGGTGGTCGGGCCGGTTTACGGCAGTCTCGACTGGGAGGGTTGCAAAAGCTAAACTTTAAGGAAAATGGATCCGAAGATTATAGACGGGCTGATTTTTTATATTGGGCTGGTGGTGCTGCTGACGTTTCACGAATTTGCGCATGCGTGGGTGGCATGGCTGTGCGGCGATGACACGGCGCGACTGCAGGGGCGGTTGTCGCTTAATCCGATCGTCCACATTGATCCCATTGGCACGGTCGTGTTTCCGTTGCTGATGATATTCAGCCCGATTGGGGGGTTTTTGATAGGATGGGCAAAGCCCGTGCCGATTAATTTGGCGAATTTGCGCAACCCTGTCCGTGATGACGTTCTGATCGCGTTGGCCGGGCCGGCGATGAACCTGGTGCTGGCCGTGGTGCTGGTGGCGCTGGCCCGCGTCATTTTCATTTTTGGCTCGACAGATATCACAGGGCAAGTCCTGCACATGGCGTCGTTGAGCCTGCTGTTGTGTTTTTTCAATCTCATTCCGATTCCGCCACTGGACGGTTCGCACGTGTTGCGGAACTTCATCGGGATGAGTTGGGAAACCTACTGGAATCTGTGCCGTTATGGGATTATTGGGGTCTGGCTGGTGTTGCGCATCCCGTTTGTCCAGCAAGAGCTTGCCACACTGATGTACGGGACGCTGGACTTTTTGATGCGCGTTTTTGGTTTTCCGTCGTGAGCGGCCTATTTTTTAAAGTAAAGTTCCTCGATATTCCACGTGGCACGGTAATAACTCAATGCCGACGCGCGCACGTTGCCCACGTCTGAGCGAATGGCAGCAAAATACTCGGGAGTAACCGTGAAGATAACGGGCTGCTCCCGGGCGAGGATTTCCTGAACTTCATCAAACTCCTTCCTGCGTGTTGCAGTATCGAGGGTTTGCATTTGGTCATCCATCAGGGTATCGATCCGCGCCTCCCAATCTGTTGAAGGGCTTTTCTCCTGCGGAAACCACAGGTGCGTAAACCCGCTGGATTTGAATACATTCATGTCGGAGGAAGGGTCAGTGCCTCCCGCGCCAAGGCCCATAAGGACGCACTCATAGTCATAGGTACTGTCCAATTTGTTAATTTGGGTATTGAAATCCAATGGCTGGAACGTGACGTGGAAACCAATCTTCTTGAAGTCTTGTAGAATCAACACGGCGGCCTTCATCCGCGAGTCATTGTCGGTGTCGGTATTAAAAATGAATTCCACCGGATGCCCGTCCGCATCCTCCAGAAAACCATCGCCCTTGCGGTCTTCCATGCCAATTTCCTTGAGGAGCTCACGGGCCTTATCGGGGTTATAGGGGTACGTCATGATATTCGGGTCGTACCATTTTTTGTTGCCGGGCGTTATAAAGCCATAGTTGGGAACGGCCCGGCCGGCATAGACGGATTGAACGAGTGCTTCGCGGTTGATCGCGTAAGATACGGCCTGCCGGAATTTGACGTTGCGAAACCACTTGAGCTTAACCGGATCTACGTAGGGTTTCCCCGTGTGCGGGTTGACATTGGTGTTCTGGTTAAACCACAAAAAATCGGTCTCCAGGCCCGTTCCCGGCTCCAAAAGCCGAAAATTGCCGGTGGCCGCTTTGGCCTTATATTCATCATATTGGTGGGGAAAAATAAAATCATTTACATCGCATTCGCCGCTCAGAAATCGCAATGAGATGGTATTTTTGTCCGGGACGATAGTGTAGGCAATGTCGTCGAAATACGGGAGACGCTGGCCATTACTGTCCACTTCAAAGAAATATGGATTACGTTCCAATAGAGCGTATTGCGATGTCGCATACGCCTTAAGCCGGAACGGCCCGCTGCCGACGATGTCCTCCGGTTTCCAATTGACGCTGTAAGCTGAGTCAAACGTTCCGTCCGCAACGGATTTTTGCAAAACGTGTTTGGGCAGGATGGGAACACCCCCGAAATTTTCCAGGAATGGCGCGTAAACTTCGGGAGTGGTGACCTGAATGGTTAAATCATCGAGATTGGTCACGGTGAATGCCTTCCCGTTGATGATAAAAAGGTCGCGCGTGGGACTGACAATCTTCGGATTGAAAACGATGTCATTCCATGTGAAAGCAACATCCTCAGCAGTCAACGGAGCGCCGTCGCTCCAACGCAGGTTTTTCCGCAGGTGAAACATCCAGGTCTTGCCGTCGGGCGAATGTGTCCAGGAATCCGCCAGGCCCGGTTCGACCTCCTGCGAAATATAATCGTATCCAAGCAGAGAGGCGAAGAGAAAGCGGCTGATGTCCAGCGAAGAAACTTCATTGGCCGTAATCGGATTAAACGATTTTGGGTCGCCCCAGGTTGCCACAATAAACCGTCCGCCAGCGTTGCCCGGATGGGCTGGGGCGACATACGGCGGGTCGGGCAGGGGGTAATTAGTGGCTGAGTTTTCGGATGAAACGACTTCTGTTTCCGATTTTTTGCCGCAGCCGCAGAGACAGAAGACGGCGGCAACGAAAAGGGCAGCCGCATTAGCGAAGTTCATTGATATCCTCATCGGGCGAACCTTCGCCTTTTTTGGGGCAAATGTCGAGGTTCTCTTTTTTTGAACTTTTTTCAAAGATTTTCCGCTTTGAATTGTCAGAATGTACGGACGAAGTTCAGTATTGAACCTCAAAAATGCGTGTCTATGGCCATGAGGCTAGTAAATTCGTTGATTCTACCGACCGAAAAGCCGTTTTTGGCTTGGTGTCAATAACCTCACTAAATGTGAACTTATTGACACCGACGCAAATGTCGCAAAACAC
>DATJTK010000005.1:0-5880 GCA_035503455.1 Candidatus Sulfotelmatobacter sp. | reverse complement strand
TTCGAGCCATTCTCCAATGCCCAAAAGCCTCCTAAACCCGCCGGGAGCGCCATTTTGCCCACAAGAAAAATCCCCTATCAAAAAATCCTCGCCTCGAAACGGCCTTTTCAGCAGCCCGCAACGGCTGGCTAAGGATTCGGGTTGAATCTGGATTATTCCTTTACTGCTTGACGTCTGCCGACACAATTGCGCAATATCAATTACAGCAGGTCATTATGAAGAAACTTAAATTTTTATTGTTCACCTTCGGCGTTCTCGCGATTCTCTCTTTGACCGGCTGCAGCACCGGCCCCGCCGCCTGGAACATTAAAATCACTCAAATAACGCCCGGCTCAATCCAGGTAGACCTGGTCGGAATCACCGAAGCCGAAAAACCCAAATGGGAGGCGTACAGCATGGACGACTACTGGAACAATGAAAACGATCCGCGCCGGATGAACGCCCTCAAGCTCACTCATTTTTTGGAATTGGACAAACCATGGGTTGTTTCGAAGGATGACCCGATTTGGCAGAAGTGGTTTGCTCGCGGGGACACCGAACTGGCCATCATCGCCAATTTGCCCGGGAATTTTCCCGCTGGTCCCGGTGATCCGCGTTTAAACTTTTTCCCGCTGGACAAAGGTTCGTGGAAAGCAAAAAAACAGACGCTGGTTTTTGAAGTGCAGAACACCATTGTCAACCCGGTGACGCCGCAGAAAAGCAAATAGCCGCGCCGGCTCCGGCAAGACACGGAAAATGACACTGCAGCGGAACCAGGTTCAGAAACTCCAATTTTTTGCCGATGCCTGTTTTTGGCGAGTATGAAACCAATGACGAGCCGCTTGCTGTCACGCCGACACGGAACCAGACAACGACAGTCTGGCTGGCGCGAAAGAGCGGCGCGCAGGATGCACGGCAACTTGCCGTCAAATCCCTCGCGATCCACCGCGACGAACGGACTCATACATCGGATGAAACCCTGGGCGCGGATCCCGGCCTCGAGTTCATCGAGACTCTCAAACAACTAAAAAAGGCGCAGTCTGAGGGTTGCCGCGGTTTTGCGCCTGTACATGCCTTCGGAACCTCGGATTTGGGTTGCTGGTACGCGACCGATTTCTGCGCGCGGGGATCGTTGAAGACCTGGATCAATCTTCGCGGCGGTGTGGATTCAGACGCTCTGCGGCAGGTCGTGTCCTCCCTGGCGGAAGGATGCAGGTCGTTGAAGAAAGTTTGCGGACGATCTCACGGAAATCTAAAGCCGAGCAATATCCTGCTGCACGGCAAATCCCGTCCCTTGAAGTTCACGCTGTTATTGATGGTTGATCCCGTGCCCGTTTCGACCACGCGGGTGGCGGGCATGGCTTCGGATAACCAGATGATGGTCCAAAATATATTTGAGGCCCAGGACCTGCGCAGCATTGGTGAATTAATTCTGCAACTGGTGGAAGGCCGTCTCATTGAAAGCGGGTCCGACTACAATTTTCCCGTTGAATCCTCACCCGATTGGCAAAAGCTCGGCAAAGATGAATCGCGGTGGCGGCAGCTTTGCAACCGGCTCATTGACCCGCAATTGGATCTTGAAAAAACCAATCTCGATTGGCTGGCCAAAGCATTCCCGGCCGGGGGCGGGATGCAAAAGCTATTGGTACCAATCGCAGCCGGCGCCGTGGCCGTGGCCGTGGTCGCAGCTGTCATTTCTCTGTTCATGGCCGGGAGATTTCAACGGCATGTCCGCGACGCTGAAACGGATCGAAACGATGGAGATTTGACCACCGCTGCCCAGGAAATACAGAAGGCGCTGAAAATGAGACCAAACGATCCGCAGGCGGTGACTCTGAGCGGCGGGATTTTTGACGACCTCGTGAAGGCGGGCCAAAAAGAAGTCTCCGCCGGGAATTGGAACACGGCACAAGACGATTTGGACGCCGCCAGCGCGCTCAAGCCCAATGACCCATCCGTCGCGCGCCTGAATGAACGGCTCCAGCACGGGAAGGCCTATCAAGCGGCGATGGAGGATGGGCAACAGGCCTTTGAAAACAAAAATTACGACGAAGCCATCCGCCAGGCGGAAGTGGCGATGCAAAATTCTCCCCAGGACGTCGCGGCCGAACAATTGAAATCGGACGCCGAAAACGCGAAAAAGGCGATTGAAATGCAGGCGTCGGGCGCGAGAGAACAGGGCTATGAGACAGCCATGAGCGCTGTTCGCAACGCCCTTGGCGCGGGCAATTACGACAAAGCCATCCGCCAGGCCGACACCGCCCTGGACTACAAGCCCGACGACGCCGAGGCAAGCCGTCTGAAAGCAGAAGCCGAAAGCGCAAGAGACGCGGCCGCGGCCAAGGCGGCAGCGGTACAGCAGGCGTATCAAACAGCAATGCAGGACGGACGACGGGCCCTGGAAAACAATAAATACGACGAAGCCATCAGCCAGGCAACGATTGCGCTCCAGAATGTGCCTGGCGATTCGGACGCGATCCAATTGGAGAAGGAGGCCGAGAGACAGAAACTGGCGGCGGCGGCGCAAGCCCAACAGACGGCGGAGACGCAAGCCCGGCAGCAACAATATCAGGCCGCGATGAGCGCGGCCCGGGCGGCGATGTCGGACAGAAATTATGGTGAGGCCATTCGCCAGGCGCAAACCGCCCTGTCCTATGAGCCGGGAGACCCCGACGCAACGAAACTTCAGAATGACGCGGCCCACCGGCAAAAATACGACGACGCCATGGCCGCCGGACGAGCCGCTCTTTCCAACAAGCAATATGACGAAGCCGGGAGCCAGGCGGCCATTGCGCTGGGCGTTGAACCGGGTGACGCCGATGCGACTCAATTGAAGATCGATGCGGCCAATGCAGCAGCCCGGCAACAAAAGTATGCGGCGGCCATGGCCGCCGGCAACACTGCGTTCCAAAATGGCAGCTACGATACTGCAATCGCCCAGGCAAAGGTTGCTCTGGAAAACGAGCCCGACGATCCGGACGCGACGCAACTGGAAAATAATGCCGCGGACCGGATAAAAGAGATCGAGGACGCCAAAATCCGGCGGCAAAATTACACCACGGCGATGGCTGCCGCGCGCGATGCATATTCAAAGCGCCTGTACGCAGATGCTATCAGCGATGCGGATACCGCCCTGGCGAATGAGCCGGACGATGCGCCGGCTGCCCAATTAAGGGCCGACGCCGTGGCAAAAAAGAAGGTCGTCGATGACTATAACAACGCCATGGCCGCCGGCAACCAGGCGTTTTCGGGACACAATTATGAGGAGGCTATTCGGCAGGCGAAAATTGCGCTGGAAGCCAAACCGGGCGACGCAGCCGCAACGAAATTACAAACCGATTCCGTGGCAGGATTGGACACCGCCTATCTCGCGACGGCCAAAGACGATCTGGCAAAAGGCAATTACCAGGAAGCGATGCAGTACGCCAAAGCCGCCATGGCCATTAAGGACGATCCCACAGCCGAGTCTCTGCAGACCCAGGCCGAAACCGAGCAAAGGACCGTCTCCAACCTGGACGGGCAACTCAGCATCCTGATGAAATATTTCGGCGTGGACCAGGAAAGAGGTTCGAACATTTTACCAAATGCAAAGGCTGCCAAAGTCGCCGAGATAGACGACCCACGCATGGTCACCCAATATCTCATGCTGACGACCAACCTCGAGGCAAGTTACACGAAGGGCGGCTGGCTGGATCTGGAAAAACGCCGCGACCTGCTCCAACACATCAGGAAAAACCTGAATAACTATTGAACTCCGCGGGAAGGCAGGGGACGGCGCGCTGCGCCGTCCGCGCCGCGTTTAGTGAGGGTGGTCGGAGGTAATACCACGTAAGTTCCGCCCGCTATACGGGCGGTGACGGCGCAGCGCGCCGTCCACCACCGCCGCTAATTCACGTTCGTTTCGCCCCAGCTTGCGATGACCGTGTAGTGAAAAGTCATATCGGTCGGAACGTACCTATTATACAATTGAGCGTGGCCATCGCCGAATAGAATGTTTTGACCGCCCAAATGTACCTGCCACAGTTCGTAAGGCGTGCCATTGGTCGGACCACCCACACAGTTTTGCGTGTAATCGTCCTTGTCCGCGTCATTTGGGTCAAATGTAAACCCCGGCCCCTCGCCCACGGTATTATTCGGAATGCCGCATGTGTCTCCGGAAAGAACATACTCTGCCGGAAACCGAATAGCCGTGGCGTTCACCGGCGCGTCCGCTCCCATCTGGATGTATGCCGCGCGAGCGCCATTAAAATAATTGAACGGCCCGCGCATGGCCGGCGGCAATTGCACATTGCCAGGGCAATTATAGAGGTTGGTGTTCATGGTGTACTGATAAATCTGCTGCATCCAACTCTGTTTCCCCGATCCCACAGGCGGGGCGGCGTCCGTTGCGTTCCAGTAAATGTCGCCGCCGGACTCGGGGTACATGTCTCCGTTTTCGTCGGCAAACATTTTCATGCCCATGCCGATCTGGCGCAGATTCGATATGCATTGCCCGGTCCACGCCCGCTGTTTGGCTTGTTCCAATACCGGCATCAATATCGCCGCCAGAATGGCGATAATGGCAATAACCATCAGCAATTCAATGAGTGTAAAAGCGTTCCTCTTTCTCATCTCTAAAAAGACGGTTTGACTCTGGAAAATGTTTCATTTTTTTCAGCGGACTGCCGCAATGTTAGCCAGCGGTATGTCTCGATCTAATTCAGCGAGGCGCCTGTTTGCGAGGCGCCGGAATTTTCAGCGGTTCAATATGGACCAGAACGTCGCCCACCGACGGCATGGTTTCGCGCACCTTGTCTTTTACGGCATGGGCAATCTCATGGGAACGCAACACCGTCATTTGCGGGTCCACTTCCACGTGCATCTCCACAAAGAATTGGTGGCCGGCTTTGCGGACAAAACACTTTTCCACGCTGGCCACGCCTTCAGTGCTGGAGGCAATTTGCCGGATTTGCCCGATGACTTCCTGCCCGGGCGCGCGGTCCATCAATTCACTCAACGCCGGACGCAGCAGCAGCCATCCGCTCCATCCTACTACCAGGGCGGCGAAGAAGGCCGCCACGTCGTCCGCGCAAACCCACCTTGGGCCGCCAATCAGCGCCACAGTAATGCCGATGGCCGCAGCCACGGAGGTGATGGCATCCGAACGATGGTGCCATGCATCGGTTGTCACCGCCGCGTTGTCGGTATCCGCGCCTTCGCGCGCAACAAACCGGAACGTCACTTCCTTGACCAAAACGACCACCGCAAGCGCTGCCAGCGTGAACCACTGGGGTTGCGGACGATGAAATCCGTTTGCCCATTGGTCAATGTTGACCGCTGCTTTGGCGGCGATCCATGTCGCCGCTGCCAGCAGCATGACCGCGCCAAAAGCCGCGGCCAAAGGTTCCGCTTTGCCATGACCGTACGGATGGTCTTCATCCGCGGGCTCGGCGGCCACCGTAATGCCGCGCCACATGACCAGGGAATTAAAAATGTCCGCGAACGATTCCGTGGCATCCGCAATAAGCGCGTGCGAATGCCCAAAAATCCCGGCAAGAAATTTGGCCGCGCCCAAAAGCACATTCACGACGATCCCAATAAGAATCGCGCGCAAACCGCGTTGGACTCGGTCGGCCATATGCGGAATTTAGGCAGAATTGACGAAATGTTCCGAATTATTTTACGAAAAAAATCAGGAGCAGCGCCGTAGCGCAGGTTTCCAAACCTGCTGTATCGCGGGTTTCTAAACCCGCTGATCGTCCAAACGCCGATTATCAACACTTCAACCTCAAAAATGCGTGTCTATGACCATGAGGCTAGTAAATTCTTTGATTCTACCGAGCGAAAAGCCGTTTTTGGCTTGGTGTCAATAACCTCACTAAATGTGAACTTATTGACACCGAAGCAAATGTCGCAAAACAC
>DATJTK010000004.1:0-77704 GCA_035503455.1 Candidatus Sulfotelmatobacter sp. | reverse complement strand
GTGGTGTTTTGCGACATTTGCTTCGGTGTCAATAAGTTCACATTTAGTGAGGTTATTGACACCAAGCCAAAAACGGCTTTTCGCTCGGTAGAATCAACGAATTTACTAGCCTCATGGCCATAGACACGCATTTTTGAGGTTAAAGCGTTAAAGCGTACGTATACGTAGCGCAGGTTTCCAAACCTGCCGTATCGCGGGTTTCCCCGCCATCGCCCTGGGCTTCGGCGCGGTCGCGTCGAAGCAAAGCGGAGACGGACAAACCCGCTGGTCGTACGACGTCACGCGCCGCCGAATACCAAAAAGAACCCGTTTTGCGTCAGTGGTTTTTAAGTCCATCGGGACAACGCCGCACGGTCAGCCGATTTAGAAATCGGCGATACAGCAGGTTTAGAAACCTGCGCTACGTGGCCGGCGGGGTCCCATCAATCCGCATTCCGCATTCCGCATTCCATCAATCCACCAATCCATTAATCCAACTCTTCCGCGACCGCCTCCGCCAGCCTCTCAAACTGCGGCAGCGAATTGTACAATTGCGCCGAAATCCGCAAAACCCGCTTCGGCGGCGCGGGCCACGAAATAATTGGCGCTTCAATTTTGTACTTTTCTCGCAACTTGTCCTGGAGGGGATATTCATTCAGCGGCAATCGCGCCAACGCGTCCGGCGCGGCATCCGGGAGCGGGATGGCGACAAGCGACCCGATAAATTCGTCCGGACACGGCTCATCGATGCGCAAAGCGGCGCAAAGAACTTTGCGGGCTGCCAGCGCCAGCGCGCGGTTCCGGACCATGTTTTCAGGCCAGCCGCCCGGCAACAGCGAGCCGATAAATCGTATCGCCTCAGGCACGCTCAAACAGGCCGATGGGTCCCAGGTTCCCTGCCAGGCAAATTCGATTAAAAACCGGGAACGATCTTTGCGTCGCGAATTCGCGCCGTTGCTGATGATCAGCGGGCGGATGGATTCCTGTTTATCGCGCGCCGCGTGCAGGAATCCCGCGCCTTTTGGAGCGCACAACCATTTATGGCAATTCCCGGCGTAATAGGCTGCCCCAAGCTTCTCCACGTCGAGCGGCGCCATGCCCGGCGCGTGCGCGCCGTCCACCAGTGTGTCCACACCGCGCTGCTTCAATTCGCTCACCAGCCGGCTGATCGGCATCACGACTCCGGTTTGGCTCGTCACGTGGTCAATCATCGCCAGCCGTGTCCGCGGCGTAACGCATTCCAAAACCGGGGCGATGAGTTCATCCTCAGTCCGAAACGGAAATGGAATCCTGGCGACAACCGTTTTTGCGCCCGCGCGTTCCGCGGCAAATTCCAGCGCGTTGCGGCACGCATTGTACGCGTAATCGGTCACAAGTAACTCATCGCCCGGCTTGAGCGCCAGCGAACGCAGGACCGTATTCACGGCGGCCGTGGCGTTCGGCACGAAAACGAGATTGTCCGCGTCTGCGCCGATAAACTCCGCGAGTGACTGTCGGGCGGCGTCGAGGAGCGATTCCATTTCACGCGCGAGAAATTGAAGCGGCCGGCGCTCCAGCCGCTCGCGGAATTCGTTTTGAACCGCCAGCACGTGACGCGGACACGCGCCAAACACGCCATGGCCAAGAAAAATGATTTCGGGATCCAGCAGCCAGAGAGACGGATCAGCAGCCGGCTGCTCAAGAGAAAATTCCTTCATTTGCAGAAAGCGTGCTGCGTGACGCGTATTGCGTCAAGTACGAGGGAAAGTGGTGGAACACGGCGCGCTGCGCCGTGTAGCGCCGCGTAGAGCGGCGCAACGAGTGTGGTCAACCGTTGTATCGCGCATGTTCCGCCCGCTCTGCGCAGCACGGCGCAGCGCGCCGTCCACCACCACGCAGATTTATCCAAAATTTTTCGGCGGCCGTTCCTCGACGACAACCTCGGGTTTGACTTCGCTCGGCACGTCCACAACCGTGCCCGCAACCGGCGCGCGAAGGTGCCGGGTTGCGATGAAAACGGCAAGCGTCCATGTCGGCACAATTTCCACAAAGGGCACCAGCTTTACCAGGAAGGATGGCAAAAAGGCGAAATGAAAACCAATCAACCGGATGAGGATGATGCACGCTATCGCATCTGAAAAATCGTCCAGCGGGTTTAAAAATCCGTCGGGCAAAAGCGGAATGAAACAGATTTGCATCAGGTCCGCGCAGATAGCGACCGCATACGCCACCGTCAAAGTCGAACGATTTATGTTAGTTTTCACGAGACTCCAATAGGGTAAGGCGGACGTACCCGTTCACGAGACTTCATAAGGTAGGGCGGACGTGCCCGTCCGCCATGCAATCGCCACCATCGCACGTGGCGCTGCCACTGCTCGCGTTTCATGGAAAGTCCTCTTCCTTCCAGGAATGCATTGGACCATGGACCTCGGCCCGTGTCGCTTGCGTCTTGGAGTGCGGTGGCAAGTCTGCGCCACACCGCTTTCGGAAGTCGTTGGACTTGAGAGCATGGACTGACGCTTCGAAGTTGTCCGACTCCCGAACGTTTCAAAACATTCGATGTTCGGCGTTCGATGTTCGATGTTCGATGTTGCATTTGAATCTACTTAATATTCCCCGCCTTTGTCATCGGCGCCACGGGCATCGCGTTTACCTCAATTCGGTTTGTTTGGTTAATAATCGCGGTTCCAGTAATGCGCAAGCTCGACCAGGGCAATTGTGCCGATGCCGATGAATTCGTTTGTTCAGACTTCATCGCCTGTTGAGCATAAGCCGCGCCAACGGCTGCATTGGCGGTCCAACCGAATGAATTCTGCACATCTTTGGCCATAGACAAATCTTCGAGCAGTGTCCCCGTAAACATGACACTTTGCTTGAGTGTTTTGTTCATCCCTTTCACGCGAAACGCGTAACCTGGCGAACCCTGCGCCGCCTGGCCCGGCGGGACAACCGTGCGTCCCTCCAGGTCTGGACTCTGGATAGTTGAGTCGGGGGCAGCGGCATTATTGTTTTGCACCATCCTGTAATTCTGCGCGACTTCGTTGTCCGTCGCCACAGCGGCGGGTTTTTGCCCTTGCCCGCCCGGCTGCAACACGCCCGAATAAACCGAGCCATCCTGGTCTACAACGCGAATCACGTTTCCGTTTTGCGACACCTGGAAATTCATCAGCACAGGACTGGACTGCGACGGCGGCGCGATGGTGTTCTTGAAACTGTTTTCCGCGAAATTAGCGAATGGTTGCTGCCGGGCCGCGGCAAATGATTGACCGAATCCTCCTCCGCCTCCCCCGAAACCCGTCCGGGTCTGGGCCATTGGCGACATTTTCTGATTCGGAATTGCAGCCGCTGGAGAGTTGCCCCCGATACCTGGCTTACCCCCGAAACTGCCTGTCTGTGATTTCATGGCCGCCGCTGGCGGCGTCATGGCCTGCTCCCCAGAGGCAAGCTCCGGTCCAGCCGAATTCGAATTTGTCAGGCTTGCAAAATTCATCTCACTGACATAGTGAACACTTCCGTCCGCGAGCACGACGCCTCGCCGGTTGTTTTCTTCTTTCGAATAGGCGACCAGGGCATCGTTTGGCAAATCGCTCAATTTCTGGCCGCCCGCCACGTAGGTAATCGCCTTGCCGCTTTTGATTTGGGATATTTCCCGGGCCGACAAGTAACCGTTCGTCAGCGCATCAAGCGTGGCCGGCAGCGTGCCGCCATTATCCACGGCGGCCATGTGCGTGGCTGCTCCGATCTGTCTCAAATTGGCCGTTGTGGTGGCCAACTCCACTCTCGTCTTTGCCGTGTTCAACGTCTGGAAAAAGAATGCGGCAATGACGAAAATACACGCCGCAAAGCCCAGCAAGAACAGCCATTGCTGCCGCAACACCTGCCAAAGAGACAACGAATCGTCCTCTTCCTCGGCAGGAGCGGCGCTGTGCGAAACTTCGGCCTGCAAAATGCGCCGCGTAGCCGGGTCCAGCTTAAACGATTCCCCTGCCTGGCCCCGGCGTTTCTTCGCATAGGACCGCAACCATTTCTCAATTTTTCGTTCCTGTTCCATCAGTATTCTCTCATGCTACAAATCCGCGACTGTCGCGAAGCCGCTAGCTGAAAGCCCTGTAAGGGCGGCCGATAATAGCCCAGGGCAAGCGAGTCCAGAGCGCCGCCCTGGGTATATCGGCCCCACGATCCCGCCGCTAATTGCCAAACCGCGCGATAGTGCGAATCTGATCTGCGGCCAGCCTACCGCGTCCGTCCTGTCGTTCGTAGTCGCTCGCCGTCCGATTCGTCCAACCATCGGCGGACAATTCTCCCTCTCCTTGTGTGAGAGGGCAGGGGTGAGGGAGAATCGCTCGAACGAGAAGCCATGCGATCCACGGAAACCTTCACGCATAGGGACCATGAACCTCGGCCCTTGCAGATCGCCTTCAAAATTACCAATAGCGTCCGACCGCTGTTCCCTCTCCGCTCCCATCTGGTCCGGCGTAGCTTTAGCGAAGCCGGATCGGATGGGAGGGGAGAGGGTCAGGGTGAGAATTCTCCTAAAAGATTTTCGCGCATTGAACCCCTGAACCGGGATAATTGTTCGCCGTGTCAAACCATCGGACGATGATTCTCCCTCTCCCATCGGGAGAGGGCTGGGGTGAGGGAGAATCGTTCAAATGAGAATGTTGCGGTTCACGGGGAGGGTAGTCGTTTGACCTGACTTTCTTCTGCATTTCGGCCCAACAATCCAAATATCCATTATCCAATAATCCAATCTTGCCTTGCCCTGCTCCAATTCCGCGTTACATTTGCTGGCCCAATGATTAAAGAGAATCAAGTCATTCCGTCGCAGCCACCGGGCGTCATCATGACCACCCTGGACAATGGGTTGGTCGTCATCGTGCGCGAAGACCACAGCTCGCCTGTGGTTTCCGCCCAGGCGTGGTGCATGAGCGGCAGCATCCATGAAGGCCGCTGGCTCGGCGCCGGCCTTTCGCACGTCCTCGAACACATGCTCTTTAAAGGCACTGCCACCCGCCCCGGCAGCCGCATCGACCAGGAGGTCCAGGAAGCCGGCGGCTATATGAACGCCTATACCAGTTTCGACCGCACCGTCTATCACATTGACGTGCCCAACACCGGCGCCCGGACCGCCATTGATATTCTCTGCGACATCATGCAGAACGCCGCGTTGCCGCCGGATGAATTGGCGAAGGAAATGGATGTCATCCGCCGCGAAATGGACATGGGCCAGGATGATCCCGGCCGCCGCGCCAGCCGCCGTCTTTTTGAAGTCGCCTACACGCGCAGTCCCTACCACTTCACCATCATCGGTTACCCCGACATCTTCAACGAACTCAAGCCCGATGACATTCGCAATTATTACCACGAAAAATATTCGCCCAATAATTGCTTCTTCGTCGTGGCCGGCGATGTAAAAAACGATGAAGTCGTGGCGCAGATCAAGGAAGCCTACGCCAAAACCCGGTCGCGCGCGATGCCGCCCGTGGTTCTTCCGGCTGAGCCGAAGCAGACCGCCGCGCGCGACATTATCGAGGAAGCGCCGATCGAACTGGGGCATTTCCATTTTGCCTGGCACATCCCGGAGTTGCGGCATCCGGATGTTCCGGTCATGGACGTGTTATCGGTTTTGCTGGGCAGCGGACGCAGTTCACGGTTGTTTCAACAGGTCCGCGAGCGCCAGGGCCTGGCCCATCATGTGGACGCCTGGACATATAGCCCCGGCCTGCCCGGCGTGTTCGGCATGAGCGCCGTCGTGGATGCCGATAAATTTGCCGCCGCGCGCGATGCCATGCTTGCGGAGGTTGAAAAAGTAAAAGTCATCGTGGTGTCCGCCGACGAACTGCATAAAGCCGTCAAACAATTCGTATCGGCCACGTTGTCCACCCGCAAGACCATGGAAGGCCAGGCCCAAAACCTGGGCGGCAATTGGATTGCGGCCAATGACCTGAATTTTTCGGAACGCTACCTGGCAGCCATCAAGCGCGTCTCGCTCGCGGACATTCAGCGCGTCGCGCGCCACTATCTGACGGATGAAAATCGCTCCCTGTATGCGCTGCTGCCTTCGGGCACGGCGCCGAAGCCTGTGGTGGAATCGAGCGCGAACAAGGAATTTCCAATCCAAAAATTCGAACTGCCCAACGGATTGAAATTGCTTTTGAAAAAAGATTCGCGCCTGCCGTTTGTCGAGTTTCGCGCCGTGCTGCAGGGCGGTGTGCTCGCGGAATCGCCCGCGAATAACGGCATTTCGCGGCTCTTTTCCACCATGCTCCTCAAGGGCACGGCCAAACGGTCCGCGGAAAAAATCGCCACCGAAATCGAATCCATCGGCGGCAATATTGACAGTTACGGCGGCAACCAGAGTTTCGGCGTAAATGCCGAGGTCATGAGCGCCGATTTTGCCACCGGCCTGGACCTGGTCGCAGACGTTTTGCGCAACCCAATCTTCCCGGCCAATGAACTCGAACGTGAACGCGAAATACAAATCGCCAGCATCGCCGCGCGCAAAGATGACCTGCTCAAAAGCGCCGGGTCGGCCATGCGCCGCGCGTTGTTCGGCGACAATGGGTTCGGCCTGGACCCGCTGGGCGGTGAGGAAACTGTTCAACGGCTTTCCGCCGCGGAATTGAAAGCATTCCATCACCGGCTCGCCGTGCCAAATAATTGCGTGCTGGCCATTTTCGGTGACATTGATACTTCCGCCGCTAAAGCCGCTGTTGACAAGGCGTTTGGGGATTGGAAACGCGGCGAAGGCGTCAAACCCGGCGCGCCGGCCGTGAAAGCGCCTGCGTCAAACCGCGTCGGCGAAACCCGTGACAAAAAGCAGGCCGTGCTCGTCATCGGATATCGCGGGACAACGATCCATGACGATGATCACTACGCTCTCGAACTCATCCATGAAGCGTGCAGCGACCTTGGGTCGCGCCTGTTTATGAGAATTCGCGAGGAACTCGGCCTGGCCTACTATTGCGGCTCGCAGAATTTTGCCGGCGTTGTGCCCGGTTACTTCGCATTTTACACCGGCACCGAACCCTCCAAGGCCGAACTGGTCGAAAGTGAATTGCTCAAGGAAGCCGAATTGTTGCGCACTGAAGGCCTTTCCGAAGCCGAATTAAAACGCGCCAAGGCAAAAGTCATCGGCCAGAAAAAAATCCACCGCCAGGACCTTGGAAACCTCGCGTCCATCACGGCGCTCGACGAACTGTACGGCCTTGGCTATCAGCATTCGGAACTCGATGACGCCAAATTCGAAGCCATCACACTCGATCAAATCAAGGCCGTTGCGCAAAAGTATCTCACGCCGGATGGATTTGTGGTTTCGGTGGTTAAGCCGTAGGCGGTTGTCCGAGGCACGACATTTTGGCGGCAGGGACGCCGCTTTTCGCAAGTGGCGCTGCCACCGCCGTCCCCCCGCGCAGAGCGGGCGGAACGTACGTCGTACAGTTCTTCCGCAAAACCATAGCACACTTAATTTGGGCAATAGGGTAAGGGGGGAATCGTCCTCGTCCTCGTCCTCGAAAGGGCAAAGGGAATCATCCCTCTCACCCCCGCCATCAATTCATGGCATTCATGGTATTGAATTTGTCCTGTCCATCCTGAAAATCCCCGCATTCTTCGCACTCAAAAATTCACTCCCGAGTTTACACTTTGCAAAGGTTACTTTTTCAAATTTCCCAATGAAAGCGAACAATTCACCCCGTTTTTTCGGACGAATTTACAATTTACTTTCCTCTTAAGAAACTCATTTTTAAAGTCGTTGGATATTAGGCGCTTACCAAACCTCCTAATTTACCAAAAATCGACCTGCGCTAATGCGAGTTTCTTCCAAGATCAGCACCCAGCGGGGGTCCGGGCTATACCCAAAAAATGTGTGCATGCAGGACCTGTGGCAGGAACAAGCTGCGGAGCAGCGCGCGAAAGTAGCCCATAGCGCCAGCTATGGGACCGACGGCCGAAATATTTCAAGCTCCGGAGGAGCGAAAGAAAAATACCCCAATTTGGCATACCTTGAAGACAATCTGGCCTCTGAGTCGTCATCGTTCAATCTCAAAAAATCAAACCAACCCATTTCAAGTGCGGTCTGACGCTTCGTTTCAGGCCAATCGGCGGAGAATATCAAAATCCCCAATAAAAGCGGGCTTTTTACCTGTTTTCCCGGCTTCGTTTCTTGTTGCAACGCCTCTTAAGAAACTCATTTTGGAAGTCGTTGAATATTAGGTGCTTGCAAAACTTCCCAATTTGCCAAAAATTGGCCTGCGCCACTGAGAGTTTCTTCCTGTTTCAG
Source organism: Candidatus Sulfotelmatobacter sp. (assembly GCA_035503455.1). Lineage (GTDB taxonomy): Bacteria > Verrucomicrobiota > Verrucomicrobiia > Limisphaerales > UBA11358 > UBA11358. Next base: position 69,465 of record DATJTK010000004.1, on the reverse strand, counting down.
CCCCAGCCGGGGGTCCGGGCTATACACAAAAAATGTGTGTAGTAGCGCCACGTCAGTGCGCTCTGGAGCGTCAATAAAGCGCGGGTTTACTGGGGCGTCAAACTCACATTATCAAACATCACCGAATTGAGAGAGGCGTTGTCATGCGAGGATACCACAAGCCCGACGTAGAGTTTTTTGGGCAAGGGCACTTTGATGCTGTCTATGCGCTTCCAGTTCGTGCCATCGGGCGAAATATAACCGGTGAATAGATTTCCCTGCCGGACCAGCTTCACCCAGTAGGGCGTCGTTGTTGTCGGCCCGTCCGTGTTATGGGTCCATTGTCCTGGCGCCGGCCGCCATTGATACGACGAAAATCCACCGGCGGTCACGACCATCATCACGTGTTTGGAACCCGGCGACATGTTCTGCCGGAACATGACGCCCGCTTTTGCCCACGGATCGGTAAACTGCATCGAGATGACGCGCGCGATGATTTGCGCGTCGCCGGTCATGGTGGTGTAGGCGTAGTGGAATCCATCCACGTACTGCCAAATGTCCGTGCCGGAAGCGATGATATTGTATTGACCATTCAGGAAGCTGGCGTCGCCTTTGATTCCCACAGGGCCCACGTCCTGATGTTTCCAGCCTTTAGGCAGCGTGGCCGAATTGCGGGGAAGAGACTCAATCCATTGATTGATGGTTGCAATTGCATTGGTATCGTTGACGTTTCGCGCCAGCGGGGGCATTTGCAGGTCGCCGGTATAACTGATGCGATGCAGCAAAATGGATTTGGCCGGATCGTCCGGCACCACGATTTTTGCGCCCGGAATGCCCAGGGGATTCGCCACGGGTCCATTGATAATGCCTTGTTTGGCGAGTGGCGTGTCAAAACGCGCGTCAAAGAATGCCTCAGCGCCGCCAGGACGATGGCATTGCGCGCAATTGGCGTCAAAATAGGAGCGCGCGCGCATTTCGAGCGAAGCGTGTTTGTCCGTCACGGCCACGAGCTTTTGCAGATGCGGTATTTCGGCCTCGGTCAACGTGGCATCGAAAAGGCCAATGCGGTTCCACTCGCGCAATTGATTGTCCGTAACCCCGTTCGGATAAGTCCAATCGCCGTTGAGTTGCCGCGTTTTGACTCCAAGAACGCCGCCCGCCGCAGGCGTGTGACACGTGAGACAATCCTGCCGTCCCGGATAAAACCAACGTTGGGTCCGCGCGCCGTCGGCCGTTTTGATCGGGATGTCCTCGGTCATTCCGGCGGTGACCAGGTCGGCGTCAGAATCATCAGGGCGCCATTTGTACGTCGCGCCATAGACGTAACCGTTCGTGTCGCGCACGAGCAGCCGCGTTTCAAGGCGGCGAAGAATGTTAGTGTCGGTGTCGTCCACCGGCAATCGGAAGGTTTTGACAAAAACCGTCCCGGCCGGAAATTGCCATTCACCTGTCTTCGTAAAATGGATCTGTGTGTTATCCGGCAGCGCCATGTAGCGCGTTTTCACCGCGCCGTCAGACCATAATGGCATGTTGACCGAATATGGAATCAAAAAGTCCTGCGGTGTCATGGACTTCATGTCGGAAAAAATACCCGTTTGTGACAACAGTTTTGGCATTAAACGGCTGGGCGGCGGCGGTCCGCCCCGCGCCAGGGTAAAAATCCTCCCGCCGATGCTGCTCATCTGGCAAAAATAAATCTCGCCGTTCGCGTCCACGCCGAAGGACGAGAGGCCGGTGTAATCGGAACCGGAATTGGGGCCGTTCCCCTTGGGCATCACGCACAGGACATTCTTTTGGACCGGCGTTGTTGTCTGGTCCATGGCCCATACCAGGCGATAGACGTTGTCGCCGAATATATATTTTCCGCCGAGATCGCGCGCGAATTTCTGGCCGCGGTACACGTAGCCGCCGATGACTGCCCGCCCGTCGCTGTGCGGGTAATCGAGGAGCGGACCGCGGCTGATGCCGATGCAGGGCATTTTCATTTTTCCGAGGTTGCCCTCGCAATAGGGCCATTGAAAATTCAGGCCTTTTTCGCCCGGCTCAATCACATCCACTTCCTCGCGCGCGCTTTCGCCCACGTCTCCGATGTAAATCCGTCCCGTTCCCGGGTCGTAGGTCATCCGATGCGGACTGCGCAGGCCCAGGCAGAAGAATTCTTCGAGAACATTCGACTCGCCATCAAATACGTTCGATTGACCGACAAAGGGATTGTCATTGGGAATATAGTAATGCCCGGTGTGGCCGTTGAGCGGCTGGCGGGGAATCGGATGGCTGATGTTGCCGCCCCGGCAATCCACATCGATTCGCAACACTCCGCCGAACAAACTCTTATTGATGACCTGGTCATTATCGCTCACCGAATTATCGCCGATGGTCAGGTACAGAAATCCATCTTTCGGATGGAAAAATATGCCGCCGCCGTGGTGCCAGATCGTTTGGTCAGTGAGGTCAATGAGCACCTGCTCGGACCCCGGAATCGCCACGCCGTTGTCATCGAGCGTGAAGCGGGACAGGCGATCGTGATACGTGTTCGGCACTATGGGATTGGGCCGGGTATTGGCGTCTCCCGCCACGGTCCCGGGTTTGACCCATGTGTAAAAGACATACATGAAGTGGTTTGTGGCAAATCCCGGATGAAATGCGACGCCCAGCAGGCCCGAATCGTCCCAGCCCTGGCATTGATTGTGAATATCCAATGCCAGTTTCTTTTGAGTCACGCCCGGTGAATTTTCAAACGTCCAGACGCGCCCTTCCCGTTCCCAAACGCAAAGCTGGTCGGAGCCCGGAACAGGCGCCAGGCCAACTGAATTGGTAAAAAGCAGGTTTGGAAAAGCCACAACTGCTGACCAATCTCCGGAGATGGCAGGCGCCGTATAGGGCAAAGTATCGTTCAAAAACGGGCCGACGGCGGAACGGGACGCCAGCCCATAAGGGCGCGCATTTAAATTACAAAGGATGCCGCCGCACAAGAGGATTGTCAGAAGCCATAGGGATTTTCGAATGCAAAACGTATTTACTGCCACAACAAATTCTCCGACGAGATGGGTGCTCCGTCAAACTTTTACGGAAATTTTAATAATGCTAATGCAATTTTTAAGGGCACGCATTCAACTGAATGGCTGGCGTCCCCGAACCGTGGTGGTGGAACACGGCGCGCTGCGCCGTGTAGCGCCGCGTGCAGCGGCGCAACAAGTGTGGCCAGCCGTTGCACCGCGTCTTTTCCCCCCGCTCTTACAGCAGAGCGGGCGGGGACGGCGGTGGCAGCGCCACGCAGCGCGCCGTGTTCCACCCATTAATGAGGCAGGAAATTCGCGTCTTTTTCGTCCACGTAACGCAGGTGATGAATTTTGCGTTTGCCGATCGATAATATCCCCAAAGCGATCCATGACGTCGCCGCCATGACGAGCGCCACGGGCATCATCGTGTGCAAGTCAAAAATGCCAATCGTGACGGAAGCCAGGACAGAGACGCCGATTTGCAGGAAACCCACCATGGCGGATGCGCTCCCGATATTGTGATCGAATGGGACGAGGGAGAGCGCGGCCGCGTTGGGATAGGCCAGCCCGAGGCTCGACAACGAAATGAACAGCAGGACGAGTGTGGCCGGCAAATTCAGCAGGCCGGACCATGTCCCAGCCAGGAACAACAGGGCAACAGGACATTGAACGAACAAAGTGGCGCGAAAAATTTGCTGGCTGGTGAACTTTTTCAGGAGAAGGACGTTGATTTGGTTGCTGCCGATGAACCCAACGGCCAGGCCGGCGAAAATCCAGCCGAATTGCCATTGGCTCACGTGATAGACCTCCATAAAAATAATGGGCGAACTCGACACGTACACGAGCAGGCCGGAGAAGGCGAATGCCCCCGCCAGGGCGTAGATGAGAAATTGGGGTTCTTTGAGAACTTCAGCGTAGTTGCGGAAAATCGGCCCGGGCCGCAGAGAAATCGAGCGGTCAGCTCTGTGGCCTTCGGGAAGGAAAAATTGGGAAACCGCCATCATGAAGACGACGAACGACGCCAGGACAATAAACACCCATTGCCACCCCAGATGCGTGGACACAAACACGCCAACGCTCGGCGCCAGCAACGGCGATGCACTGATGATAAGAATCAGGAGTGAGATGATTTTGGCCGTTTCATCCACATGAAAGAAATCGCGGACCATCGCCATGGCGGCGACACCTGCCGCGCATCCGCCGAGCGCCTGGACGAACCGCATGGCGATAAGCCATTGCACCGAACGCGACCCGAGACATAACACGGATGCCACGACGAACAGCAGCATGCCTCCGTACATCGGCAGCTTGCGCCCGAAACGATCCAGCGGCGGGCCATAAAAAAGCTGGCCCGCCGCGAGCCCAGCAAAGTAACTGGCCAGTGACAATGAAATCCGCGCGGTGGAGGTATGCAGCGCGCCGGCGATCTCTGGAAAAGCCGGCAAATACATATCAATGGCGAAGGGGCTGATGGTGGACAGTGCCCCGAGGATCACAATGATTAAACACCGGTTCCGCGACGCGGAAACGGCTTTCTGGATTGGTGCGAAGCTGGTGGATTCCGACTCCATCATTTTAGCATGCCAAATCACAGTCAGAATGGACAGGCAAATTTGAAACAAATGCGCTTTAGGAATGAGCTTGACCAGGTCCTTTCGTGTGAGACTATGGGCGTTGGAATGAAAAACTCCAGGTTCCAACATCCATATTCCATAGAAACGTCAACGTCCAAAATTCAATCCGGCAGTCGGCGATTGGCGTTTGGAGTTTCTCTGGTGCTTGGGTATTGGTGTTTGGTGCTTTCTGCGATTCCCGCTTCCGCCCAAAGCTACAGCATTAACTGGTATAAAATCGCCGGTGGCGGCGGTACGAGCAGTGGCGGCTCGTACACGTTAAGCGGCACCATTGGCCAGCCCGACGCCTCCATGACCATGTCCGGAGGCAACTATTCTCTCACGGGCGGATTCTGGGCGTCTATATCTGTGGTGCAAACCCCGGGCGCGCCAAGGTTGTACATCAGCGAGTCCGGCAACACCGTCACCGTCTATTGGCAAAGCGTCTCCGGCTGGGTATTGCAGCAGAACAACAGCCTCGCCAACCCCGCTGGCTGGACTCAAAACGACAACTGGTCCCCGAATGCCAACGGCACAAATTCTCTGAAGCTCACATCGCCTGCGGGTAATTCGTTTTTCAGGTTGGCCAATCCATAGGCAGGCGGATTAATGGATTGGTGGATTGGTGGATTATTGGATAGAATGATGGAATTGCTTTCGTAACCTCTTTTTTCTCGTTTTTACACCGGCCAGCCTGTACCCTGCCCGCCACATTTATGGAAGCCAAAACGCGACTCGTTGAGAAAACTCCGCCCACGCAAAAAGACGATTTGATTGTCATCACCGGCGGCGGTGGCTTCATCGGCGGCAACCTGGCGCTTTACTTCAAGAAAAAAGGGTTTGAGCGCATTCGCGCGGTGGACAAGAAGCCGGTTTATGAATGGTATCTGAAGGTGCCGGGCGTCGAAAACATTTGCCTGGATGTCAGCAACGAAGACAATTGCCATCGCGTTTGCGAAGATGCCGTCGAGGTCTATAACCTGGCTGCGGACATGGGCGGCATGGGTTTCATCGAGCGATTTCGTGTGGAGTGTCTCCGCAGCGTGCTGATTAACACACACATGATTGAGGCTGCGTACCGGGCCGGCGCGCGCCGTTACTTCTTTTCCTCTTCCGCCTGCGCCTACAACACCACGCTGCAGAAAGATCCGAACGTCCGGGCGCTGAAGGAGTCCGATGCCTATCCGGCGATGGCCGAGCGCGGCTACGGCTGGGAAAAATTGATTTCAGAAATGTTCTGCGAGGAATATTGGCATGAGCGCGGCATGAAAACGTTCATCGCCCGTTTCCACAATGTCTATGGTCCGCACGGCACCTGGGACGGCGGACGCGAAAAGGCCCCGGCGGCCCTGTGCCGGAAAGTGATTCAAGCGCAGGACACTGGCAAGCGCGATATCTCGATTTGGGGCGATGGCCATCAGACACGCAGTTTCATGTATATTGACGACTGCGTCAAAGGCGTGGACATGATTACCCACTCCGATGATTTGATTGCGACCCCTATCAATTTGGGCTCCAGCGAATTGGTTACAATCAACGAATTGCTTTCCAAGATTGAAAAGATCGCGGGTGTGACGCTCAAACGGCACTACGACCTGACCGCGCCCAAGGGTGTGGCCGGCCGTAACAGTGACAATACGTTCATCGAAAAAGTCCTGGGCTGGGAACCGAACACGACTCTGAACAAAGGCCTCGCCGCGACCTATAAATGGATCAAGGAACAATACCATGCGCGCAAGGAAGGAAAGCGGGTTGTTGAGTAGTTTTTTGACGGTCCGTCGGATCGGACGGATCTGTCCGATCTGTCTGATTTGACGCTGGCAGCAACATCCTCCATGGTTCTGCCATGACGGAAACTGCTCCAGCGCCGGCGCGTCCGGTAGAGAGTTACTGGCTCACGCGGTTTGTAATGCTGCGTCTCCTGGGAGCAGTCTATGCGGTGGCCTTCCTCGTTGCCGCCAGACAGATTCTTCCACTCATTGGTTCACACGGCCTGACGCCGCTTAATTTGTATCTGACGCAGGTTCGCGGCGCGCTTAGCTACCCATCGCTGGATGGTTCGATTCACACACCCTCTCTCTTCTCGTGTTTTATTCGCATGCCGTCCCTCTTCTGGTTTGTTCATTCGGACGCTGCTTTGCAAATCACGGCGTGGATTGGTTTTGCGCTGGCCTGCGTGGTGGTTGCCGGATACGCCAATGCCTTGATGATGGCGGCGCTGTGGGCGCTGTATATGTCGTTCGTCCATCTCGGCCAGGATTGGTATGGTTACGGCTGGGAAATTCAACTGCTGGAAACCGGGTTTCTGGGAATTTTTCTGTGTCCCTTGCTGGATGCCCGGCCGTTTCCCAAACGTCATCCGCCTGTCGTTGTCATTTGGCTTTTTCGCTGGCTCATCTTCCGGATCATGGTCGGCGCGGCCCTTATTAAGTGGCGCGGCGATTCCTGCTGGCGGGACCTGACGGCCCTTTACTATCATTTCGAAACCCAGCCCATTCCCGGCCCGCTCAGCCGCTGGTTTTCGTTCCTGCCGCACTGGATCCTCAAAGCCGGCGTTTTGTTTAATTTTTTTGCGGAATTGATCGCGCCCTGGTTTGCCTTTTACCCGCGCATCGCGCGCCGTATCGCGGGTGTCATCATGATCCTGTTTCAAGTCATGTTGATTTTGAGCGGTAATCTCTCTTTTTTGAATTGGCTTACGATCATTCCCGCCCTGGCATGTTTCGACGACGCTTTTCTGGCAAAATGTCTTCCGCACATTTTGACCAGGCACGTGGCCGTGGCCGCAACTATGGAGAAACCTTCCGTTTGGATGTCGGGAACGGCGTGGGTTCTGGCTGCAATAGTCGCCGTTTTAAGCATTCAGCCGGTTGCGAACCTGATTTCGCCGAACCAGAAGATGAATTTTTCATTCGACCCGCTCGATCTGGTCAATACTTACGGCGCCTTTGGTTCGGTCGGCCGAGTGCGGTTGACTGTCGTCTTCGAAGGCACCGATGCTGCGATTCCGGATGATGCCGCTGCGTGGCGGCCTTACCTGTATCGAGCGCAGCCGGTTGCGCTGGACAAACGGCCCATCCAAATCGCGCCCTACCAGCCCCGGCTGGACTGGCAAATGTGGTTCGCGGCAATGGCCACGCCTTCCGATTATCCGTGGACGCTGCATTTGGTTTGGAAGCTCCTTCACAATGACCGTGAGGCGTTGAGCTTGCTTGGGAATAACCCTTTCCCGGACAAACCGCCGCGGTATGTCCGGGCTGTTCTCTATAGTTACGCCTTCGCTCCTCCCGGTAATCCGGGGCGTTTATGGTGGAATCGAAAGGAATTGGCCCTTTGGCTTCCGCCATTGTCGGCCGATGATCCCAGGCTGCTCGATTTTTTGAGGCAGGAGGGGTGGTTGGATGGTGCAAGCTCCGGAGGCCGTTGAAAGGAGCGGCCATTTTAATTTACGATTTACGCGGGGACTGTGGCGGCTAAGGCTTTGGCCGATTAGAACGACCTGCCTATGTTCGTGGCGACGCTGGCGCGGTTTGTTTGGACATTTTATCCACTGCCGCATGATCGCGAAAACCCCAATAGCAATCAGTGCGTTGGCGTAAATCGTAAATTGTAAACATTTCGGCGGGTGTTGAAAAAAGCGCGGAATGCATGACAATAAGAATATGAGCCGTCATAAAACCGTGGAGATATTGGCCGTTTTTGTCGGCTGCTCTTTTGGCATTTGCGGTTGCGCATCCAGGGGGCCTGTGACAATCAAAGACGCCAATTACCCGGTTGGGCGGGTGGATGCCCGGGGTTTGTTCCAGGAAAATTGTATCGTGTGCCATGGCAAAAACGGTCGTGCTCATACATTTCATGGCCGGCTTGTTGGAGCGCAGAATCTTACGGACCCCAAATGGCAAGCTGAAACAACGCACGCGCAGATCGTCAATGCCATCAAAACCGGGCCCAGTGTGATGCCTGCTTTTGAAAAGAAACTGTCGCCGTCGGAGATTGATGCGCTGGCGGTGTATGTCAGGACCTTTAATCAGACTAAATAAACTTTTTTGTAATTTTTTGTTTTTTCGCTTGTAACCGGAGGCAACCAGTATTAAAGATGACTTCATCAATTAGAAAGTGGAGTTTTAGAAAACTTTAACCAAAAGGGAATCATGAGCGCTCAAAAACCGGGAAGCAAAGCAGACAGGGCAAGACAACTGCGCGACGTGCGCCACCGTCTCCAATGGACCCAACAACAAATGGCCGAGGCGTTGGGATTGGACGCCTCCTATTTGTCACAATTGGAAAATGGGAGACGGAAGGTGGGCGATTGGTACCTAAAGAAGGCCGGCGAATTCGAAAGGTCCAAAACCCCGAACATTCTGGCCAATGTCACGGCGGATTCGTATTCGATGCAGACCTCGGCCGAGGCGTGCATCGCCTATTTCACGCGGTTTCTGGCCACGTGCACGGATCCCGCCAAAATTGTGTGGGCGTACGTGGAATTGCAACAGCGTTTTCCGCTGGATAAATGGACGGTGGAGGCGGAAGCGAATTCCAAGGAAGCCGGTTCCAAGGAAGCTAATTCCAGGCAGCCTTCCGCCGCGGCAGAGACGGCACCGAAGCCGGCCGCGCCTTCTGACCGCGCCCGTCAGAAGTCATAATTAAGGCGCTGATTCTCAACTGTTTGGCCCATCGTTTGAGTTTCAGCGCCACTTCGAACCGTTTCGCCGCAGGCCAGAGCGCCGCTATTTCCTCTAATTCCGGTTCCAGCCTGACCCGGCAGAGTTTTGTCTTCTGCATTTTCATGCCGCCAATCTCGCCGGGACCGTTGGACATTGGCTGTCCATGTGAATAACTTTTTTGGGGACGTTGAAGCGTGTCGGAAGAACGCAAAAGGGTCAAAGGATGCCGGAATTTCGTTTGGCCCGGCGGCCTGGATAACCCTTGGCTTTTACCGGATTTTCAAATCATGGGCCAAGAATCTTCTCCAATTCCCGGGAGTTGACCGTTTCCGGGTTAATTTCCAAAAGCTGTTGATGAACCACTTGCTGGTAGTGTAGAAAGAGTCTTTCGAGCTCTTTGGGGTCGGACTGCGTGCGGTCCCGCAGGCACAAAAGCGCGGCATTGATCATGGCCTGCTGTTGAAGGACGGTGGACCGCAATTCTTCGACGCGGGCCTGGACCCGCTCGAGAATATCGAGAATAGTTTCAACATCCGTTTTTACGGTCATGGCTGCACTCTATGAAAGTTCCATTACCCACGCAAGCCGGGCGTCGTCCACTACGTCTCCGGGATTGAAATATTCAATGAATCGGGATTTACTTTTAAAAAAAGCGCGGACAAAACACTGAATAGTCAAAGATTTGAACAGCGGTCCGCCCAAATTGTTGCGCATGAAATGTCTTATTGTCGGCTGCGGGTACGTCGGAATGTCCCTGGGGGCTGAATTGGCCCGCCTGGGACATGAAGTTCATGGGCTGCGCCGGGACGCGTCCCGCCAGGCTGAATTGGCCGCCACCGGAATCCGTCCGCTGATAGCGGACGTCACCAAATCGGAAACACTAGCCCCGTTGCCGCGCGATTTCGATTGGATCGTCCAATGCGTCGCCGCCGGGGGTGACGTGGGCAATTACCGGCAAATTTACCTGGACGGCACGCGCTGCCTGCTGAAATGGTTGTCCGCCGCGCCGCCTCAAAAATTTGTTTACACGAGCAGCACAAGCGTCTACGGCCAGAAGGATGGCTCGCTCGTGAAAGAATCCAGCCCGGCAGAACCGTCCGCCGAAACGGCCAAGGTCCTGGTCGAGGCTGAAAAACTGCTGTTCGAAGCGTTTCAGCGGGACAAATTTCCGGCCGTTATTTTGCGGGTCGCCGGCATTTACGGACCTGACCGCGGCCATTGGTTCAAACAATTTCTCAAAAATGAAGCGCGCATGGACGGTGACGGTTCCCGGTTCCTGAATATGATTCATCGCGATGACGTCGCTGGATGCGTAGTGGCTGCGCTGAAGCGCGGACGGCCCGGAGACGTCTATAATGCCGTGGATGACGAGCCGGTGAGGCAAAGAACGTTCTTCGAATGGCTCGGGGCTGCTTTGGGAAAATATCCGCCGCGGCCCGGCCCGGCAAGCGCCGGCGAAGACCGAAAGCGCGGTGTCACGGATAAACGGGTGTCCAACCGCAAATTGAAAATGGAGTTGGGATACCAATTCAAATATCCGAATTTCCGGAAGGGTTTCACGGATGAGATTATTCGCCTGGACCGGGCGGGCCAATTGCATGTGGTGATGGAGGAACGTTGAAGTGTTGAAGCGGTTGTGCCTTCGGCACGAGCGCGTTGTCACTTCGACCCTTTGCGAATTTTCGATTGACTCGCGAGCTTTAAAGTCCAGATTTTTTCCGAACTGCCCACAGGCCGCCCGGCGCCGGGCCGGCATAATTGCTTATGTGAATATGAAAGCTGTAGCCCTGACACAGTACCTGCCTGTCAGCGATCCGCAATCGCTCTTCGATATCGAACTGCCTAAACCTGCCGCTCCTGCCAACCACGATTTGCTTGTCCGCGTCGAGGCGATTTCCGTCAATCCGGTAGATGCCAAGGTGCGCGCCCCAAAGCCGGACGTCGAAAAGAACCCGCGCATTCTCGGCTGGGATGCTGCGGGCGTCGTCGAGGCTGTCGGTCCTGACGTGAAACGCTTCAAACCGGGGGACGAGGTCTATTATGCCGGAGACATTACACGCCCCGGTTCAAACGCAGAATTTCAACTGGTGGACGAACGGATCGTCGGCCACAAACCGCGCTCGCTCACCTTTGCCGAGGCTGCTGCCATGCCTTTGACCACGCTTACCGCCTGGGAAGCGCTGTTTGACCGGATGCACATTGACCGTCACGGAGCCAACCATGGACAATCACTGTTAATCATCGCAGGCGCGGGCGGGGTCGGTTCCGTCGCCATACAACTGGCACGCTGGGCCGGCCTGGCAGTCATCGCCACCGCTTCGCGCCCCGAGACGCAGACGTGGGTTACATCAATGGGAGCAAATCACGTTGTGGACCATCGGCAGCACTTGCCCACGCAACTTGGCGCCCTCAATTTTGCCTGCGTCCATTTCATCGCCAACTTCGCCGACACAGATATCTACTGGAGCGTCATGGCCGAGCTCATCCGCCCGCAGGGCAAAATTGCGTGCATTGTCGAAAACAAACGCCCGATTGACTTGAATCTCCTCAAAAGCAAGAGCGCATCCTTCTCATGGGAATTTATGTTTACCCGCGCCATGTTCCAAACCCCGGACATGAGCGCGCAGGGTCTGATACTGGACGAAGTCGCGGCACTGATTGACGTCCAAAAGCTGCGCACGACCCTCACTGAAACGTTCACTCCCATCAACGCCGCGAACCTTCGCCAGGCGCACGGGCGCCTGGAATCCGGACGTACCATTGGCAAAATGGCTTTGGCCGGATGGTGAGACCAGTGGATTGATGGATTGATGGATTGGACCTGCCATGTGCTTTCATTCGATGTTCAGCGTTCGATGTTCGATGTTTTCGGCTCAGTGAATGAATTCAAAACATCGAACATCGAACGCTGAACATCGAATGTTTCTGAAACGCGCGCGCCGGGGGCGCGTGCCTGGCGGACGGGCACGTCCGCCCTACCATGCTAACCTTCGTTTCAAGGTCTGATCATGTAGCTGCGCGCGACTTGATTGAATGCCTGGATCTGGCCGGCTTGCCAGGCGGCATCCTTGCCCAGTTCGTTTGCCAAAATGGCGGCGACCCGTGGAGCCATACGAATGGCGGACCTGGAATCCAGAAACAGCGCGCGAGTGCGACGGGCAAGCACGTCCTCCACGGTGCGGGCCATTTCCGAGCGAGCCGCCCAGACCACTTCCGCCTCGATGTAGGGCAGATTTGCATCCAGCGGTCGCGCCAACGTTTTGTTTTCGTCGATCAACTTGCGAATTGCCAAAGCATCCGATCCGTAAAACGACAGCGAACCGAAGCCGGCCGCGTTCGGATGATATCCATGGATGTTCAGGTTCTGCGTCCGGCACTGTTTGTCCGGCAAATCGGCCAGTGTGGCCGCCTGGTCCACGCAGCCCTGGGCCATGTTGCGATAGGTCGTCCACTTCCCTCCTGCGATGCTTAATAGCCCGCTCTTATCAATGTGGATGGTGTGATCGCGCGATAGTGCCGCCGTGTTGCCGCCCCCGCCCGATTTCGCCAATGGCCGGATTCCAGCAAACACGCTCAGGATGTCGGAACGTGAAGGCTTCTTTTCAAGATAAAGCCCGGCGGTTTCCAGGATGAATTCAACTTCCTGTTCGAGCGCCACGGGTTCCAGCGACGTCTCTTTCATGGGCGTGTCAGTCGTGCCCACCAGGGTGTGTCCGTGCCAGGGAATCGCGAACATGACGCGGCCATCCTTCGTATGCGGCACGAGGATCGCGTTCGCGCCGGGCAAAAACGACCGGTCGAAAACCAAATGGGCGCCCTGGCTGGGGGCAATCATTTGACTGGCGCCAGGCTCGGCGAGGCGGCGCACAGAATCCGTGAATGTCCCCGTCGCATTCACAACAACTTTTGCGCGCGCGGTGAAAATCTCACCCGTCTCAACATTTTGCCAACTCACGCCGTTGACGATGCCGTCGCCGCCTTTGTTGAGCGCCGTGACCCTGGCATAGTTCAGCAAGGTTGCGCCCTGGTCTGCCGCCGTCGCGACCAGGTTGATGAGCAGCCGCGTGTCGTCAAACTGGCCGTCGTAATAAACCACGCCCCCGGTGAGTCCGTCCGGATTGACATTGGGCAATTGCCGGAGTGTTTCCTCCCTGGAGAGGGTGTGTGATTTTCCAAAACCGTATTTGCCGGCCAGCAACTGATACAGCTTGAGGCCTATACCGTAGAAGGGACCTTCCCACCGGGCGTAGCTGGGCACGATGCACGCCAGTTCACTGACCACATGCGGCGCATTTTGGCGCAGCAACCCGCGCTCTTTCAAAGCCTCCATGACGAGCGAGACGTTGCCCTGCTCAAGGTAGCGCACACCGCCATGCACCAGCTTGGTGCTGCGGCTGGACGTGCCTTTGCCGAAATCGTGTTGTTCGAGCAATAACGTCGCGTAACCCCGCGTGGCCGCATCCACCGCCACGCCCGCGCCCGTCGCGCCGCCGCCGATGATGATCATGTCCCAGGGTTGGGTGCGTTCGCGTGTCTGCCGCAACATTTCGTCTCGGTTCATCGGCTTGCTTTATTTTTTAGCGCGCTTTCTGTTTTTTACCGGCGCATGAACGCGCGGCGCCCAATCTTTGGCGCGCGCCAGCGCCGTATTCCAGCGGGAACGCAGTTCGTCCACTTGTGATCGCGGCATTTGTGGCTCGAACACTTTTTCAACATGCCACTGCTTCGAAATACTCGCGACGTTTTTCCAATAGCCGACAGCCAAACCGGCGAGATAAGCCGCGCCCAGGGCTGTGGTTTCAGTCACCGCCGGCCTGACGACCGGGATATGCAAGAGGTCAGCTTGAAACTGCATCATGAAGGCGCTGCGGCTTGCGCCGCCATCCACCCGCAATTCTTTCAGCCGTTTGCCCGTATCGGCGCGCATGGCGTCAAGCAAATCTGCCACCTGGTACGCCACGCTTTCGAGCGCGGCTCGCGAGATGTGCGCGGCGGAAGTATCGCGTGTGATGCCGACAATGGCTCCGCGCGCGTACGGGTCCCAATGCGGCGCTCCGAGACCAGTGAATGCCGGCACCAAATAAACGCCGCCGTTGTCCGGCGTGGAATTGGCCAATAAATTGACCTCATCGGCAGAGCGCACCAACCGCAAGCCGTCTCGCAACCACTGCACCACGGCTCCTCCGATGAAGACGCTGCCTTCCAGGGCGAATTCGACCTTTTTTCCAATCTGACAGGCAGCGCTGGTCAGCAGCCGGTTGCGGGACGTGATTGATTTGGAACCAAGATTTTGCAAAAGAAAACAGCCGGTGCCGTAAGTATTCTTGGCCTGGCCCGGATGCACGCACATCTGGCCGAACAATGCCGATTGCTGGTCGCCCGCGATGCCCGCAATTGGCACTTTCTGCAATCCAAGGGACGTGCTGACTTCACCGTAGACTTCGCTGGATGTGCGGACTTCAGGCAACAGGCTGGCGGGAATCCGAAAGAGTTTAAGCATTTCTTCATCCCACTTCCTGGTATGAATGTTGTAGAGCAACGTGCGCGAGGCGTTGCTCGGGTCGGTCACGTGAACATTTTGGCCGCTGGTCATTTTCCAGATGAGCCAGGTGTCAATCGTGCCGAAAAGCAATTCGCCTGTTTCGGCGCGTTGCCGGGCGCCAGGCACGTTGTCGAGAATCCAGGCAATCTTGGTGCCGGAAAAATAAGCGTCCAGCAGCAGCCCGGTACGTTGGTTTATTTGTTTGTTGTGGCCGGCGGCACGAAGCTGGTCGCAGGCTTCCGCCGTGCGCCTGTCCTGCCAGACGATGGCATTGTAAACCGCCTCGCCCGTTTTACGGTCCCAAACGACGGTGGTTTCCCTCTGGTTGGTGATGCCGAGGCCGGCGACATCGCCAGGGCGAATGCGGGCGCGCCCAAGCGCTTCCACAGCGGCCGTGAATTGACTGAGCCAAATTTCCTGCGGGTCTTGCTCGACCCAGCCGGGTTTGGGATAAATTTGGCGGATTTCTTTTTGAGCCACGGCCTGGATCCGGCCTTCCGAATCAAACAAAATGGCGCGCACGCTCGTGGTTCCGGCATCGAGGGAAAGAATGTATTTCATGGGAGGTTTCAATGATTCATAAATCGTGTATAGGGACCATGAACCCCGCTGGTTGCGCCGCTGCGCGCGGCGCTACACGCCGTGTTCCACCACCATGGTCCATGGGAAGATTGGGATTTAAGTTTGATTCGTTGTTGGATTCAAGTGTAAAGCAGCCGGTAAACCCATGCGCCGATTACGCCGCCGAGAATGGGGCCGACAATCGGAATCCACGCGTAAGTCCAATCCGACTCACCCTTGCCGGCGATAGGCAGGATCGCGTGCGCGAGGCGCGGACCAAAATCGCGGGCGGGATTGATGGCATAACCCGTCTGCCCGCCAAGCGAAAGTCCGATGGCGAAAACCAGCAACCCGACAATCAACGGGCCAAAACCCGTGGCCCAACCCGGCGCGGACAGGTTCGCAGTCGAGGGAATAGAGAGAACGCCGAAAACGAGTGTCGCCGCTCCAATGACTTCACAGAGCAGATTGGCCGGGGTCGAACGAATGGCGGGGCCGGTGCAAAATACCGCCAGCTTGGCGCTGGTGTCTGGTGTTTCTTTCCAGTGCGGCAGGTAGGCCAGCCAGACGAGCGAGGCTCCGAACATCGCCCCGGCAATTTGGGCGATGATATAGCCCGCAACTTTTGCGGGCGCAAATTTTCCAATGGCCGCCAAACCAATCGTCACCGCCGGATTCAAATGCGCGCCGCTGATGGTTCCGACCGCGTAGACTGCCATCGTGACTGCCATGGCCCAGCCAAAGGTGATGACAATCCATCCGCCGCCGTGGCCTTTTGATTTTCTCAACAGCACATTGGCCACAACACCATCGCCGAAGAGAATCAACAGTGCTGTGCCGATAAATTCTGCCAGATAAGGATTCATGTTCATATTTTTTGGTTGAGTTGATAAATTAAAGACGGAAGATCGAAAAGGCGCAAGCGTTCCGGTTCTTGGGGGCGAGGAAACTGTCTCGGGAAACGGGATTAATCGGACTCTCACCGGCGTTCGTCCTTCTGCGCCCGGGCGCTTTTTAAATGAATGGACCGGGCAACGATCTCTTTGCCTGTGCCGCTCTCACCTTCAATGACTTCGCTCCGCGCGACCTCATCGGCCAGTTGCGTCACTTTGCGCATCGCTTCGCTGTTGCCGACCAGCAGGCTTGGCTCGGAACGTTTCTGGAGGCGCAGGCGCAGTTCGTTGTTTTCCGCAACCAATGCCTGAAATTCCAGCGCTTTCAGCACCGTGGCGCGCAACCGCTGCATGTCCAATGGCTTCGACACATAGTCATAGGCTCCTTCTTTCATGGCGCTCACGGCGCTCTCGACGGTGCCGTACGCTGTCATCAGAATGAACTGGGTATCGCGACTTTTTTGTTTGGCTTCTTTGAGCAATGTCAGCCCGCTCATGTCCGGCATTTTCACGTCCGTAATGACCAGGTTGTAGAGCCTTTCGCCAATGAGTTTTAATCCGGCTGGGTGGTTTTTTATTTTTCCGAAACGTAATGCCCGCGAAAATGACTGGACCAATCGGCCTCGGTCGAAAGGGCGCAGGGCTTGATTTCTCCGATCCGCTTTCCGTCCTGCTGCCGGCGCGCGATAAAGGTTTGGAAACCGCCGTTTTCTATCTTGAAGATGCGGCTCGGCTCCAATTGGCCGAGTTTTCGGCACCAGGCATAGTGAATATTTTCACATAACAGTTGTTCCAACCGATTCTGAATATCCATGGGAACCTCTCCTTCTATGTAGAGCGTATAACCGCGAGCCAAACGGGTTTCGTCAGGGGCGAGCAAAGCAAATCGCGGGGGAGATTGCAGATGGGCCGTCGCCGTGAGAATCGTCTGCGTGACGAATTGTTCCGAGAGTTTTTCGCCGCAGCGGTCGGAAATATTTCCAGCCCGGCCGAGGAAACATAGCGATGGCGTCTTTGCGCAGAATCCGCTGACTTTAACGCGGTCATGCAGGCGATAACGCCACAGGCCGCCGGCGGTGGTGACGACTACTTCATAAATCCCGTCTTTTTTGAGTTCATGCGCCGGATGAATGCGTCCGTGCTCGTCGATAAATTCGAAAAAGTGCGATGTGACCGCCAGCGGGTACGCGTTTGCGAACGGTATGGTTACAACGCATTCTGTCGCGAGCAGTCCCTTGGGCTGAATCACCGGGGACGGAAAGCGACGTTTAAGGTCAGCGCCGGCAAATTGTGCGTGGCCGTCGCCCCAGCAGCTAATGACTTTTAACGCCGGCCAAATGGTTTCCGGTTCAAAGGGGCTGGCGTTCGAAAGGCTCCGGGCACGGTCTGGCAGTCGGCGAAGTTGCAGCGACAGGAGGGTCGCCGGCGGCAGGGACTTCGCATATCGGCAGGTTCCCGCTGCTATGTCTTCCAATAAACTGCCCCAGAATTCAGGCAAAGCGTCCAACAACAATGATAAAAAGGATGGATGCCATACTGAAATCAGGCGGAGGTCTGCCCGCCGCAGCAGGCATAATAATGTCAGGTACCGGAACTGTTCCATGTCCGAAACCAACCGAATTTCGGACGGCACGGCCATGAGCGCATCCACGAAGCGTGCTCGTGTCCTGCCGAGGTAGGCGGAATCGTCCTCAAAACCAATGGGCACGGTTGAGGTTCCAGCATTTTCGATTTGAATGGCCGGAGAAACGGACCAGTAGGCCGGGCCGAATGCGAGTGAGGGGTGATGGCCGTATAGGTCGGCAATCCAGGGACCAATCGCGCGATTAAACTCGATCTGCAAGCGGGCGGTAAAGGGGATTAGTTTTCGGGCGCCAGTTGAGCCGGAAGTCGGAATCAGATGCGTTATGGGTTCGGCAGTGAGGACATGATTTTCGCCGGATTGAATCCGATCGATCCATGGCTTTAAATCATCGTAATCGGAGAATGGAACCCGTTGCGCAAATTCATTATAGCATTTGATTTCACGGAACCTGTAATTCCCGCCAAACGCAGTGTTGGCGTTCTTTACCAAATAACTGCACAATAACTGAGCCTGAGCTTTCGCAGGACGATGCAGAGCGCGGCAAAAGCCCGCATATGCCGGCAAGTTTGACACCAGCCACAGTGAATTAGCGATGGTGGCTGGACTGTTCATGGCCGGTCCCCGGCCTTAAACCCGTCGCGGACGCGTTGCCGCCTGTCATGGCCGACCGGCAGGCCGGCACCCTGTTCATTGATTCGAGGTTGAACCATCCGCCGGCCGGCCGGAGTGAGATTTTCATCTGCGAGTTCGGTGAGGCAGACTAACTCTTCGCCGGTAACGTAGCCGGGATTTTGCTTGAGGAAATAGCCGACATGAGGGTCGGAGGCTTTCCCCTCGGGAAACAGGTTTGTGCCGTCCCGCAATTTTTGCGGTTGCGCGAAGCGGACAACTCCATTTCCCGGGTCATACTGCGCGCCGAACCGTTCCTTTGCCAAACAATCGAGAAGACGTTTCTGATCCGGGGGCATTGGCGCGTCGAATCGCGGGTAAAATTCGCGCCAAAAAAGCGGCAAAAATCTGTAGGTGCGAAAACCCGATGTCAGCAACAGCCAATAATATTTGCCGCTCGCGTAACTCCGTCGCAATTCGCGCACACAGGTAATCCACACGCGGGACAGAGCGGGCGAGTTCCAGGCTTCGGGCGAAACGATGGTATCACCCGAGTAAATGACGCTGACCGGCTCCCGGCCGAACGACGTTTCATATGCCAGCAACGTGGAGAAACCTACAAGGCGGCCTTCGCGCACAAGGAGAATGACCCAATTCTTTTCGGCAAGGTCCGCTTGAAATTGAGGGCGAGTCACGCCATCAAAATGCTTTGATAATAATTCGAGCATTTCATTTTCCCGCTCAACGCTTAATTCCGCGCGCGGCATGTAAAATGTGTCCGTGAGGGTTGTCATAATAAGGCTGCTTCCGGGAAAACCAGGTTATTGTCCAACTTGATTCCTGCGAATTCATCGTTCTTCCATCTGACGCTGAAAAGACGATTTCTGTATTCGCGGCAGCGAAAGTGCCTTCGCACGACCACCAGGCGCGGGTCGCCAGCCGCGAATCCAAGCGTCACGTATTCCATGCCTCGATTTGCAGCGGCCAAAAGCGAGGCCTCGATCATCGAGAGCAATCCCCGATCGTCGTCCAGTGCAACTGCCAGCGGCGAAAGAAATCCGTGCGCCAATGTTGAGCCAACGGACGGCAGCCGTGTTGAACCCAAAAATTTTCCGCTTAAATTCAGCAACGGACGAAAGAACGAAATCCGGCGATTGTATCCACGAATAACGATTTGTCTAAAGGGCCGCTGGTCCCAAAGCGCGGCGCAACCGATCATCTTTCCATCTCGTCTTAAAACGACGTAATGGGAAAGCTCCAGGTTGTGCTGTCGAAGCGAGGAGATTTTTTCCCCGGTCCATGCGGCCGCCAAATTAAACCGGCTCGCGTGCGAATTGAGAAAATCCGCAAGCGCACCAGGATCATAGTCCGAGCCCGTCGCCAGTTCGATATTTGCGGACTTTAACCGGAACGATGCCCGTTTATTTAATTCTTTTAATTTCCGCGTTTGGCGTGGAACCGGGATGAGGAGTGTCACAAAATCGGCCAGCCGTTCATAGAGCGGCATGCCCGGCAAGCCGCGCTCAAGAAATTGAATCGAACGCAGATTGTCGGTTGTAATGCTTGTAAAATAGAAATCGGCCGGATGTTCGTCTTTTAATTCATGGAAAAACTGATAGCCGCGGCGTAAAATGTCGAACCGGCCCTGGACGGCGGAATCCAGCCGCAAATCAGAAAGATACCCAACGCGATGAATCGCGCCGTTGATGTAGCGTTTACGGACAGAACAACGCCCAATGCAGACCAGCCTGCCCTGGGCAAAGGCCAAAATCGT
This sequence comes from Candidatus Sulfotelmatobacter sp., assembly GCA_035503455.1. Lineage (GTDB taxonomy): Bacteria > Verrucomicrobiota > Verrucomicrobiia > Limisphaerales > UBA11358 > UBA11358. The sequence continues at coordinate 49,246 of DATJTK010000004.1, read as the reverse complement.
TTGGTCATCCGCGCCGGCGATTTGTGTGCCACGGAAATAGTCCGGCTCGCGTTCGAAAGAAACGCTGATGGCGCCGCGCATGGGATTCTCCCGCAACAGCCGGCGGATCGCCGGGTCATCCTCATTTGTCGCCTGGGCGAATCGGACTGCGGATGACGGGCGCGCTCTTAATTGGCCTTCAATAATTGTCCCCGCCATGATTCGTCTCCGAGCGGGTAGTAGTCACGCATGGTGACATCCGTCCGGTGCATTGCGTTAATGAGGTAGAAATTCCGCCACATGAACCAATCGCCGCGGTTCACGCGGTCCAGGCCGCGCTGAAAAATGCTGCGCCAGGAATAAAATTCGCGCCGGGCTTCGAGGCAGTTGCGCCGGAGTGTTTCGGGCGTCATGCCGCGCGGTTGAAACGGAATCTGGTTGTAGCTGTACCGATCGTCGAGCCACCAGTTTTCGTAGAGCAACCGGCCTTCGTTTTGCAGCCGCTGGTAGAGTGGAGTTCCCGGAAATGGCGTCAGATGATTGAATGCGGCGATATAAAGCGCGTGCTCTTTTGCAAATTCGACCGTGTGGTGGAAGCTTTCGGGCATGTCGCGGTCGTAGCCGAAAATGAACGTTCCATAGACGCGAATTCTGTGACGGCGCAAATTGGCCAGGGCTTTTTCAAAACCGCCGCGCATCGTGTTAAACGCCTTATTCATGTCTTTGAGATTTGCCGGATTCAAACTTTCAAAGCCGATCAACACGCCCTGGCAGCCGCTTTGCGCCAGCAATTCGAGAAATTCCTCGTCATGCGCGGCGTTGATGGAAGACTGGCTGACCCATCGAATGCCTAACGGAATCAAGGCGCGAAAAAAATCCTTCGCCTGCTCCATGTTGGATGTAATGTTGTCGTCCACGAAAAAGAAAAGCTTCCGCTCATGCTTCATCTGCTTGATTTCGGCGACGATGGCGTCGGCGGGCCGGCGCGATTGCGTGGAATTGAATACGGCCTGGACAGCGCAAAAGTCGCATTTGAAATGACAACCGCGGCCGGCCTCAACCAGGCCAATTGGAAGATAGCGTTTACCCCGGAAAATGGAGCGGTTTGGTCTCAGGTTCACAAGCGCGGGACGGCCGGATTGGCGATAGAATTTTTCCAGCTTGCCGTGCCGGGCATCGTCGAGCACTTGCGGCCAGAGTGTTTCGGCTTCTCCGCAAACCACTGCTTCCGCGTATTGCGCGACTTCATTTGGACAGAGTGTCGCATGAAATCCGCCCATGACCACAGGCACGCGGCGCTTTCTGTATTCGGTGGCGATTTGATAGGCGCGTTTTGCGGTATAAGTTTCGACGCTGATGGCGGCTAAATCCGTGGTTTCATCAAATGGAATCGCCTCCATTCGGTCATCGTAAAAGCGAATTTCAACGTCCCCGGGCGTCAAGCCGGCCAACGTCGCCGCCGGCAGCGCTTCCATTTGCCAGGTGCGGATATATTTCTGTCCCGGCTTGCGGCCAATGCAGGGATGAATGATGGTCAGTTTCAGTTTCATTGGCGGGCTAGGCAGAGCGGCAGCTCTGCCCTGCGGTTGAAATTGAGCTGGCGCTTTGGCCTGCCGCTGAAGTTGAGCGGGAGTTCTGCCCTGCCAGAGCAGGTTCCGTCGCGTGGGTTTGCGGGCGGGCCGATGCGCGGCCGATGATCCAGTCGCAATTGTAAAATCGGCTCAAGTTATGGGCGTAAAAGCGATAGCCGAGATTGGCGCCCAGTTTGACCGGCCAGGGCGCGGGCGAACGACAAACGCGCCGCGCGATGGAGCGAAAGCTGTACGCATGTTTCCACGCCAGTTCTGTGCCTTCCTGGAGTTCCTGGATGCTCATTTTCGCCGGGCGAAAAACTACATGTTGTCCGTCATAAAGTTCCCAATCCCTGGTCAAAATACGGCCCTCGGCCAGCAATCGTTTGTAGAGCGCCGTGTTAGGAAATGGTGTGACGATGGCAAATCGAGGCAAATCGATTCCAGCTTCCACCGCGAACTCCGCCGTTTTCAAAAATATATCTGGCTCGTCGTGGTCGAGGCCAAATACGAAACATCCCTGCAAAGCTATGCCGTGCGCGTGCAGGCGTTCAACGACCCGGACGTATTTGTCCGGCGAATTAAATCCTTTGTGGTTTTGGCGAAGGTTCAGCGGCGAGATGGATTCCAGACCCATCAGCAAACCTTTGCATCCGCTCCGCGCCGCCATTTCCAGCAGTTCGAGATCGTCAGCCAGCAAAACCGTCGCGAGTCCATACCATTGAACTTTCAGGGGAATGAGTGCCTTGAACAGTGCGAGGGCGTATCGGCGGTCCGCGATGAGGTTCAAATCCACAAAAATCAGCTTTTTCGCGCCATGCTGTCGAACGTCCGCAACGACCTGGTCAACGGGCTTTTGAAGTGGCTTTCGGCCCCAGGCCGCCGGGACGACGCAAAAATCGCAACTGTGAACGCATCCGCGCGTCGCCTCAAACACATTGTTCGTCAAATACCGGCGGCCGGGCAATAATTCCCGGCGCGCGAACGGGCGATCGGCGAGATCGAGCCCGGGCGATTGATCGTAGCGCGGTTTCAATTGGCCGGCTGCAAAATCCCGCAACAGTTGCGGCCATGTATCTTCGGCATACCCGGTGACGATGGCATGGGCGTGGGGTTGCGCATCATCGGGAATCAGAGTGACGTGCGGGCCGCCCAGGACGACCGTAATTCCGCGTCGTCGAAAGTGGCCGGCCAGTTCATAAGCGCGCACAGCGGTGCCGGTAATGACGGTGAGCCCGACCATGTCCGCATCCAGATTCAAAGGCACATCGGCGATTCCTTCGTCGAATAATTGCAGGTCAACGGGCAACTCCGGCGGAACGAGCGCGGCAAGTGTGGTGAGCGTCAACGGCTGATAGCGCAGCGATTTCTTCCAGATACCGCTCCGATGCCGGTACAGCGGGCCTTTCGGCGAGACGAGCGCGATTTTAAATTTTCGATTCCGCATAAGCGACCAGCGTCGATTTGTGAAACATATAGACTCCATTTCAGGGCGCTTCAAGAGGAATGGTTGTTGGAACGCGTTGAAAATTTCGATGGAGCAAAAGTTTTTTCAATGTCTGTGTGTCCGCTTTAACGTTGTGCGATTTTTTGCGGCAAACTATCTTCCGCACATGCGAACGCGGCTTCCAATTGCTCCGTTGCGACGAAGTTGGAAATACTATCAAACGGCCCTTGTGCCGTTGCGTTATTCGGCGGATTGGCGCCCGCTATTTTTCCTGGCAGTGCTGACCGTTTTATTTTTCGTACAGTGGACGGGACTTTTTCGACATTGGTATCTGGCGCCGGTGAGCTGCGTTCTGGCATTCGTCGCCTGTATCATCAAGCATAACCACATCCACTGCCGGACATTTGCCAATGACTATTGGAACCGTGCGTTTGAGCACATGCTTGGATTTTGCACGGGACAGTCGGCCACTGCCATTATCCCGGTCCACAATGAGCGTCATCATGCGCAAAATCATTCTGATCAGGATTGCGTCCGCAGTTCTCTGGTGAATTTTCGCGGGAATTGGCTGAACCTGATAGCATTTCCTGTCGTTGCCGTTTGGAATGTTTACCGGGTTAAATCAGCCGACATGCGCCGCTGGCAGACGCAAAAGCCGGCGTTATTTCGTCGCGCACGGCTGGAACGCTTTACGGTCATTGGATTTATAATCGTGTTGATGATTTTGAACTGGCGCGGAACGCTGCTTTATTTCGGCGTGCCGTGGCTGTTCGGGCAGTGGGGAATTGTTGCCATCAATTTGCTCCAGCACCAGGACTGTGATCCTCATTCAGAGTTTGACCATTCGCGCAACGTTACTGGAGGGCTCATCAATTGGTTATTTTTAAATAATGGTTACCACACAGCCCATCATTTGCGGCCCGCTTTGCATTGGAGCCTTCTTCCGAAATATCACCGTGAACACGTTGCGCCCAACATGCGGCCGGAATTGAATCAACGCTCGTTGTTCATTTCGATTTGGAAGCGATTTTTCTTCCCGGCAAAACGTCCCGGCGCATGACCGATTTAACACAGACCGCTATTGCCGAGCCGAACCTTTCTTCGGCGACGATTGATTTTTCCCGGCCATTTATGCCGGAGGAATTAACGCCCCTTTTCTTTACACCGGCCTGCGCCAGCCTGTCCGAGGCGCAGAGACTTCGGTATAACCAGCTTGATGCCCTCTATTTCAATGAGCAGACCATGTTTTTTGAGAAATCTTTGGCGCGAAATGTCCTCGGATATTTTTTGACCCGGACGCCCAGGCCGGCCGGCAGGTCGGCCCTGCCGGGTTCCTTGAAAGATGGATTGCGGCAATTTTTGTCTGAAGAAGAGCAGCATACAAATATGTTTCGGGGGCTGAATCGCCAATGCGCCCCGGCATTTTACGCGGAAAACGATTTCTATTTCATCCGCGTTCCGCCTGTTGCGGCGGGAATTCTCGACGCCATTTCAAAACGTCCGCTATGGTTTCCGTTTCTGCTGTGGCTGATGCACTTGCAGGAGGAGAAGGCCATGTTCTTTGGGAAGATGTTTTTGAAGAATGCCGATTCGCTCGAACCGCATTTTGTTTCAGTACAACGGAAACATTTGGCGGACGAAATCGGCCATGTACGATGGGACGAAGCGCTGTTGGATTGGGTTTGGCCAAAAACCGGCGGCTTTCTTCGCCGATTCAATGTCCACATTTTTTCCTGGATGTTGAGCGAGTATTTTACGACGCCAAAACGGACGGCTCCTCGAATTCTGTCGGAGTTGGCCGGGGAATTTCCGGAGTTGAAACCGCGATATCCCGAAATCTGCCGCCAGCTTCGCGCCCTGGGAAGGGATAACGCATTTCGCCGGTCGTTGTACTGTCCCGACAATGCCTCCATGACGTTCAAACGATTTGACGCCTGGCCGGAATTTCGGTCCCTGGCAGGCGCCATGCCTGGTTATGTTCCCGGAAAAATCCAATGAACGCGAAACAGTATCCCATACCGGCGCGACTAAATATCCTTCTCGCGATTTGCGTGGTGTGCGGATGTTTGGTTCTGCTTTGGGCGTCGGGCCGGGTTTATCATTGGTGGGCGATTGCATTGCTGGCGCTGGCGTACGGATTCGCGATGAACACGGGCTATGCGCTATGTCATGAGGCCGAGCACGACATGTTTCACCCGAACAAAATAGTGAATGATATTTGGGGCACGATTGTTACGCTCTTTTTTCCGGCTTCCTTTCAACTGCGCCGGCAGGGGCATATCGGGCATCACCTGCGCAATCGGACGGACGATGAGGCTTTTGATTTATATTTTGAAAATGAAAATCCGGTTTGGAAATGGATTCAATTTTACGGAATCCTGACAGGCTTCTTTTGGCTGATGATTGTGATCAGCAATTTCATCGCCGTCGTCAATCCACGGTGGCTTGCGAGAAAGACCGGCCTCGACCGCCCGACTGCGGCGCTCCAGGAGTCTCTCAACCCGAGATATTTCCGGCTGACGCAACTGGAGGCTTTCCTGGTTTTCCTCGTGCACGGCTCGATGATTTATTTTTTTAAGATTCCCATTTTGCATTATTTCGCCGTCCTGTGCGGGTTCGGATTTATTTGGTCGACGCTGCAATATATTCACCATTATGGGACGCCGCGCGACGTGCAAAAAGGGGCCTGGAACGTGCGAACTTGGCGGATTTTCGATTTAATTTGGCTCAACCATCATTGGCATCTCAACCATCATTTGTCGCCAAACGTGCCCTGGATTTATCTGCCGGGGCTGCGAAACGAGAGCGTGGCGCCCATTCCGTTTTGGAAGGCCTATTTCAGGCAATGGCGTGGACCGCGCCTGACGTTGGAACGAGTCATTAATCGTCATGCAGGCAAAGTCATCAAATAACCCGGCCGCGGAATTGAACGCAGCAAAGGCGGCGCTGGCGTCAACGGAAATACGTTGGAACAGCCGGTTATTGATGTTGTTTCTCAATTACGTCCCGGCGATTCATTTCTTCTCAATCATAGCCGTTCTGGTGATGCCATTGATGGATTGGCCGCGACGCATCTCCATTGCTTTTGCATTGCTCTACCTGGCGCCGCCACTCGGAGCCAGGCTGGTTCTGCGCATCATCCCGATTTCAGAAAGCCGAATAGCCATTGGCAGCAAAGCGTTCTTTGGCTGGTGGGCGAGTTTCCAACTTCAAGTTGTCTTTTGCCGGCTGCCGTTTTTGGAAGAGATGCTGCGGCTGATTCCCGGTCTGTATTCACTGTGGCTGCGGCTTTGGGGTTCGCGGGTTGGCCGCCTCACGTACTGGTCCGCAGGGACAACTGTTACCGACCGTTCATTTTTGCGCATTGGCAACGACGTTGTTTTTGGCGCGGGTGTTCGCCTGAATGCCCACGTCCTCACCAAAGGCAAAGACGGCAAAATGGAATTATTGTTGGCGCCGCTGAAGATTGGAGACCGGGTCCTCGTGGGCGGGTATTCTTTGTTAACGTCGGGTGTGGAAATCGCCTCCGACCAGGTGACTCGCGCGGAACTGTTGCTGCCGCCATTCTCCCTTTGGAAAGACGGAAAACGAATTAAAGAAGAACAACCGGATGAAATCGGATAATCCGCAATCCGTAGCCGCCCGCCTTCGGTCCGAATGGAGATTGAAACTCGTTCTTCTGTTTATCCTGAATGCCTGGATCTATGCGCCCTATCTTTTCTTCCAGCGTCATCATTATTTCCCCCCAACGGCGATGCCATTGAGCTTTCTTGACTGGCTGATTCCATTCTGGGCTGAGACAGTTTGGATTTATCTGTCCGTTTATTTCCTGATGCCCATTGGCCCTTTCCTGATGAATCGGCGGCGGCAAATTCATTGTTATGCCGCGGGAATAGCGCTGATTGGTCTGATTGCGGATGTGGTCTTTTTCTTTTTCCCAACCACATGCCCGCGACCGAGTGCCGCCGGAACAAATACCCTTTACCAAAGCCTGGTCGGCATCGACAATCCGTTCCACGCATTCCCGTCGCTCCATGCTGCGTTCGCGGTTTATTCGGCAAGGTGTGCCGTGATGGTGGCGCGTGAATTGAACGGTTCCCGGCTTTTTGAAATCGGTCTTTGGTTCTGGACATTTATGATTTTGGTTGCGACCCTGACGACCAAACAGCATGTCATCGTCGATCTCGCCGGCGGCGGCGCGCTGGGGTACGGAATTTATAGTTGTGTTTTTAATTGGGGAAAATTCGGCAAATCGCCAACTTCTTCCCTGGAATCCGCCGCCACAAACGTCAACTCAAACATCCCATGAAAATTAGCAACGTGTTCGCTGCCATCGTAGGTATTGTGTGTTGTCTCAGTTCAATAGCCCGCGCGGACCAGGATGCCGACCGCGCCGCGTTACGGGCGATCGGAACGAACTACGAGGACGCCGCGAATTCCGGCGACCTCTCAAAACTCAAGACCGACCTGAGCGATCAAGTCACAGGCGTGATGGTGACAGGCCAGCCGATTGCGGGATACGACGGTCTCGTCGGTTATTGGAAAGGAATCCAGGGACTCATCGGGTCGGGCGGCAGCTACCATGTCGCCCTTGATCCTGACAAATCCGATTTCTTTGGAGATATCGCGATTTGTCATGGGTCCGCCAATGAAGGCGTGCGATTGGCAAGCGGCAGGGAATTGGATTTTAGCTCCTATTGGACCGCCGTATGCCACAGGGAAAATGGCAAATGGAAAGTCTTCAGGATGCAAGCGACGATGGATCCGGTTCACAATGTTTTTGTGTCGCTGCAATTGAAGAGAGCAAAAATGGCCTGCGCTTTTGGCGGATTTGTTGCGGGGGCTGCTTTGATGTTACTGATTCAATCTTTCAAACCTAAAACGAAAGCCGGCGCACCGCCCGCATCGCCAGTCAAATAAGAGCTAATGCCGGCGGCAAAATCGCGCCCGGTTACAAAAAAGCGGCGGCCACAAATGCTCCGTCAAAATGATCCATCGCGGTAGAAGGGAGTTCATCCTCGTGGACAAGCCTTACTACCGTATGTTTGTAAAGCTCCAGATGGTCCGGCCGCAAACATTGGCGGGGAAAAATCCCGGCGCCTGATTTTACCGAACGAACGAACTGCCGAAAACAGAGCACGGAATATTCGTCCTCGGCGAACGATGAACGGAACCCGCTGAGGTCCTGCTCAAGTAGCTTACAATCCAAATCCAAAGCATTTAAAATCGCTTTGGCCGGCATGGTGATAATCCTTTCCGCAAAAAGGTCGAACGACTCATACTGCATACTCGACACACTTTCCCGCCTGGCGTCTTCGAGGCAAACCTGTGATGACCCAACAACCAGAAACCTAAAATAAATTACGCCGCTTCCCCCAAACGTCAATAAGAAATGCATTAAACATTAACATTTTTTTGAGATTAACTAATATTATTTAGCTTGAAATTTTGACCGCAAATGCGGGTGGCTAATTCACTGGCTGCAGCGATTTTTTGAATCAGCACGGATGTTCGGATTGGGTGAATTTTAAGATCAAACGGTTTACTGTTGACCGCGTTAGGCGTGCCGATATTTTTATCCGACTTTGTGAATACCCGGCATGCGACAACTCCCGTAACGACGCCGTTCGGTTTTCGTTCGACAGCGATGGATGTGATTGCCGGCATTGATTTATCCGGCAAACGCGCCATTGTGACCGGTGGCGCGTCAGGTATTGGTGTCGAGACAGCGCATGCCCTGGCTGCTGCGGGCGCGGAAGTGACTTTGGCTGTTCGCGACACCGAAACCGGAAAACGGGTTGCCGCGGAGATTTCTTCGGCCACTAACAACACGGCTGTACGGGTCGCCCGGCTCGATCTCGTTGACCGCGCTTCGATAGCTGCATTTGCGGCCGGATGGACGGGACCGCTGCATATCCTCGTCAATAACGCCGGCATCATGGCCTGCCCGGAGCAACGCACGCCTGAAGGCTGGGAACTGCAGTTTGCCACAAATCATCTCGGCCATTTCCAGCTCGCACTTGGTCTTTCGAGTGCGCTAGCCGCAGCCCGCAATGCCCGTATTGTATCCGTCAGTTCGTCTGCTCACATGCTTTCGCCGGTGATTTTTGACGACATTCATTTCGCATTTCGTGTTTACGAGCCGCGCCTTGCCTATGCGCAATCCAAAACCGCGAACATCCTGTTCGCCGTTGGGGCGACGAATCATTGGCAAAGCCGGGGCATAACGGCGAACGCGTTAAATCCCGGTGCCATTGCGACGAACCTTCAACGCTTTGTCGGCGGCAAGCTCCTGTCACCGGCGCATCTGCAAAAGACACCAGAGCAGGGCGCGGCCACGTCGGTCCTGTTGGCGGCGTCGTCGCTGCTTGAAGGAGTCAGCGGACGCTATTTCAGCGATTGCAACGAAGCTGTGCCGGTGCCGAGCCGCCAGGCGGATTACAGTGGGGTCGCGCCTTATGCCATTGACCCGGCCAATGCTGAGCGGCTATGGGAAACGTCGTTGCGGCTGGTTGCGTGAGGACGGTTTCGTCGACCGTTTCCTCAAAATCTCTAAATTCCCCAATAAAAGGCGCGTTTGGGTCCCGTTTCCACGTTTCGTTCCCTACACCCGAAAAATTCGAAACGGGTCTGGCAGGGACCGGCACTCTTCCCAATTGGCGCTGCCACTCAAAAATTCTCGCCACGATTCAAAGGAATCGCCACACTTGGATGACTTGTGCCTGAATCTCCAAAACCAATCCGCATTGTATTCCTGGATCGCGACGGCGTGATTAATCGCGCCCTGGAACATGAGTCCAAGCCGTATCCGCCGCGATGCCTGACGGAGTTTGAAATTCTGCCGGAAGTGCCCGCCGCCTGCGCAAAATTGAAGGCCGCCGGGTTCCTGCTGGTTGTGGCGACGAACCAGCCGGACGTGGGCCGCGGCACGTTGAAGCAGTCCGTTGTCGAAGAAATTCACGCCTATATGATGGCTCAATTGCCGATAGACCGCGTGGAGGTTTGTTATCATGCCGGCAAGGGCAAGTCTGATTGTGATTGTCGCAAGCCCAGGCCCGGGATGTTGCTGCACGCCGCCCGCGATTTAAAGGCCGACTTGTCGCTCTGCTGGATGATTGGCGATCGATGGCGCGACGTGGACGCCGGACACGCCGCCGGTTGCAAAACGATTTTCATTGATCGCGGGTATGCTGAGGAACTCAAGCGGAAGCCGGATTTTCGCGCAAATAATCTGCTCGAAGCGGCGGAAATAATTCTTTCGCAGAAATCATAAATCGGAAATCGACAAAAGTGGCGAAATATTGTTCGAATTGTATATCGTCATATACGGCGAGTTATATTATAGCATAATATTCGTCACAATTGGCGAAATAAGTTGATTTATAGATATAATTCGCCATATTTGTCGTATTGTGAAAATTACGAATCAGTTGACTGATGACGCCTTGTTGAAGGAGTTGGGTGGGCGGCTGGCCAGAATACGTGTGGAACAAAATTTGACCCAAGCCCGGCTGGCGGAGCGGGCAGGCCTTTCCAAGCGGACGGTGGAACGTCTGGAAAAGGGGGTCGTAGCCGGACAGTTAGCCGGTTTTGTTCGTGTGTGCCGAATTCTTGGGCTAATGGATCGTTTTGAAGCCTTCTTGCCGGAACCGGTCCCCAGTCCTGTGCTGCAATTGAAACTCCGCGGCAAGCAACGCCGGCGCGCGTATACGAACCAAAAAACAGAAGGAAAGGCGCCGGCCAAAAAGTGGCAATGGGCGGATGAGGCATGACGGCAGCCAGAGTCAAGTTATGGGGGCGAACGATTGGGGCGGTGACATTGGAAGACGAAGCAAGGCACGCGGCATTTCAATATGACCCGGAATTTGCGCAAAGCGGCATTCAATTATCACCAATCATGATGCCATTGAGTAGCCAGGTATTTATTTTTCCCGCTTTGCCGGAAAGAACGTTTCACGGGTTGCCCGGGTTGTTGGCGGATTCTTTGCCGGACCGGTTCGGAAACGCATTGATTGAGGCCTGGCTGGCGACGCAAGGACGAAGCCCGGAAAGTTTCAACGCAGTTGAGCGGTTGTGTTACACCGGCGCAAGAGGCATGGGCGCGCTGGAATTCGCCCCTGAAAAAGGACCGAGGTCGAAACAGGCAAAAAAAATTGAGATCAATGCCCTGGTCAAACTGGCATCGGAGGTTTTGACGCACCGCAGGAATTTACGCGCGACATTCGCCGGTGAAGGCCGGAAGAAGGCCCTGGCAGAGATCTTGCGTGTCGGGACCTCAGCCGGCGGCGCACGGGCCAAAGCCGTGATCGCGTGGAATCCCAAAACCAATGAGGTAAGGTCCGGGCAAGTGGAAGCGGGCGAGGGATTCGAGTATTGGCTGTTGAAATTCGACGGTGTCAGTGGGAACAAGGACAAGGAAATGGAAGATCCCAAAGGATATGGGACCATTGAATATGCTTATTACCTGATGGCAAGAGAGGCCGGCATAATCATGAACGAATGCCGTCTATTGGAAGAAGGCGGTCGGCGGCATTTCATGACGAAAAGATTTGATCGTTTGGACAGCGGATCCAAATTGCACATGCAATCTCTGTGCGCTCTAGCGCATTTTGATTTTAACCAGGCGGGCGCTTATTCGTACGAACAGGCGTTTTTCACGATTCGCCAACTGAATCTGCCAATGGAAGCTGTCGAGGAACAATTCAGGCGGATGGCGTTCAATATCATCGCCCGCAACCAGGACGACCACGTCAAGAATATAGCCTTTTTGATGGATAAAACCGGAAGTTGGTCTTTGGCTCCCGCTTTCGACGTGACCTACAGCTACAATCCGGCCGGGAATTGGACTGCCACTCATCAGATGACGATGAATGGCAAGAGGGACGGATTTGCACCGGCTGATTTTCGCATGTGCGCAAAGAGCGCGCTCATGAAACGGGGAAGAGCAGAAGCGATTGTTCAGGAGGTTTGCGCCGCGGTGAAGAAATGGCCTGAGTTCGCGGAACAGGCGCAAGTATCGGATGACTGGCGCGATCAAATTCATGAAAATCTGCGGCTCGATTGGGCAAAAATAAATTGAACAATTGCGCGTAGTTGCTATTCTAAAAACCTTGTCTGATGAAAACTCTGAAAGACCTCAAAGTAAAAGTGTTTGCCGATGGCGCCGACAAAAAGGGAATGTTGGAATTAAACGCCAATCCGCTCATCCAGGGCCTGACGACCAATCCCACACTGATGCGCAAAGCCGGCATTTCGGATTTCGAAGCCTTTGCCCGCGACATTTTAACGAGCATCACCGTAAAACCGATTTCGCTCGAGGTTTTTTCCGATGACTTTCCTGAAATGAAACGGCAGGCGCTCAAAATCAACGGCTGGGCGCCTAACGTTTACGTTAAAATTCCAATCACCAATACGCGTGGCGAATCCTCGCTGCCGCTGGTCAAGGAATTGGCCGGCCAAAACGTCAAATTGAACGTCACGGCGATATTGACACTGGAGCAGGTCGGAGGCGTGGCCAGGGCGCTCAATCCAAAAGTTCCGGCGGTGGTTTCGGTTTTTGCCGGCCGCATCGCGGACACGGGCGTTGATCCCATGCCGCTGATGCGTGAATGCAAAAAGATTTTGAAGGGCATGCCTCAGGCTGAACTGCTCTGGGCGAGCGTGCGCGAAGTGCTCAATATTTTCCAGGCGGACGATTGCGGCTGCGCAATCGTGACCGTGCCTCACGATATCCTGGGCAAGGCCATTAAAATGGCCGGCATGGATTTGGGCGCTCTCTCGCTTGATACGGTGAAGATGTTTGCTGCGGACGCGAAGGCGGCCGGGTTTAGCCTCTAAGGGGACTGGCACCGAGACAGTGCCTTAACCGGCAGGCGGGACGCCTGCCGCTACGGGATCCTGGCCTCGTGCACTCACGGCTCTTATTTGTTTATTGCCTTAAGGACGTCCTCCACCTTTACCGATTCCATGATGCGGATTAATTCCTCCTCCGTGCCTTTGACTGGCGCCCCGTCGTAGCGATAGAATTCCAGGTTGCGCCCGGCGACCGCGGGATTTTTGACCAGCGTAAATGTATTTCCGTAAGGTTCGATGGGCTTGTTCCATGTGGGCGTTTCAATCACGATTTGCTTTTTGACGCCCATTGCGGCCGCCAGGTGCATATTCGAAGTATCCGCGCTCAAAAACGAATCGCAGCGGCCAATCAGCGCGGCAGCATACAAAAAGGAGTCAGTCTTCGGGAAAAAAACTATCCCTTCACCGAGGGCGGCGCGGATTTTTTCATGGTCTTCTTTTTCGCCGGGCCCGCCAACGAACAGAATCGCCAACGCCGGCTGTTCTTCACTCAGGCGGCGCGCCAGCGCGATAAAATTTTCCAGCGGCCAGCGGCGCAAGGCGAGATTCTTTGTGCTGCCTGAGCCGACATGAATGCCAAGCAGCCGGCGCCCCTGAAGGTTTTGCTTCGCGATGTATTCCGCCGCCCATGCGTTCTCTTTCTCTGCCAGAAATAATTCGTAGCGATGAGACGAAAACTTCGGCTTCGCGTCGAGAAACTGCAACAGCGACAGATTATTTTCGACGGCGTGTTTGGAATAATCCACCGGGATTAGTTTGGGCGTGAGCCACCGGTCAAATATCGTGAAGTTTTCGTGTTCGTGGCTGATGCGCGTTCGTGCGCCGATAAATCCTGCCACGAACCGGTATTCGCGACGGCTTTGCGGAAAGGTATTGATGGAAACGTCATAATGCGCGCGGCGCAACTTCATCAAAAACTGCATCGAGTGGAGCTTCGAATCTTCGGCGATGTCTTTTTGGTAGACGGTGTTGAGATGCGGATTGTTTTCGAGCAGGTTTCTTGCGGATTTCCAACGCACAAATGCGTCAATGGTTGCTTCGGGAAAATTCTCGCGCAACTCGTGAATCAATGGCGTCGCGAAAATCGTATCGCCGATGCCGGCGAAGGAGATGACGAGAATTTTCAAAGCCGGGAGATTTTTTCGAGGATGGCGGTGGTGGACTTTCCGGGCACAAATGGAATGATTTTGATTTTGCCGCCGGCCGCTTCCACGGCGCGCCGTTCGTCCTGGTTCAGCGTGTCCAATGTGTAATCGCCGCCCTTGGCGTAAACATCCGGCTGCGCACGCTCGAGAAAGCGCGTCGCCGTTTTTTCGGAAAAAATGCAAACGGCGGAGACGCTTTCCAGCGCGGCCAGCACTGCGGCGCGGTCATCCTGCGAATTCACCGGCCGATTCGGTCCTTTCAATTGCCGCGTGGCTTCATCGCCGTTAATGCCCACGAGCAATCCGTCGCCCAGGCTTCGCGCGGCCTCAAGGTACGTGACGTGGCCCGGATGCAGGATGTCAAAACAGCCGTTGGTCACTGCCAGTTTTTTTCCGGAGGCGCGAAATGCCCGGCGCCATTCGGGCAAAGCGTCCCATGGGATGATTTTATCGCGAAAATTCACGCCGCCATTTTGCCCGTGCCGGGGCAATTGGCAAATCTTTCAGAAGACCACCGGCACGCCCTCGACGAGCGCCTGCAACCGGCTGGTAATTCTGTTTTGAGCGGCCAGTTCGCGCAGCCAGCGCAACGGTTCCTCCATGTCTTCAAATGAGAGCCGGAAGGAGCCGAAGTGCATCGGCACCAATTGCCTGGAATTGAGATCGTGAAATGCCTTGATTGCTTCGTCCGGGCCCATGTGGACGGCGCGGAACGTTTCCGGGTGGTACGCGCCGATCGGAAGCAGCGCGATTTCCGGCGCGAGCCGTTTTCCGATTTCTTTGAACCCGTCAAAATACGCGCTGTCGCCCGCGTGGTAAATCGTGCGGCCCTGATGTTCCAAAACGAATCCGCCATAGCCGCGGTGCCGGTCCGCCAGTGTGCGGGCGCCCCAGTGCTGGCTCGGCGTGAATGTGACTTTCCAGTTTGCCTGCGAAAAGCTTTCCCACCATTCCAGTTCGATGACGCGCGAAAAACCGAGATTGTGGGCCAGGTCCCCGACGCCGCGCGGCATCACGCCAATCTTGGGATGCGGCAGGTTTCGCAGCGTCGGCTTATGAAAATGGTCGAAGTGCGCGTGCGTGAGCAACACGACGTCCACGGGCGGCAAATCGTGTATCCGCAACCCGGTGCGTTTGAGGCGTTTCAAAAAGAACAGCCAATTGGCGAAATTGGGGTCAATCAGGATGTTCAGGTCGGTAAATTGGATTAGAAACGAGGCATGCCCGATCCAGGTGATGGCCATCTGGCCGTGCTTGAGCTTCGGAAATATCGGCCTCTGATGTGTGCCCTGCCGGGGCGTCAGCAGCGCTTTCCAGACCAATTCACGGAAAAACGTCGCCGGTTTGAAATGATTTGCCGGAGTCAGCTCCTTGAACGAACGCGGCAATTTTTGCTGCGCAGGCTGTTTCGATTTCGTCATGTCATCAATTTATCACGCCTTGCCGGACGGACAATTCGAATCACCCGTACTGCGGGACGGTCTAATGTCCGACGACGTTCGTTGCGCCGCTCTGCGCGGCGCTACACGGCGGTGGCAGCGCCACTTGCGAAGAGCGCCGTGTTCCACCACGTTGGTGTCCCCCGCGGTTACGCATTAAATTTTTACAATTGGCATAATCGGTTTAACCTTTGGACCATGCAAATGGACCGGCAACTCGACAAATTCCTTCGCAAAACTCCCCGGCTCGGCAAGGGCGTCTTTATCGCAAAAACGGCCACGGTTATCGGCGATGTCACGATGGGCGCGCACTCCAGCGCCTGGTATGGCGCGGTCCTGCGCGGGGACATTAACCGAATCGCCGTGGGCCATCACTCGAACATTCAGGACAACGCCGTGCTGCACGTGGCGGACGATTTTGCGTGCGTGGTCGGCAATTGGGTCACGGTGGGCCATGGCGCGATCGTGCATGCCTGCAAGGTCGGCGACGAAGTGTTGGTGGGGATGGGCGCGGTGATTTTGGACGGGGCGGAAATCGGCAAACAATCGGTCATCGGCGCCAAAGCGCTTGTCACGCAAGGAACCAAAATACCGCCCGGTTCACTCGTGCTGGGCGTGCCGGCAAAGGTCGTTCGCGTGCTGTCGAAGCAGGAACGCGCCGGTTTGAAATGGTGGGCGGAAAAGTATGTGGGCAATTCGGCTTATTGCCTGAAGCACGGAATTGGGGTGGGCGGGCCGAGCTAACTCGCATTTTTCCAAACCGTGCCTCTGCGCTCGTATTCCATCTCCGTTTCGATTTTGTGCGCGAGTTGTGGACTGTAAAATCGTTCCACCAGCCAAAGCGCCAAATCCAAACCAGACGTCACACCGCCAGCGGTAATGACGTTGCCATCATCTACGACGCGTGCATGAACGACATTCGCCCCGGAAGCTTCCAGGTCCTTAATCGCGCCGTGATGCGTCGTTGCCGGGCGCTTCTTTAAAATGCCGGCTTCAGCCAACAGCATCGCTCCTGTGCAAACGGAGGCGCAAATTGTTCCTGCCTCATAAAGTGACTTAATTGCTTTCGGAATAACTCCACGTTGGGCCTCTGAAAATGCTCCACTCGATGACCGGTCTATCCACCCTCCCCCGGGCACGATGAGAAGATCCGGCTTTTTTTCCAAATCCAACAGTCCCGAAGGACGAATCCTAAGTCCGTGCCCGGCAATGATTTCAACAGCGGCCTCAACCGTGACTAATTCTACGGTATGGCCTCCCTCCGCCCGGACCGCATGCTGTAACACTTCATACGGCGCAATGGCATCGAGTTCATCGAAGCCGTTGAAAATCAAGATTTGGAAATGCATGGTAGTGATTCAAGTGACGCTCGCAATCTGCCATATTAATTGAAAGGCGCATCTTAATTTTCATGCGCAAGGCGGCCTCTCTTCATCAGGAGTCCGCCAACAATAAGAAATAGAATTACTAATCCGAACCCGATTCCTCCTACCCCGGCGGCTTGTCGCGGTGAAAGCGGCACTGTAAATGAATGGGCGCCGAACGTGAACCACGTTGAGTTCTGGGCCGGATTCCCGACCGGCCGGCCGTTTTCAAATTCGTAATTAGGCCACGTGCGGGATTCACCAAACGTGAACGGGCCTTTCTGCCAAACCGTTGAGGATGTATAAATCGTATTTGAACCGACAATGCCGCAAACGTCCTCCGAGATCGACGGCCAATATGACAACGAATTCGTCGTTGTCGAAAACTGAACATCGCAAACGTTCTGCGAATATACCTGAGACGCGCCCCGAGCGCCGAGGCACGCCGCAACGACGGCCGCGCTAAGAATTCCCTTTATGAAAGTTCGCTTCATCTATGTCCAACGGTTATGGACATATCCGCGACAGGAACTACTCAAATACAATCGTCAATTTCCGTTGCCGTGATTCGTTCATAAAATAAATGCGCAACAATTGGTCATCCGCCGAATAGCTAAAGTTTTTTATCCGATGCCAGCCAAGATGGATGGATTTTGGCGGCGCGGCCGATTTCATCAGGATAATCGCCGGGGTTTTCGCCACGCCTTCCACGTAAGCCGAAAACGTCTTTCCCTCTTGCTTCAAGACATTCACCCGGCACGCCGATGCCAAAACACACGGCGTCTCGCAATTTATTCGATCCAGGTCCAGAAGGTAATAACGCGAGCCGGGTGAAATCGTGACCCGGTTTAGTACGGATAATGTCGAATCAAATAGGTCGATAAAGTGTCCGTCCAAAACCCGCGGTTCGCCGCCGATGGAATCGTCCAGGCCTGCAGCAATCACATAAGGCCCGCGCCGAAGCATGAGATAATTTTTTTCCAGCCAACCGGTCTTCGCAAGCGACGCGGCTTCTTTGGCAATTTCAATGAGTGGCCTGTCACCGTGGGGTATTCCTGCCATCACAGCGGGATTTTCATG
This sequence comes from Candidatus Sulfotelmatobacter sp., assembly GCA_035503455.1. GTDB lineage: Bacteria > Verrucomicrobiota > Verrucomicrobiia > Limisphaerales > UBA11358 > UBA11358. The sequence continues at coordinate 31,369 of DATJTK010000004.1, read as the reverse complement.
CAACCATATTACTGCGCCGTCGCCGACCTTTGCCGTTTCATACGGCTGGCCCGGCCACGCCATGGTTTGTTCGATGCCAAGTCGTTGGAAAAGGTCCTGCCGCGGTGTGTCGTAGTCCAGCCCGTCGCTGTTCCACCATTCATGGACCTTGTTGTAGGGATCGGCATCGTCGTCGCACACGACCAGCACTCCACCGCGCTTGACCCAATCCGCCAGCGCGGTGTGCGGCTCCGGGCTGAGCGGTTTCATGCCGTCATACGTCAGAAACAAAATGTGAAACGGGTCCAGATAATTCGGTATGGCGACATTTTCCAACTGCACTGGCGTTACCGGCGTGCCGCGCATCAGCAGGGGCATTGCCATGCCGTAAATGTGGCTCATGTTCTCGTCGCTGGGCGACGGGTCGCCGCGCTCGAACATCAACGAATCGCTCGCCAGCACGCCGATGCCCGTAGTGCCGCAATCCCACTGGACGTCGTCCTGTTTCATGTTCTTCAGCGAATTGAAAACGACCTGGAGTTCCGTGGCGTATTCAGGCGGAATGGACTTTCGGTTTTTGGCCGCCGCTTTCTTCGGATAAACGCCTCCAAACACTCGTTCGGGCCATGGCGCCACTTCGTATCGCGAAACTTCCGGCTGGAAGAGAGACGCTGTCAATGTGGACTCCCAATTGCGCTGGTAATCCGGCCAATCGTGATTTGGATTGTCCTCAACCGGGTCATTCAAATACCACACGCTCCGGCCGGTTGACCGAACAAGATTTTGCATCACGCCATATTCCAAAAACGCCGTCTCGAAAGTGCGTTCTTTGAGCTCTCCATGATACATGTTCGGCGTTCGGGACGTGCCCGTCCATACTTGGGCGATGTAGCCGTCACAGCCGTTCAATCGCGCCAGGCTGGATTCAGGGCTGACAATGCGCCAGTGCGAGTAATTCAAAAGGCTGTGCGTGGGCACGTAACATTGCACATGCTGGCCAGTCCGTTTGTTGAAAGCCTGAATATGATCAAAAACCTGCTGCAGAAGACGGCGATAGAGAAAGTATTTTAGTTTCGACGCCTTCCATTCCGCGTCCACAGACCTGTCCGGCCGCTGCCAGTCCTCGTGATAGTAACTGCGCCATTCACGTTTGAATCCTTCGGAATATCCATTCTTTACCCAGAATTCCGGTTCCTCGAGGTAAACCGCCTCGACGCCGGCGTCCAGGGCGTGTTGGACGCCCGCGCAAAGGTAATTTCCAAAGTTCGTGCTGGGGCACATGTAAAAGACAGTGCCGCCATGGGAATCAAGTTTGCCGTTGCGGTCTGTTTGCACCTCATCCACGTGTTTTGTGCCGTCGTATTTGCCGTAGAGGTAATCCTGGTACCCGCCCCAGGCAGAGCCGGTCATCATTTGCACGTGATAGCCGTGTGCGCGCCAGCCGCTAATTCGTTTCGGCAGATTGTGAATCCCGTACACGATCGACACATCCGCGCCAATATCTCCCACGCCGCTGAATGGATTACTGGTTTGGAAACACGTGCGTTCGGCGTCCAGATTGGTGGAAGCGCCCTCCAATGGCGCACCGGCGGCTAAAGCGGAAATGGAAACGAGAAAAGCCAGCCCTATGAGGTAACGCATGGAAGTGTATTCTTAGACACCGCGAAAAATTACGAAATTTTGGAAGATTGGCAAGCCGCTTGACTTGCGAATGTGGAAAAAACATCGAACATCGAACGCTGAACATCGAATGCCGACCTGACCTCGAGCGAGGAAGGACGGCCTTTCGGCAATTGGTATTTGCGTTCGATGTTCGACGTTTTACCTTCCAAACATCCCGGGCAAGCCGCCGCCCATGCGCGTCATCATTTTTTGGAGCTTGCCCATGTCTTTCATCATCTTCTGCATCTGGAAAAACTTGTTCAGCATCGTGTTGAGTTCCGTCACGCTTACGCCGCTGCCGGCGGCGATGCGCCGGCGACGGCCTGCATTCAGAATTTGAGGAGTGCGCCGCTCCCTGGGCGTCATCGAGCAGACCATGCCTTCCATTCGTTTGAACTCCTTTTCCTGCTTTGTAATGTCCACCTGCTTGAGCGCGTCCGCGCCACCGGGAAGCATTTTCATGATGCTTTCGAGCGGGCCAAGCTTTTTCATGGCGCGCAATTGCTCTAAAAAGTCCTCGAGCGTGAATTCGCCCTTGCGCATCTTTTCCTCGAGCCTTTTCGCGTCCTCTTCGCTGACGGCTTCCGCCGCCTTTTCCACGAGGCTCACGACGTCGCCCATGCCGAGGATGCGGGACGCCATTCGTTCCGGGTGAAACGGTTCAAAATCCTCGAGCTTTTCTCCCACGCCCGCGAACTTAATGGGCTTGCCGGTGACGGATTTCAAACTCAACGCCGCGCCGCCGCGGGCGTCGCCGTCCAATTTTGTCAAAATGGAGCCGGTGACATTCAGGGCCTGGTCAAAGTGTGTGGCCACATTCACGGCTTCCTGGCCGGTCGCCGCGTCGAGCACCAATAAAATTTCCTGGGGCCTGACCAAATCCCGCAAACGGACCAGTTCCTGCACGAGCGGCTCGTCAATTTGCAGCCGGCCCGCGGTGTCAAAAATCACCACGTTTCGATTTTGCGCCCCGGCGAAATCCAGCGCCTCGCGGGCAATTTTGAGGACGTCGGTTTCGCCGCGCTTGAGAAAAACCGGGATTCCGATTTGTTTGCCGAGCGTCTCCAATTGGTCCATAGCCGCCGGGCGATAGACGTCCGCGGCCACGAGCAAAGGCTGGCGCCCCTGCCTTTGCAAGAGGCGGGCCAGTTTGCCGCTGGACGTCGTTTTGCCGGAGCCGTGCAACCCAACCATCAAGATGGACGTCGGGCTGCCGCTTACATTCAACGCGGCATTCTGTGAACCCAGCAGGTCCACCAGTTCGTCGTGGATAATTTTGACAATCTGCTGGCCCGGCTGGATGCTCTGGATCACTTCCACGCCGATGGCCTTGGTCTTGACGCGCTCGATGAAGTCCCGCGCGACCTTGAAGTTGACATCAGCCTCGAGCAACGCCATGCGCACTTCGCGCAGGGAATCGGCGACGTTGCTCTCGGAAATCCTTCCCAGGCCGCGCAGATTGCGAAAGGCGTTTTGCAGCCGGCTGCTTAGTGAATCAAACATGAAACAAACTCAAACTATTGGGTCCCGGGAGTCGTCGTTGCTCCGGGTGCGCTGCTGTCAAACGGCAGAGTGTTCGTCGAAAGATATACGGACGGCGACGACGTGTCCGGCAAATCGGGCGGCGCGGTCGAGTTCAATTCTTTAAGGACATCGTCAGTCAAGTCGTTGTCCCCCGCGCTAAAGAGAACGGCGGGCGTTCCACTGATCGTCTCGGCGGTCGTATCCAAAACAAGGGTGTCTCCGGCCGCCTTGGCTTTATCGGCAACGGCTTTTTTGATATCATCCAGGAGGTTATCGAGCATGCGCTGGCGCTGGTCGGAAATGGTCACCTGTGCCTGGCGCTGAAATTGGTCGAGGGTCCCTTTTAAATCCTCCAATTGCTTCAATTGGTCGTCGGCGGCTTGTTTGCGTCTATCGCGTTCATCCTGCGAAACGGCCTGGTCATTCGCCGATGCCAACTCAGACTGGTAATCGTCGCTTTGCCTTTTAAAGTCCGCAGCCATTTTGGAGTATTGCTGGTCCAGTTGGTCAAGATGTTGCTGGACTTCCGCCTCGGCCAGCTTCTTCTTATAGTAGTTGTCAAAGAGTTTCTTCAGGTCCACGGTGGCGATTTTAGACTGCCCAAACGCCGGGACACTCGTAACCACCAGCATCAGGACCGCCGGAATGAGTATGCGCAAAAAATTTCTCATAAATAGAGATACAGCAAACCATAATCAGACGTTCAAGCCAACTCGAAAATGGGCAGTGGCCTAGTTCGGTTTGGTGTCCACCCTTCAGGGTGCTCCGGGTTCGCCAGCCAGTCTCCAAGCTGCTCTGGAGCACGCTAAAGCGTGGACGCCAAACCAATATAAGACACTACCTGAAAATGGATTGCGAATTGCGGATTGCCTATTGTGGAATATTCTTTCGTTCGAGAATTTAATGAAAAATTCAATACATTGGCTCCAACCACTGCGAAAGCTGCTCCGCAAGGACGAAATCATACTTGAGCATAAGAAGCTTACGGAGTATTCCGGCGATAAATGGTTTGCCGCGCATCAGCCGCAGGCGGTGGTCCTGCCGCGCGATACCCAATCCGTCTCGTGCATCCTGGCATTTGCAAATGGCCATAAGGTTCCCGTCACCGCCCGGGGCGCAGGCTACGGATACGTGGGCGGGGCGGTGCCGATGACTGGCGGCATCGTGCTTTCGCTCGAACGCATGGACCGCATCCTGGAAATCAATGAGAAAGATTTTGTCGCCATCGTCCAGCCCGCTGTGATTACTGAGAAGCTTCAGAACGCCGTCGAAAAGAAAAAGCTCTTTTATCCGCCGGACCCTGCCAGCCGCGCCCACAATTTTATTGGCGGGAACATCGCGACCAACGCCGGCGGCCCGCGTTGTTTAAAATACGGGGTCACCCGCGATTATGTCCTCGGTTTGGAAGTGGTCCTGGCCGATGGCCGCATTCTCCGGCTGGGCGGACGCACGCATAAAAACAAAACCGGCTTTGATTTGGTCAGGTTGTTCGTCGGTTCGGAAGGGTTGCTGGGAGTTGTGACCGAAGCCACGCTTAAGCTGATTCCTCTGCCGCCATTTCGGGCCACGCTGGCCGCCGGTTTTGGATCGATGTCTAATGCCGTGCGGGCGTTGCAGGCGATTTTGGCCGCGGGATTTTTGCCGTGCGCCCTCGAATTGGCCGACCAATTTACCCTGGCCGCCGCCGCGAACTACACCAAAAGCCGCCGCCTGGGCGTTTGCAAGGCGCATCTGATCGTGGAACTGGATGGACAGGAAAAGTCCGTCCGCAGCGAGTTGCCCGACGTGGAAAAAATCGTCCGGCGCTTCAAACCTGAATTTGCCGATCGCGGCCTGGGCGATGAGGAATGCGAAAAAGTCTGGCAAATCCGGCGGGACTTTTCGTTTTCACTCCGCGCGACCGGCCTGACGAAATTGAACCAGGACATCGTGGTGCCACGCGGCCGGCTGGAAGACCTGTTTGCGTTTGCGGCGCGTTTGCAGCGTGAGACCGGTTTGCAGCTTGCCTGTTTCGGGCATGCGGGCGACGGCAACATTCATACGAACATCATGGTGGATTTTGACAAGCCCGGCGCGCAGGAACGCAGTGAAGCGGCCCTGGACGAATTATTCCGCTGGGTGCTGGCACACGATGGCGCCATCACCGGGGAACACGGCATCGGCCTGGCCAAAAAACGGTGGTGGCCGCTTGCCGTGTCTAACGAAGTCCGCGACGTGCACGGCGAGTTGAAGCGCTTGCTTGATCCAAATGGCATTTTGAATCCAGGAAAGTTTTTAGGTTAAGGTTCTATCCGCAGATTCCGCCGAATTTGGCAGATAAAAAATGAGGAAAAAAGGAAAGCAGGAAAGGCGTTTGAAAATCCGGATTATTCTGTTCTGTCCGCCTTATTGATCTATCTGCGTTAATCTGCGAAATCTGCGGATGCTGCTTCCGGCTAACGCGATCCGCGATTTTTTCGGGCCATTTTCTGGGTCTGATCGATTGCCTGGCTGATAAGAGCTTCCAGGTCAAATTTCCGGACTGTACCGCAATGAGGGCAGCGATATTCCCGGGCTCCTTCGGCAGCAACGATGATGTCGAAATGTTTTCCGCAATGAGTGCAGTAGATCATCATTGCGTGAGGCGAAGAAGCTAAAACTTTGGCCGCAATTTTACCTGGTTCGGCTACGATGCCGGAAACGTTGATGGGTCTGGACATGTAACCACCCCTGTCTTTCTTCCTGGCCGGCATCTCAATTCGCAACATATCGTTTTCCAAAACTGTCTTGACCGCGTTTATGTCATGGTCCGTCGAGATTTCAAATCTGCGCTCAAATTTGCCGAACTCTTCATGCTGGCCACGCACGCGCAATTGCCCTTCTTCAAAGGTCATCAACAGGGTGGCCGGGAGAACACCTTTTAACTCCATCACAACGACCATTCTGCCGTCCTCAATACGAGCACGGCAGCGGGGTTTCCACGGCTCACTCATGTCTGGCTTCCACGGCTCGTTCATAATTGCTCGTTCAAATACTAACCTCCTGCCGGAGCTGGTTCAAAAGGAAATCCATCTTCGGCCCCTTCGCGTGACCGTGTTTGGTGTACACGCTTTAGCGTGCTCGGCATCCACATTTCGCCGAAACCAGCAAGGTGCCAAACCCAGAGCACGCTAAAGCGTGTACACCAAGCCGGTCATTCCAGTTCAAATTCCGCCGGCTGTCCGGACGCGCTGTTGGGGCAAATCCAGACCTGATACTCGCCTGGCTGGACAATCCAATGACCGTCGGAGTCAAAAAAGCCAAGTTCATGCGGGGAAAGCGAAAACGTGACCTCGCGGCTTTCGCCGGGTTGCAAAAGGATTTTTTGAAAGCCCTTGAGTTCACGAACCGGCCGGCAGCCGCCCGCGAAGGCCAAACCGCGAATATAAAGCTGCGCCACTTCAGTTCCTGCTCGCGTTCCAGTGTTTTTTATGGTCGCCCTGGCTGTGAGCGTTTCGCCAGCCTTCAAGATGCCCGAATCTACCGTCGTAATTCCATAATCAAATGTTGTGTAGGCCAGTCCAAAGCCAAATGGCAGGAACGGGACGCTGGGACCGTCCACATAATTGCCTTTCCAATGGCCGAAGCCGGGGCGGCCTGTGTTGGCGTGGTTGTAATACATCGGCACCTGGCCGACGCTGTAAGGAAACGTTGTGGTCAATCGGCCGGTCGGTTCAGCATCGCCAAATAACAGGTCAGCGACGCCGTTGCCCGCCTGGATGCCCGGATACCATGCCTCCAAAACGGCCGACGCCTTCGCAAAAACGCCCGGCAGCGCGAGTGGACGTCCATTGAACAGCACGACCACGACGGGTTTTCCCGTTGCGGCCACGGCGTTCAGGAGGTCCATCTGAAGCCCGGGCAAATCGAGCGTGCTGCGGCTGCCATCTTCGCCGCTCCAATCCGAGGGTTCGCCCAGCGCCATGATGACGACGTCCGCTCTTTCCGCCACTTCGACTGCGGCGGCAATTTCGTTGCTTCCGGTGGGATGCTCGGTCACCTGGGAATAATTCCCCACATGGAATCGCGTCCTGCCGGTTTCAATGATCGAGCAACCGCGGGCGACGAGGAGTTGGGAGTCCGAAGGAATTTTTTGTTCAATGCCCGTGGCCAGCGAGACGATGTCCTGGCTGTGCGCGCGGGAATACCATGGTCCCACCATCTGTTCGGAGTCCGTGCCCAGCGGCCCGATGAGCGCGATGGTTTTTGTGTCTTTTGACAGGGGCAGGACGTTGTTGTCGTTTTTCAGCAGCACGCATGATTTGGCCGCAGCTTCACGTGCCAGGGCGACGGCATCCGGAAGGAGATAGGCCGTCTTGTAGCGGTTTTCGTCCGTGTACGGATGCTCGAAAAGGCCGCGGGTAAATTTCACCGTGAGAATGCGCCGCACGGCTTCGTCGATGACAGACATGGGCACTATCTTGTCTTTGACCTGCTCGGGAAGAGTGTCCCGATAGGTCGTTGAAACCATTTCCATATCCACACCCGCCGTCAGGGCAAAGCGGGCCGCCTCGGCGTCATCGTCGGCAAATCCATGGTCGATCAATTCGCTTACGGACTCGTAATCGCTGACCACGAAACCTTTGAATCCCCATTCATTCCTCAAGACGTCCGTGAGGGTGAAGCGGTTCGCGCTCGCCGGCATGCCGTTCAGGTCATTGAACGCGCTCATAATTGTCAGCGCTCCGGCGTCAATGCCGGCTTTGAATTGCGGCAAATAGAAATTGCGCAGGGTGAATTTGGAAATCTCCGTGGTGTTATAGTCGCGTCCGCCTTCGGCGGCGCCGTAGCCGACGTAATGTTTCAGACAGGCGGCGATATGGTTGATGTCCGCCATGTTTGTGCCCTGAAATCCACGGACGTTCGCCGCCGCGTCGAGCGAGCCAAGGTACGGGTCCTCGCCAAATCCCTCGGCGATGCGTCCCCAGCGCGGGTCGCGCGCCAGGTCAACCATGGGCGAAAATGTCCAGTCGATGCCGGCAGCCGCGCATTCCCGCGCCGCAATCGTCTGTGTGCGCTCGAACAATTCCGGTTCCCACGCGCACGCCATCGCCAGTGGAATCGGAAACACCGTGCGAAAGCCATGAATCGCGTCATGGCCGAAAATGAGGGGGATGCCCAGCCGGCTTTGTTCCACAGCGATATGCTGAAGCCGATTGCGCATCATGGGCGTTTCTATGAGCGATGAACCCCCCATGAACGAGCCCACTCCTCCGTCGCGTATTCTTTTGGCCATGGTCACATCCGCGTCGGCTGGCGTGTCGGATTGCCAAAGCTGGCCGATTTTTTCCTCGAGAGTCATCCGCCGGAGCAAATCGGCCACGCGTTTTTTTATTGGCTGCGACGGGTCCTCGTACACATCCATCCTGCCGTTCTTGTTGAAGTCAATCCAGCCGGCGTGATAAATCAAATTGGTATCCGCCGCGCCCACAGCCGACGCAAGGAGCCAACCCATGAGAATCCAAAAAATTTTCACGCCGAAATGTGCCGTGAAATTGGGCCAAATTCAAAAAGAATTTCTTTGCGCCATGAGGCGAAGGTGGTGGAACACGGCGCGCTGCGCCGTGTTGCGCCGCGTGCAGCGGCGCAACAAACGGGATCATGGGCCGGTTATTTTGAACGAGTTAAAGAAACAATCGTTCGCGGGACTGCTGCCGGCGCCGAAGTTGAACAGAGCGATGCTGTTGATGCTGCTTCCAGGCGTCCCGTTGAGCGTGCCGCTGTAATAATTCGTCGAGCCGGTGCTGTTCTCAATGACTTGCAACGAATAGGTGTCCGCGGTCACAAGCGTAAACACAAATCGCAACCCCGTGTCCGTAAAGAAAATTCCGGAATCGGATTGGCCTGAGTTATCGTAGATTTGGTAATCGCTGCCGCCGCCGAAAAACACGAATTGAAAGCGCCAGCCGGTCGTGTTATCGAGTGGTCCGTCGGTCGCGTTGCCGTTGCGCAGCGCAAATCCCACCCAATTGCCGCTGTCAATGTAGCCGTTGTCCATGCTAAACGAGAATGTTTGCCCGGCCTGCAGCGGCCCGTACGCAAACGCTCGATAGGCAGTGGCATAATTGCCATTGTTTGCGTAGATGCCCCAGGAATCGCCATTGACGTCAATCCCGGGTCCTTCCCCTCCGCCGTTATTAGTGGAGGAACCGATGTAAAATCCGTTCCATTGGCTGTTAATGGGGCCGATTCCTGTGAATATCCATGGACTGAATCCGATGCCGCCGTTATCGCCATAGAACCAGCCGCCTGCGTATGCCGGCTGGCTGGCGTCGTCAGCCGGCGACGGAGCGAAGATTTTGATCCGATAAAAACGCGCCGAATTGGCGCCGCCTGTCAGGTCGAGATAGTTCGTGGTGGTTTCCTCTGTGCCGCCGACAACGATTGCCGGACTGACGTTGGTGAAATTCGCGGTCAGTTTCGGGGCTGATTGGACGAAGTTCGTCGTATCGCCAATGGTTTCCCACGTTAGAAACACGCTGCCGTTATTGGTCCGGACGATGCTCGTAATAGTAAATAACGCGGGCGATGTCACCGTGCCATCCAGAGTCACCAGCGCGTTAATCAGGTTGCTTCCAACCGGTGTGCCCCACCCGGTGCACAGGTCATAGCCGGGCTCGGCGAAAAACCGGTTGGGACTGCTCGAATTGGTGTCATTGCCGGTGGTTATGTCATGAAAGGCGGTGGCATAATTCGTAGGGTTCTTGCCAATGGCATAAAGGAGCGGATCGAGTTGGCCCAACGACGGTTTGCCGGCAAGCGCGGCCTGTTCATTGGCCAATGCGATAAAACCAGCCCACATAGGCGCCGAAATGCTCGTGCCAAACTCGATCTCACCCTCTCCGTTATCCGAAATGGCCCAGCAGTCCGCCGCAACCATCGCAACATCGGGGACATTCCGGCTGTAAATGGAGCCCTGGTTCGTGGTCATGTTTATGCCCTGTTGCCAGGTTGGAATCGCGTAAACAGTGCTGATGCCGCCGCCGCCGTTTTGCCAGGTGGTTTCAGACGACCATTCCTCGCTATTGGTAACAGTCGTCAGCACTGTTCCGCCCACACACGTCACCAGCGGATCGTCCGCTGGAGTGTTGACCGCGCCGGGATAAGCGCCCCCATCACCGCAAGCCTCAAAAAACGACTGGCCCTGCGCGGCGTATTGCTGAAGTATTTGCTCAGTCGTCGCGTCAATGGTGAAACCCCACGAACTGCTGACTTGCTCGGCGGCGTCATCGGTCGCGATTTGGTTGAGGACATCGTCGAAATTTTGCACGCTGTCGCTGGGGCCTTCATAAACCAGTACTTTGGACAATCCCGGCGCCATGGAAATGACAATCTCAATGTCCAATGACACTTCCTCGTTTCCGGTGTCGCCATCGGGCGGGACTCCGCTAAAGCCATCGACCAGGATATTGGTCAGGGGAACATCCGGTTCATTTGCCAGTGCTTCATAGTTGGTGATATCACCGGGATAATAGCCGTCCAATTCAAAGAGTGCGACGGATTGTCCGGCGCCAGTTAGAGGTACCCCCGGCGCATAGGCATGGCGATAATCGCTCCCGATAAAAAAGCCGTACGGCCCCGTGCCGGTTTGTTGATTTTTCGTGACTGACGGCGGGGTGGTGTGACCCATCCTGTGGGGCAACGAATAATTGTCCAGTCCCTTGATGCTCAGAATCGGGGTGGCAAGGTCAACCGTTGGGTCCCGATCCGGCGCGAAAAATGTCCGGCTTTCCGTCGGATGCCGGTACGTCCGCAGGGTCACATGAAAGACCCGCTCGATGTCCGCCACGGAGGCATTGACGTCCACCAGCGTGCGATTGGTGTGCGTCCGCGTTACGGTCAATCCATTAGCTTTTGCAAATGCGATGACGGAGTCGTAATCCTGCTGCGACGGCCCAAATTCCGCCGCAAACTGCGCGGGCGTGAGATACCGATGAAAGCGGGAATCGGCGGGGTCGTACAGTTGTTCCAGGAGATTGGTCAGGATGGTCTGATTGCGCAACGGCAGGCCAATGACAACGTCCAGGCGTTCCGTGGCGGGCAGCTCTCCAAGAGGTTTCAGCTTAATTGCCGCCGGTGGAAGATGGCGATGAATCGTTTGAGCCGCATGCGCCACGGACCCGAAATGGAAAGAGACCAGCAATACAATGGAGATGAAAAACCGGCCATGGAAATGGCGGTTGGCGACCGTTGAACCCCCAGGCAACGCGCCTTGCATCGCGGGATAATAGCAGGCATTAGAGTTATTACAAGAAAAATTGAAAGGGGAAAGCGAATTGGGGAGCGCCAGGGCGCCCTCCCTATGAATCGTGGTGGTGGAACACGGCGCGCTGCGCCGTGTAGCGCCGCGTGCAGCGGCGCAACAAGCGAGTTCATGGGCACAACGCACGCGAAAGCTATAGAACGTCCCCGTCCGAACGGCTCTCCCTCCCCATGAACCTGCTTCGGAGCGCGGCTGTGTCGAAGACCAGCCGCAGCGCGTCGCAACGTTCGCGGCTGCTGCGGCTGGTGCCCCTTTGCCCCGCACACAGCCGCGCTCCGTGTGCCAATCGGTTCGGGGGTTCAATGCGCGAAGTTTTCCTTGGGAGAATTCTCACCGGGCGCTGACGCTCATTGTCATAGTCACTTGCAAAGTTTATAAGCCTGGTTTAGATTATAGCATGGACACAGGCGGTGGAGGCCTGGACAAGGAACGTGTTCAAACAGAACGGGTTGCCATCGGTGAACCGGTTTGGGTTCAGTGCGAGGGCTTCAGATGTCTTGCATACCTCAACCATCGGGGTGAGTGGCGAACTTTTTGCACTAATGCAGAACTTACAGACGTTGTAAAAGTCCTGAGTCGTCCGTCCGCGCCTGGCGGTCGCTGAAACGTTACTGAATTATTCCGCGCTTTTTCAACATGGCTTCCATTGCTTTGTCCATCAAAAAGTCCGCCAGCGGCCTCGTCGCCTCATCCAAAGCCGCAACCGCTGACTGCAATCGTTTCAGTTCCGCGGCGCCGGCCTGCAAATCCTCCACGGCCAGCGCGCTTTCCACGCCGCCCGCTGCGGCTTCAATTTGCTTGCGATAATCAGCTTCGATTTCGGCGGCATTGGCCGCGAGAGCCTTTTTTGTCGCGGCAAGCGCGTCGTTGGCCTTGAGTTTTGCTTCGATCCAGCGCCGGGCATCCAGGTCTTCAAAGGCATGCGCAACCGATTCTTCGACCATTTTTTGCACCGCTGAATCCTCCACATCCACCGCCGATTTGATTTCGACGATGCGTTCTTTGCCCGTTCTAATGTCTCGCGCCAGGGCGTGAAGGATTCCATTGGCATCTATCTCAAATTGCACGCCCACGCGCGCCGCGCCGCGGGGCGCCGGTTCAAATTCAATTGTAAATTTGCCGAGGCTCCAGTTGTCCCCGGCCCGTTCGCGTTCGCCCTGCAGGACGTGGATGAGCATCGAGCGCTGGTTGTCCACTGCGGTTGTAAACATTTCGCCGGCCTTTACGGGAATGGTCGTGTTGCGTGGAATCAATACGTTCATCAGGCCGCCGAAGGTTTCAATGCCCAATGACAGCGGTGTGACATCCAGCAACAGCAGATTTTTGAACCCGCCGCTCAATATCTCCGCCTGGATCGCAGCGCCCAGCGCCACAGCTTCATCCGGATTCTGCGATGTGTTTAATTGCGGGCCGCCCGCGGCATGAAATTCAGTTCCCAGCCGAAGCGTTCCACGCGTTTCTTCAAACTCCGCGCAGCCGAACCATTCCGCGACAAAGCGCCGCACCATCGGCATCCGCGTTTGGCCGCCCACTAATATGACCTGGTCCAAACCGCGCGGCTCGATTTTCGCATCCGCGAGCGCCCGCAGACAGTGTGGGCGCGTCCGGGCAATGATGTCGCGAGTGAGCGTTTCCAGTTCCGCGCGGCTCAGCGTGTAATGAAAAGAAAAATCCGGAGTCAAAAACGGCAGCGCAATGTCTGCCTGCGTCTCCGTGGACAATTTTATTTTTGCCGCCTCCGCCGCCTCCCGCAGGCGTGATAAAATAGTGAGGTCCTCCAGGCAACGCAGGCCCGAAGCCTGGTGGATCTGCTCCGCAAGGAACTGAACGATCCGCTTGTCCAGGTCATCACCGCCAAGCCGGGTATTTCCGTTTGTCGAAAGCACCTGAAAGACGCCGTCGTTCAATTCCAGAATCGAAAGGTCAAATGTGCCGCCGCCCAGGTCATAAACGGCTATTTTTGATTTTTCCTTGAGCTTGTCCAGGCCATAGGCCAGCGCGGCGGCGGTCGGCTCATTCAATATCCGCTCGACTGTAAAGCCGGCCAGTTCGCCCGCCCGTTTCGTAGCCGCCCGCTGCGAATCGTTGAAATAGGCCGGGACAGTGATCACCGCGCGCGTGACCGGTTGGCCAAAATAGGTCTCGGCGTCGCGCTTCAGTTTTTTCAGCACTTCAGCCGAGATTTCTTCCGGCGAAAACTGTTTTCCATGGATGGGAATGGTCACCGGCCCACTGCCGCAGTCCAATTCGTATGTGCCCGGCTTTTCCTCGTCCGAAACCTCCGCGCCACGCCGGCCGATAAACCGTTTTACGGAATAGACTGTTTCAGCCGGCTTGAGTACGCGAACGCGATTCGCCTCCTGGCCCACAATCGGTTCGGCATCGGCGGACGAAAAATGGACGACCGAGGGCGTCAGGCGCCGGCCGCCGGCGTCTGCTATGACAAACGGAATCCCCGAATCCACCGTGGCCACCAGTGAATTGGTCGTGCCGAGATCTATGCCCACAATTTTGCTCATATCGCGTCCCTGAATTGAATCATGAAATGCGGGAAAACCCCAATAAAGAAAACATCGAACATCGAACATCGAACGCTGAACATCGAGTGCCTGAAACGCAAGCGCTTTCGCGCTCGCTCGGCGGACGGGCACGTCCGCCCTGCCGTGTTCGCGTTGGACGTCGAATTCGGCATTGGGCATTGCCAATTGGATTTTTACAATTGGGCCGTTTGCAGTATGCTTAATGATATGAACTGCGTTGTCACAGCCGGGCCGACCTACGAACCGCTGGATGAAGTGCGCCGTCTCACCAATTTTTCCACCGGGCGCCTCGGCACCGAATTGGCGAACTATCTGGCCGCCCGAGGCCATGGCGTCACGTTGTTCATCGGCGAAACTTCGGTTTATTCCGGTTCTCGCCGGGCGCGCCGCGTCGAGACATTTACAACCACGGTCGATTTGCGCGACAAGCTGAAAGCGATTTCCACGAAAAAGGTGGACGCCATTTTTCATGCCGCGGCCGTCAGCGATTTTGCGTTTGGCAGGATTTTCGAGCCGAACGGCAACGGCAAACTTTCCGAACTTAAAGAGACGAAAAAAATCTCAACCCGGCAGGGCAAGCTCCTCATCGAACTTGTGCCCACGCCCAAAATAATCGCCGACCTTCGCGGCTGGTTTCCCAAAACCAAACTTGTAGGCTGGAAATTTGAGGCCGACGGCGGCCGCGCTGAGGCCCTGGCCGCCGCTCAAAGGCAAATTACCGATTGTTCCACGGACCTGTGCGTCGTAAACGGCCCCGCCTATGGCGACGGTTTCGGCCTGGTCGGCGGCAAGGGAACACCTGCCCATCTGCCCAATCCGCCTGTGTTGTTTGATGCGCTGGAAAAATTCGCCCGAGCGGGATCGTAGCGCAGATAATTGCCGTTGACAAACCGCCCCTGCGATTCGATTGTCCCTTCGGAGGAGAATGGGACATGCGCATGGGAGAATTCATCGCGTTTATGTTGGGTTTGGCCGTGCTTTCGGGTTGCGCCAGTCCCATCTCTGAAAATCTTCGAAACCAGGCAGTGCCGCTGACTCTATTACAGGCAAAGGCAAATCCGCAGTCGACACGTGGCGCAGTTGTCATCTGGGGCGGAAGAATCATTAGTACGGCCAACACGACTAACGGCGGCGAAATTTACGTGCTTGAGCTGCCCCTGGGCCGCCGGGAAAATCCGAACAGCGACGATAACACTTCCACCGGCCGTTTCATCGCCCTCAGTCCTGAATTTCTCGATCCGGCGGCCTATCCGCGCGGACATCTTATCACTGTGGCCGGCCCGCTGCAGGGTGTGCGAAATGAGCGATTGCAGGGTATCTATTACAGGTATCCTGTAGTGAGCATCGAGCAAATCCATCTTTGGACACAGCGGTCGCGCGATTACTATTATTACGACGTCTCGCCCGGCTGGTATTGGGGCTATTATCCCCAGTGGTGGGATGGCGGCACGGGCTGGTATTACCCTGGAGGCTACGGCGGCTACACCGCCCCGGAAAATCATCCAAATTAATTCTCAATTATTTCCCTTCAGTCGCTCTGTTCGTAACAGATTGGGCTTCGAAAACCTGGTTTGTCGAAAGGACGCCGTACGGCAAGTTCGGGCTGCCATGCAGTCCTAATTGAGAGTAAATGACTGCGCGGGCGGCGTAGGGCAGGCCGTTTTGCGGGTCGAGCAATTGACCCAAGATGGCATCGTTGAGAATGCGAAAATCCGGAAGGCCCGTGCGCACAATGTCCGGCGCCCATTTATCAATTTTGTGCGTGTACACATAATAGATTTTGCGGGCCATCAATCCGTATCCCTCGTAATGCTCGTCGTCTCCAATGGCAAGACTCTCATAAGAACGAGTCAAAAAGAATTCCACGGCGGCTGTGGTATCTGACTGCGAAGTGTCCTTAACGTCTCCCTGCACCCGTGAGACGCAGTACACATCCAGCGGCACATTTTTGGGAAACGAATCGGGCTTAAATTGGAGGACGGGTTTGTCCGGATACTTTTCCCGGACATAATCATACCATTTTTGCGACTCGGCCACGCGGTTGGCCTCGTAGAGGTAATACACGGCATCCAGAAGAAAATTCCTGTGGCCAATGGAGATGTGCGCGGCGTCCTTGGGGTCCTCCTGCATCATTTTTTCATAGGCGTCGTTTACTTTGGGTATGAGGGCGAGATTCGGGCCAAGTGTCGCGGTGTGGGTAAACGGATTGGGGATAATTTGGCCGTGCTGAAAGGCCTGCAGCATGGACTGATAAATAATCCGGCGATCGGTAATAACGTCGGTTTGCACCACTTTGTCGGGATGTTCATGGTCCTTTTGAAGGGCGAGGGAGCCCCAATAGATGGCGTGGGCTTCCGGCAATCGCCAGTCAAGCGGACCCCATTCGTTGTTTACTTTTTGAGCGAAGGCCGGGTCTATTTTGTACTTCGTTTCAAGAATATAAACATTTGTGCGGTCCTGGGCGGTGCGCGGATGGAGCAGCGCGTCAAAATTTGTGCCGTTTGGGCCGAAGAATGGGGACATTTCCGCCGCCCATGCAGTTTTATAATAACCGTTGGCGTCGTCGAGGTTCGCGCCCATCTTATGCTGAAAAAACCAGGCCAATTCCCGGTAAATGAGGAGGTTGTCAGGATTGTAGCGCAGGCCGCGGTCTCGAAGCAGTTCGATGCCGTTTTGCACCCAGCGCCAGCGATCCGGGAAATCTTTAAACTTCACTGAAATGTTGTAGGCCATGTTCCAGCCTTGATAAATCCATACCTGGGTAAAGTGAGGTTCCAAATCGGTAATCCAATCCGCCAGTTGCGCCGCTTCAAAATACTGGTCGTTCAGTTGTAAATCGTTGGCGCGCATCCAGAGAAAATTGGAAATCAACCCGCGGAACCCTCCCAACACCTGCGTGGTGAACGCCAGGACGGGCGGCGCATCCTGCAATGGCTGGTCGGCAATGAGGATCCCCATCGTGTCGCGGTCCCGGTTCAGGCTTTTTTGTACCTGGCCCGAAGCAAAGAGAAGCGCCGCGACCAGCCCAAGCATGAGGATTTTTTTCGCGCGCGGTTTCATTGGTTTTGCGCCGCGGCCAGTTCCCGGCGGCTGAACAGGGCAATTCCGGTGATGGCAAACGCGCCGCCAAATAGCAGGACAATCCGGGCGAATGCCGCGCCCAATTCGCTCCAGGGAACGCTCCGGCCGGAACTTAGTGAATCGATCGGGGAAAAGTTTTCGACCAGGTTCAACACGTCGAGCATCCCTTTCAAGGTCGGAATCATAACCGTGTCCGTGATCGAACGACTGCCCGGCGTCGGCGTGCTCCCGCTCGTGACTGTGCCCAATTCAACGCTCTCGGCCAGGGTGCCGCTGGAAAAAGCCACAAGCAACATAGTGATGGAAAAAAACGCCGCAACCGGAAAGGAAAGAAAACTGGCGGCCATGAGGCCAATGGCCGAGAGCAGTATCAGCCAGCAAAAGATGATTCCCAGCGCGCGGATAAAGTTCATCGTAAATCCGCCCTGCGGAAACAGGACTTCCATCCCGTCCTCAAGCGGAAACAGCAGGGAGGTATTATTATCGTTCACAAAGACAATCGTCAGATAACCCTTGTCGCTAACGAGGCCGGCCGGGATTTCAAATTCATGGAACGTATCCGGCGCCAGGCTCATGGGCGGAAGGACCACAAAATTCGTCGAGTCCGGGTTGCCGATGTGCCATTCGCCGACATAGGTTCCGCTGAGACTATGGTCGGCCGCTTCAAATTTAATCCGCAGTTGCAGCGGTTTATTGTGGATATCGCTGGATGTGCCTAAATATATGTTCCATGGGCGGTAGTAACCGGGCGGCACGAGTTGAGAGTCAGCTACTACTTGCTCCCGAATCTGTTTGCGCACCTCGTCAATGTCGGCCTCGATGCCGGGATTTGCTTTCAGGCGGTCCTGCAATATCTCCTCGGTTTTGGCGTTGATATCGGCGGTCCTGTCCGCCTCATGCGCCGAGCCGCGGGCCACCAGGAGTTCCTGGCGCAATTCCTGGCGTTCCATTGGCGGCAATCTGCTGGCGCGCCACTGCAAAAGCCCGTAAATGCACGCGGCGGCCAGGACCAGCAGCGTCGCGTTCAGCGAGGCGATCCCGAACCATTTCCCCAGCCAAATTTGCCAGCGCGCAATCGGCTTGGTGGCGACAACCTGGATTTGGCAATCCTCAATATCGCGCGCCAGCGCCCCGCACGAAAGCCAAAGCGTGGAAAACCCCAGCAACGCCGTAACCGCGCTCAGCGTGTAGGTCAATATGATCTGCGCAAAACCGCGCGCCGTGCCGTCGTCCTTCACAATTAACGGCAGGCCGACCACCGCCAGGACCAGCAATGTCGCAACCACCGCAAATAACCGGAACCGCAGCGCCGCCTTCCACGTCAACCACGTAATGGCCAGGATTTTCTGCATCACTTTTTAAGGAACGACGACAACTTCTCATCCGCCTGGGACAGATCTGCCGGCTTTTGTTCCGGCTCTTTTGCCGGCGTTGCCACCGGCTCGGCCTTTGCGAGCGCTTCCAATTTTTCCTCATCCACTTTGGGTCCTGGCGCGGGCGCCGGGACAACAGGAACTGGTTTCCGCGCGGCCTCCGGCAGCGCCAGCTTCTCAAGCATCTTTTCGCCGCCCGAAGATTCTTCGGCCCCGGCCCGCAGGTAAGCGGCCACGCGCGCGCCCGATTGCGCGCCACTGGTTTCGTGGGCGGCCTGGCGGGCCTTTTCCACAACGGCGAGAAAGTAACTTTCAAGATTTTGCGTCGGATTATCCACATGCACCTCGCCGTGGGCGACGTCCTTGCGGATGATTTCCAGCACGCGCTCAAGTGTCTGGCGCGGCACAACGGGTGTCGTGATGCGCAGGGTGTCCGGCTCAGAAAGCAGTTCCTTCAGCGTTCCGGCGGCCTGGATTTTGCCGCCGTAATAAATAACGACACGGTCGCACACGTCTTCAACGTCCGAGAGCAAGTGGCTGCTCAGGATGACGGTTTTGCCCCGGCGCGCCAGGGCGATGATTAAATCCTTCACTTCGCGGCAGCCGATGGGGTCCAGGCCGGCTGTCGGTTCATCCAGGATGACCAGGTCCGGGTCGTTGATGAGCGCCTGCGCCAGCCCGATGCGGCGCTGCATGCCCTTGGAAAATTCGCCGACGGCCCGGGTTTGCGTTCTGCCCAGCCCGACCATTTCCAGCAGTTGGTCCGCGCGATTCTGCCGCTCGCCCCGGCTCAATTGGAACAGGTTCCCGAAAAAGTCCAGCGTCTCGCGGGAGTTCAGATACCGGTACAGGTAGGATTCCTCCGGCAAATAACCGATGCGTTCCTTCGTCCGGACGTGCTGGGGCGAATGGCCAAACACCTGGATATGGCCGCGTGTCGGATTGAGCAGGCCCAGCAGCAATTTGACGGTCGTGGACTTGCCCGAGCCGTTGGGTCCCAGCAAACCAAAGACTTCGCCGCGCCGGACCTCAAAATCCACATTGTCCACTGCCCGGGCCTTGGGCCGGTTCCAGAAATCCTTGAAGATTTTGGTGAGTCCCCGGACCGCGACGACGACTTCGCCGGTCTTGCGGCCGGGAGTCTCCGTTTTTGGGTTTAATTCAGCAACGGGCATGGTTCTTCTTTCATTTTTGTTGGTCTATCTGCTCTTTTAAGACAGCCGCCAGGCCATATTTGTCCAATCTTTTTTGTGCAAATACCTGAGATGTTATCGGCCGGCATTGCGAAAAATGCCCGCCAAATCGTTCTTCGTCTTCTTCTTTTCCGCCACGTCAATCATCGCGGTGTAGAGATCCCATGTTGGCGGTTGAGCATAAACGCCGTTCATAGCGAGGAAAACCATAGCGGACGTAACGGCTGTGCGCTTATTTCCATCAACAAAGGCCTGCGATTCCGCCAAGTGGAAAGCATAACTTGCGGCAATATCGTATAAATCGCCATTCGCATAATAATAGGTATTTTTGGCGGAGGCTAAAGCGGAATCGACCAGTCCGTTGTCCCTCGTCCCATCGCTCCCACCATGTTCTGCCAAACTTCGGGCATGGATACGAAGAACTTGATCCAGTGTCAAAAAGCGTGGCTCACTCACTTGGCCAGGGCGCTCAGCAACTCTCGGTTTTCCCGAAAGACAACGTCGCACGCTTCCTCAAACGAGAGGTTTTTGCCCAGCCATTGCTTCGCGTTTACACTTCGGCCACCCATGATTTTTTTAGTCAGAAGAACAAAAAGCTGCTGTTGCTCTTTGTCAGGTAACTCTTCTATTTGCTGCATGATTTCAGCGGTACTCATCTCTCTAATTTACATAGATTTTGCCCGCCCGGCAAGCTGGCGTACCGACGCCTATTACGCGTAAATCGTAACGGCAGGTGGCGCTGCCACTCGCAAATCGCAAATTCCGTCACGCCATCTTCGGCGTCATCTGTCCGGCTGGCTTGCGCCTCGTCGCATCCGTCTCCGCCTGGAAATGCTCCAGATCTTCGCCCATCCGCACCAGCCGCGCGCTGTTGAAAATCACAATCAACGGGCCGGTCACGTTCAATATCGCCGCCGTTACCGGGCCGATGAGACCAAACGCCGACACGGACAATCCGAAAATAATGAAGCAAGCGCCAAAGGCAAAATTTTGGTTGATGACCGCGCGGGTGCTGCGTGAAAGCTGCACCAGGAACGGCAATCGGCGCAGGTCGTTGTTCATTAGCGCAATCGTCGCGCTGTGAATGGCCACTTCGCTGCCGGCTGCGCCCATCGCGATGCCGATATCACCGGCGGCCAGGGCCGGCGCATCGTTCACACCGTCGCCGACGACGGCCACGCGATAGCCTTTGGATTTGACGCTGTGGACAAATTCCACTTTGTTTTGCGGCAGGCAATCGCCCTTGGCCTCTTCACAACCAATCTCAGCGGCCACTCGGTTCGCCACCGGCTGGCGGTCGCCCGAAATCATGGCGATACGGCGCACGCCGGCGTGTTTCAATTCGGCCAAAGCGTCTTTGGCGCCCGCGCGCGTCTTGTCCTGCAAGCCCACCCAGCCGACGCACTCGCCGTTGCGGGCAACGAAAATCAAGCTCCAGCCCTCCGCTTCATTCAGGTCCACGGACTTTTCAAATTGCGAATTCACGCCGTTGTCCTTGAGCCATTGTGCGCGGCCCACCATGACTTTGGCTCCAGACACCTCCGCTTTGACTCCGCGGCCGGCTGTTTCAGCAAAGTCTTTTGGTTCGGCGAGGGGCACGCCCGCTTCACCCGCGAGTTGGGCCAGCGCCTTGGCCGTGGGATGGTTGCTGTATTTCTCAGCCGATGCCGCCAGCAGCAGCAATTCGGCAGGCTTAATCTCGCCAATGGGCGCCAGCCGGCTGACGGCAAGCTGGCCCGTGGTCAGCGTGCCTGTTTTGTCGAAAACGAATGCGTTGATCTTGGCCGCCAATTCGATGTCCGCGACGTTTTTAATCAGGATGCCCAGGCGCGCCGCGGCGGACAGCGCGGCAACCATCGCCGTCGGCGTGGCCAGAATAAACGCGCAGGGACACGAAACCAGGAGAACGGAAATCACACGATTCAAGTCATACGTGAACACCCACACCAAAATGGCAATGAGCAGGACCAGCGGCGTATAATAGCCCATGTATTGGTCCACGATTTTCATGATGGGCAGTTTCGTTTTTTCGGCTGCCAAAATCAGTTCGCGGACGCGGCCCAATGTGGTGTCTTCGCCCGCGCGGCTCACCTTGACTTCCAATACGCCGGTCAGATTTTGTGTGCCGGCAAAAACTTCTTCCCCGGCCTTCTTGTCCGCGGGCAATGATTCACCAGTGATGGTCGCCTGGTTGAGCGAGCCCTGGCCGCTGACGATCGTGCCGTCCGCGGGCACATTATCGCCCGGCCGGATGCGGATGACGTCGCCCACCTGAAGCTGGCTGGCGGGAATTTCTTCTTCGTTGCCGTCATTCAATATGCGGCGCGCGCGCGTGGGCGTCAGTTCGATAAGTGATTCGATGGACTGCCGCGCGCCTTCCGCCGTGCGGGTTTCGATGACCTCACCCATCAGCATCAGAAACGCAATCAATCCAGCGGTTTTATATCCCACGGTGGCGCTCGTGCTGAACAGCCCGGCATTGTCCTGGCCGTTGACAATCCCAACCGCGCCCGACGCAAACGCCGCAAGAACCGCGATCGCCACGAGTTCGTTTATGCTCAACCGGCCGGCGCGCAGGTCTTTGACCGCAGTCACGACAATGGGATAGATCAATATGATTGCCCCGAAAAACGCGCTGAAGCTGGAAATCGTCGATCCTTCGGAGAAGATCCAATCCACGATATAGGCATTCAGGACCAGGACAAGCCCCAGGACGGCCTGCCACAGGTGGACGGTGGAATGCGCGTGGTGGTGGCCGCAGCCCGGGCCGTGTTTATGATCATGCCCATGCCCGTGTTCGTGGTCGTGCTCGTCCTCTTGCCGGCTTAGAAGTGAAGTAACTTGCATATAAAACTCATTCTCAGAAACCGGCGGCGTTTGTTCCCGGCGGTTCGCGATTTAATAATAACCTAAGTTCGCGCGGTTTGCCATCCGCGCGCTGCGGAAGATACCATTTATCCTCCACATTGGTCAGCGCCCCGCCCACCATGCTCACGAACGTTTGCTGAATGTAAAGCGACGGGTCCTGTTTGTAATACGGCAATATATCTTTAAACTGGTTCGCGCTGGCCACCAGATTCGTCACGTAATTGAATTCCGTTGACTGCGCCAGATTGATAATGCCCGCCGCCGTTGCAATCGCGTTATTGGTGGTTTGATTTGCGTAGCTCACGGCTTGATTGATCGTCTCACTGCGCTTTTCACGCGCAATCGTCACCTGATTGAAAATGTCCGTGAGCTGGCGCGGCGGAATGCTGTCCACCGTGCAATAATCGACGACGACGCCCAGGTTTTCCTCTTCAAGCAGCGCTGTGGCCCGTTCCTGCACCGCATCCTGGAACTGGGCGCGCGCATTGATCAGCGCGTCGTCCGCGCTGAATGTGGCGGCCGTGTATAGCAGGGCGTTGTCCAGGACATTCAGCACCGCGTTCGAAGCGTCCGCAAAGTCAAATGTGTAATCAAGCGGATCAGCCACATGATACGCCAGGGTCGCCCGCGCATGGATAATGTTGGTGTCCGACGTCAAAAGAAAACCGTCAATTTGCGGGTTCAGGTCCGGTCCGGCGGGCAATTCCTCCCCGCTTAACTCCTGCTCCGGTGTCGTAAAATACCAGCCGTTGTCCGAGGTCACCTGCTGGATTTGGGCGACCGGAATTCGGACAATTTCGTCAATCGGATAGGGCAGCCTCATGTGCAGGCCCGCGCCCAGCAGGGCTTTTTCGCCCTGGCCAACGGGTTTGCCGAAGCGAAGGATGACGGCTTTTTCCTGCGGGCCTACTTTGAAAAAACAGGAAATGATGAATCCTGCAACCATCAGTCCCATGACGATTTTGACAATCGTAAAGCTGCTGCCCAGCGCCTCGGCCAATGCCTGCGAGCCGGCATCCTGCGTTTCCGGTTTCTCGTGCTCGTGCTCGTGCTCGTGCTCGTGGTCGTGGTCGTGATGATCGTGGCCGTTCATTGTGCGAAATCAGTTATTGCGCGGGCGCGGCGTGCGGCGCATTTGTCGGGATGCTGGTAAACAAATCAAACGGCGGAGTCCGTTCGTCAAAAATGAGCGTGGTCTTCTGGCCTAGCGCCTGTTGCAGCGCGTCCAACCGAAGCAGATAGTTCGCCAGCGCCGGGTCTTTCTCGAATATCGGCAGCACGGTGGCGGCCTGCGCATATCCCTTGCCCATGATTTGCGCCGCAGTCGCGTTGGCATTGGCGATGGTTTCGGTTGCAATCCGGTCCGCGGTCGATTTGATGATCGTGGCCTGCTTGGCGCCCTCGTTTTGTTCGCTGCTGATGATGACCTGCCGCTCGCCCTTCATCCGGTCAAACACCGATTGCGTCACGCTCTGTGGCAATTCGATTTTCTTGAAACCCAGAAATACCAATTGGATGCCATAATCGTTGGTGCTCAACTGCGCCTGCACGGAGTCCTGGATTTTCTGTTCCATCTCGTCGAATCGAAGCTGGCGGGGGTCGGGATTTACAAATGCCGACAATGTATTGCTGCTCACAACCGCATTTTTTGCGTTGCGCAACATGCCTTGCAGTATCTCCGTGGCGCGGGGCACTGATCCCGCGAATTTCGGATAAAACGTCGATGGATTGGAAATCTTCCACCCGGCATAAATCGTCAGGATAAGGTCGTTATTGTCGCGGGTGATGGTCTCGTTGAACTTGTCCTGAATATTTTGGATCCGCCCGTCGAATTTATACACGCGCTGAATCGGCCACGGCCATTTGAAATACAGGCCCGGCTGGTCAATGTTGCGCACCGGCTTGTCAAACGTGGTCACGACCGCCACCTGCGCGTACCGCACCTGAAACGCAAACAACAGCATCGCGAAGATGATGATGATGACCGCGCCAATGATGACGCTGACGATATTTTTCTTTTTCATGGCAAAATCATTCTGGAGTAACGTTCATCAGGTCGGCCCTGATTTTGTCTTGAAGATCAAAAATCAGGACGTCCTGCGTGTTGGTGACAAGCAATACGTATTTGCGCGAATTGCGCGTGGCGTCCGCAAACATCGTGTAATACGCCCGCTGTTTAAAAACCGACGGCGCGGCTTCAAATGCCTGGATTTGGTTCGTAAACTGGGCCGCCCGCGCATACCACGACATCTCCAACGCCAGCCGGTTCGCCGCCGCCATATTCGTCGTCGAAAATGCCTGCGCCTGCGACAGCGCATTGGTCGCGATCGCGTCCGCCTGCGCCGACAGGATCGCCGCCAGCTTGCTTTGCTGCGCTCCAATGACCTTTTCGTAGTCCGCCGCCACGGGCGTGGGCGGATGAATGTCCTGCAATCCCACAAAAACAATTTTCACGCCCAGTTGATGCGCGTCCGCGTCGCTTTGAATTTGGCTCTCTAACTTCCGCACGGCGCCAAAACGCCCGCTTGACATCAAGTCATCGATGTCTTCACCCGCGAGATACTGCACAACGGCGCGCGTGGCCAGGGACTCGAGCAGGTTCGTAGGGTCGCTGTTCTTGTATGCCCATTGCATCACGTTGGTGATTTCAAACTGAATCGGTATGCTGATCGTAATCAGGCTCACCGGCGGCGCTTTCAGCGCCTGGTCCATCACAGAACCCTCTTCCTCGGACATCTCGTTCTCGACCGCCGACGGCCGGGTGGCCACGAGGAAATTTTGTTCCTGGTTGTGGGGCACTGTCCACAGAATCACTTGCGCCTCATTGGTGTCTGGCTGGTAGCCCACGTACAGCGACTGGATTTGCTCGGTGCGATAGCGATACGCCTCGTCCACCGGCCAGGGCCATTTAAAATGCGCGCCCGCATCCAGCACGGCGACAGGTTTGCCGAAATGCTCCAGGATGGCTTGTTCGCCCGCGTTTACGAAGACTACACTTGTGGACAACAGCAACACTGCCAGTTGTACCAGCAGCAGCATGGAAAGATTTTCCTTGAGCAACTTGAAAAACCAGGTTTCCGAAACCTTGAATCCGAACTGATAATCCAGCGTTTGCGCCGCGGTCGTGAACAGGGTTTCCGGTTGCGCGAGAATGCCCACAAGCCGGCTTTCGTACAGTGGCCGGGAAATTTTGCCGCGCACGCGCGGTCGATAAATCTCCAGCAAAAGCGTCAACAGAACCTCGGCGGCCATCAGCCCCAGCAAAATGCAGAAGGCGCGCGCAACCCAGACGTCTGCCCGCAGAAAACCCGCCCACGAGACGCCCATAATGGCCAGGGCCGTGAAAGCGCAAATATAAGCGCTCGCCAGGATGAAACTGGACCCGGGCCGCAGCAGCCGGCGGTCCTCCAGCCGCGCCATCGTTACGGAAAATCGCCCAATCAAAAACAACAACAGCGCGAAAATGGCGAACAGCGACAATGATGCCGTCGCGCGCATTTCCACAATGGGCGTCGTCGTCTTGCCAATCCAGCGCCACAGCACCCACGCGCCGCCTGCTTCAATAATCAGAAGCAAAACCGCAAAGCCCGGCACGAAATATTTTTCGAACTGCTCGCGCGCGCGCCGCGCCGCGAACACCTCGGATTCCTTTGTCTCAAACAGCGCCGATTCGCCGCGCGTGCGCGCCAGCTCTTCCACTTCAAGCCGCTCCAGCCGCTCGTTTTCTTCCAGCCGCGTTTGGAACCAGCTCCAAAACGCGACCAGCGCCGTAACCAGGAGAAAGATGCACGCGCCCTCGCCGGCCAGTGAGTTGACCAGGCAAGTGACGGCAATGGCCGCGATAAAAATAATGATCGCGACCGCCAAATTGACCAAACCACTTTTGGGGACGTTGCGTTCCACGGGATTAAAAATGTGAAATGAAGAACCGGCGCCCGCGCGCTTGCGCGGCCGGTTTCAATGTTAATCTTTGACGTTCCATGCTCAGCTCAACTCACGCTCTTCAAACAACGCCGCGCCCGCGGCCAGCGCCGCGCCGGCGTAAAAAACCGCGTAGGCCAGCGCCTTGCCCACGTAATTCCACTGAAATGTGTTTTTCCCCGTGTCAATCGCGTCGGCGAACCAGAAAAGTTGCCAGTTTGGAATCACAGTGTAAAGCGTTGAGGCCCACCATTCGCCATTTTGTGCCCGCCGGCCAAAAAAGTAATCGGACATCAATCCCAGCAAAAAAATCGCCGAACAAATCGCCAGCGTCGGAATCGTGTCGAACCGCGTCGAACACGCCAGCGCAATCGCCGCCACAATCCAGAGCGCGAACAAAATCAAAATGGCCGCCGGCAACAGGTTCCAATTCACGTGTCCCTGTGTGCCCAGGCTTTCCGTCTGCGTCGTAAACTGGAAAATGATGAATGCCGCCAGCGTGCAGAACACCACCATGCCAAACACCGCGTCGCTTACAAACGGCCGCCTCAAAAAGAAATTGCTGAACCCGCCCAGCGCGTAGGCCACGATGATGCCCGCCGAAAATATTTCGATGGCCGGCATGTCCGTTTTGCCGTAAGCGTCAAACGCCATCCGGCTGGCCAGCAATATTCCCACGGTATTGATGTAGGTAAGCACCGTCAGCGCTGCGGCCAGCCCGGCAAATTTGGCCAGCAGAAACTGCAGCCGTCCCACTGGCTTGGACAGCACCGCCAGGGCCGTTCCCGTCCGGATCTCCCGCGAAAGCGATGACGACGCGCTCAGGACAGCGCCGAATAATCCCGACAAAAACATTGCGGCAAGCACCGAGTTTTCCACCAGTTTCGGCTCGTCCCCAAAGGCGAAGTAATACGGCACCGCCAGAAACATCTCGAACAAAACCGACGCCGTCATCAGCAGCAAAAAGACGGGCTGCCGAATCAACTCCATGAATGCATTAGCGGCGATGGTAAAAAACTGTCGCATGAATAAGCGCCAAGATTACTCCAAATCCGTTCCCCGATGCAAACGGTTAATCCTGCTGCGTTGATTTTTTGAGAGAAAATCCTGATTTTCGTTCAAACAAAACGCCTTCCAACCCCGCCTTGGCCTTGACCTCGGGCCTTTCTTCGCCAGGCTGTGCAGAATTTATGCCGGAACATGTGCTGTTATTTCGGGTCTTTGTGGCCGCGCCTTCGGACGTTGACGAAGAGCATGAAATCATACGGGGGCAAATTGATCTGTTGAAAAAGCATTTTGCCAGCATTTGGCGGCAGCAATGAATGAACTATTGGCAAAAACGGAAAAGAGGTTAAAATAACACCATGAAGGCGAAAAACGCGTTCACGAATCATGGCAGCATTACAGGAGCCGTCAATGTCGGCGATCAAACTCACGTTCGAGTAGTCAAACCCGCCAGACGGGCCGCGTCCTATCCCGATGGCTGCATCGGCGCGAACCTGCCCAGGCGCAATTATGTGAAATACCTCGTGGAGCGTTACAATCATTACCGCGAAGCAGATCCGCGGTTTGGCCGGACGGGCCGCTTTCACTATTCAGTGCTGTTCAAAAACATTGAAACCAAATTCAAGGCGCCAACCTATTTCATTCCGGAAAACCGTTTCGAGGAACTTGTGGACTACCTTCACAGACGCATTGACAACACCATTCTCGGGCGTCTAAACCGCAGACGGGGCATTCGTAGCTACGAGTCGTTCGACGAATATGTCATGGAGCACATGGGAACCGCAGTCGTTGCCTGAATTTCAAAATTCTACGCCATCGCCCGCGCAATCGCATTCCACCATCCATCGTGCAATTCCGCCACCGGCGCTGAAAACTCCGCCGCCGCGGCCTTGACCGTCAATTGTTCCCCGCCCACCACGCCAATCTGTATCGCCGGCACGCCCATCAATTTGGCCCGTTCCACAACCTTCACCACGTCCAGCGCCCCGCAACTGATGACCGCCCGCGACTGCGTTTCGCCAAACAACAGCGCATCCAGGCGAATCGGACGGCCCTGTCCCGCTGACACAGCCGAAAGGTCAATCGTTGCGCCAATCAGGCCCGGCGTCTCGCGCCCCACCAGCCGGCTGATACAGCTTTCCGATATGCAAACCGCCAGCCCGCCCTCGCTGCAATCGTGGGCGCTTTTGATAAGACCGCTCTGAATCAGCCCCAGCAGGGTCGTGTGAAGGGTCTTTGCCGTTTCCAGATCGCAGCGCGGCGGCACTCCGGTCTTCTTTCCGTGAATGGCCTGTAAATACGCGCTGCCGCCCAGGCCCTGCAAGGGATCATTCGCGTCCACGGGTTCGCCCAGCAATATTATCGCGTCTCCTTTGTCCTTGAACCATTGCGTGGTCACAAACTCCGGTTTCTCAATCAGGCCAACGACGGCGACCGTCGGCGTGGGGTCAATCGGGCCCGCCGGGCTTTGATTATAAAGCGAGCAATTGCCGCCGGTCACCGGCGCGTTGAAAGCGCGGCACGCCTCAGCCAGCCCGCGCACAGATTCCTTCAACTGCCAAAATAATGCCGGTTTGAGCGGATTTCCAAAATTCAGATTGTCCGTTACACCCAGCGGCGTTGCCCCGGAGCAGGCAAGGTTGCGGCAGGCCTCTGTCACCGCGATTTTTCCGCCCTCATACGGATCTAGATAGACGTACGCGCCGTTGCAGTCCACCGTCAGCGCAACGAGCTTCTCAGGCACAGACGGCGCCGCGCCCGAGTCCGCATCCGGAAGCGAATCGGATTTGATCCGCACGACCGCCGCGTCGCTCCCCGGGCATACCACCGAGCCGTCCCGCACCATGTGATCGTATTGCCGGTAAACCCAGTTCTTCGACGCGATACTCGGCCATGACAATAATTTCTTCAACTCATCGCCGGGGTTTTTCGTGTCCGCGATGCCGTCCAGCCGGAACGACCGGACTTCCTGCAAATACGCCGGCTCGCGCGCCTCGCGCTGATATACCGGGGACTCATCGGCAATTTTTTTTGCCGGAATATCGGCGACGACGTTGCCGTGCTGCTTTACGACCATCCGTCCGGTGTCGGTAACGAAACCCACTTCCGCCCACGGCAGGTCCCATTTATCAAAAATCCGTTTTACTTCATCCTCACGGCCCTTGTGAACAATGATAAGCATGCGCTCCTGCGATTCGCTGAGCATGATTTCATAGCTGCTCATGTTCGGGACCCGTTGCGGGACCTTGTCCAATTCGATTTCGATTCCAGTCCCCGCTCGCGCTGCCGTCTCGCACGTGGAACACGTCAGGCCCGCCGCTCCCATGTCCTGAATTCCCGCGACCGCGCCCGTCGCCAGCAATTCCAGGCACGCCTCGCACACGAGTTTCTCCATAAACGGATCACCCACCTGCACCGCCCCGCGCTGTTGTTCCGCCGATTCTTCGGTCAGGTCCTGCGACGCAAACGCCGCGCCCGCCAGGCCGTCCCGCCCGGTCGCCGGCCCGACGTAAAATACGGGGTTGCCGATGCCCCGCGCCGCGCCGCGCGCGATTTGGTCGTGCCGCAAAACGCCCAGGCAAAACGCGTTTACGAGCGGATTGCCCTCATACGATTTGTCGAAATAAACTTCCCCGGCAATCGTCGGAATCCCAAAACAATTTCCATAATGCGCAATCCCGCTGACCACGCCCGCAAACAGTCGCCTGTTATTGGCGATTTGTGAATTGCGATTGGCGATTTCGCCTTCAGCCACCGGCAGCGCCGCGTTCCCCGCCCCCGGTAAACCGGATTCCCGTAAACTCGCCGCATGCTGTTCTTTGCCCGTTCCATTCATTCCGCATTCCGCATTCGGCATTCCGCATTCACGGATGATGGGCCCAAACCTCAACGAATTAATCGCGCAAACCGGACGCGCGCCCATGGTAAAAATATCGCGAATAATCCCGCCCACGCCCGTAGCCGCCCCCTGGAAGGGTTCAACCGCGCTGGGATGATTGTGCGATTCAATCTTAAACGCAATCGCCAGGCCATCGCCGATGTCAATGATGCCCGCGTTTTCCTCGCCCGCGCCCACGAGGATTTTCGGCGACTTTGTCGGGAACGTTTTCAGGAGCGGGCGCGTGTTTTTATAGCTGCAATGCTCGCTCCACATCACCGAAAAAATTCCCAGTTCAGTATAACTCGGCGCGCGCCCTAGTATCTCAAGGATTTTTTGATATTCCTCCGGCGTCAGATTGTGTTTGGCAACCAATTCAGGTGTGATAGCGGGTTCGGTCATTTAAAATTCAATCAATGTGCTTGCGTATAATTTTATCTGCCAGCGATTGCCACGACGACTCGGCATTCACGTCAAAGACGAACGGATTTAAAGCGGTTCCCGGCATATCGTCAATAATGATGTCCGGTTTGGCGGCAAATCCTTCGAACAGCGCTTCCAAACCATTTATTATTGCGATTTTTCTGGCATAGTCGGCGCCATTCGTCGACCAAAGGTAAAGATGCGCGCCCCGTTCTTTCAATTTATTTAACGCGTCGGTTGCACCGTTCCTCAACCTCCCGTTCGCATCGATCAATGTGAGGTCAACATCAATAAAAATATTGGCGTTCTTCATTGTGGCAGGAACACTTTTCGATGAACCGGGGTGATCGTTCGCCGTGTCAAACCATCGGACAATGATTCTCCCTCTCCCAGTCCCGATGCGTCGGGAGGGTGAAGGAGAATCGTTCGAACGAGAATGTTGCGGTTCATGGGGAGACCTCTTTCGATTGAATTTGCATGCATTGCGACCATGAACCGTCCATACCGCGCTTGCCGTCTTGGAGTGCGGTGGCAAGTCTGCGCGACACCGCTTTCGGACGTCGTTGGACTTTCAAATGGCAATTGACGCTTCGAAGTGGTCCGACTCCCAAATCGGGGGACCTGCGCCCTGACCATACGGT
>DATJTK010000003.1:0-34902 GCA_035503455.1 Candidatus Sulfotelmatobacter sp. | reverse complement strand
GCAAGGCCCGAATCTTTTGCCAAAGGCCAAACCGTTGGGCCAGCGCCTCAATGGCCGGCAACCCTCCGAGGATGGATTGCTTCTTGGCTGGAACAAACTCGAATCGGATTTTCGGTGAGCGTTTGCTGATTTGCGGCATACACCAATGGACGGGCCAGCATCCCAAAATGTTTCACCTAACCCCAAAATCTTCACCCGCAGGTGCATCCGCCAAAGCAATCGCTAATGATTGGGGGGGAGATTCAATGATTTGCGAATCGTGCATCCGGCCATGAACCGAATGTGGTGGAGGACGGCGCGCTGCGCCGTTCCCGCCCGCGCAGAGCCGGCGGGAAATACGCGGCGCCAACGACTGGCCAGACTCGTTGCGCCGCGGCACGCGGCGCTACACGGCGCAGCGCGCCGTGTTCCACCACATTAGGAAACGTCGTTCACAAAAACGCGGTCAAACTGTTCCATGGCGTTCCGTGGCAGTTCGTTCGCTTGTACTAATCGGACAATTGTTTCTTTGAAGAATTCGATATGGTCCGGCGGCACCGGCCCGCTGCAGGCCGTGGTCCGTCCCTGTTTGGCTGCCTGCAAAAATTCCCTGAAGTAAAAGAGTGAAAAAGCATCTTCGGGAAGAGGCAAACGATTGTTTTCCACGTCGTTCTTCAACATCTGACACTCGATGTCCAGGGCCTTGAGAACGCATTGGGCCGGAAGATTGCTGATCATCCTGGCAAACACCTCAAAAACGCGAACCTGCATTTTATTGAGAGAACCTGGAAGCGCGATGGAGACGAACCAGTGGATTGATGGTTTTAGCCAGTTCGCGAAAGCGTTGTTTACTGGTCAATTCATCCTCTCTCCGCAGTTTACGGATCTGTACTTTTGAGGCTGTGCCGTTTACCCATAGAACTACCAGCCTCTTTACCGCAGGAATATGCCTATTACGAAACATTGCATCAAGGTCGAGCCTGCCCGACCCACACTCAATCATACGTTGGTTTAATCCACTGAATGCGGATCCAACCATTCGCTCGATGGTTAAAAATTGGTGGCGACAGACATTATACGCCGGCCACCGCGGCGCTCAGAAGTGGACAATGGCGACTTTTGGGGGATCGCTGGCAACCATCGTCCGACGTGCCTGCTGCGCCAACCCTAAATGCCAGCGATAAACCGACTTTAGCGGAAAAAACTGTTCGAACAATCATACTTTGGTTTAATACACCGCAGGAGGAAGAATCAGGGGATCGAGAGAATTCGCAGCTTTTCGGCCATGCGCACCAGGTCGGCGATGGAGCCGGCTTTCATCTTTTTCATTACGCTGGCGCGCTGGATTTTGACTGTGATTTCAGCAGTGCCCAATTCGGCGGCGGTTTGTTTGTTGAGCAGCCCCGTGACGACAAGCGCCATGACCTGCCGTTCGCGTGGTGTCAATAAGTCATAGCGGGCGCGGAGTTCCGCCAGTTCCTTGCGAGATTTCAGCCTGGCCCGCTCGCGTTCATTGTCCTGCGCGATGCTTCGAACCAGGGTTTCGGTGGCTCGGACAAGTTTGTGGTTCCACCTGCTGACAAGCTGGACAAAGTTGCTGATGCGCCGAAGTTGGGCGGTGTGTCGCGCCAATTGTTTTTCAAGCGAATGGTCCGGCGAACGGATTACATGTTTTTTGGGCTGATGCCGAATCCCTCGCTTCATTCGATTCTTGTGCTTCTTCTATGGTCTTTTAATTTCCAAAGAAGGTAACGGCTTGGGACGGAAGGTTCTATTATACTTTAGTGTGATGAGCATCGTTTATCCGCAACATTTCCGACATGCGTACCAGTTCTGGCAGGGAGGCCGCCTGCATTTTTTTCATTGCGTTTCCACGCTGGATTTTGACAGTGATTTCGGTTGTTCCCAATTGCGCGGCAATTTGTTTGTTTAACATTCCGCGGACGACCAACTCCATGACTTCGCGCTCGCGGGGCGTGAGCAAATTATATCGGGCGGACAATTCGGACAACTCCGCGCGGCGCTTGAGGTGGGCCCGGTTCCGTTCAATGGCTGTGTGAATCGCGTCGAGCAGGTCTTTGTCGCGAAACGGCTTGGTTAAAAATTCCACCGCCCCGGCTTTCATCGCCCGCACACTCATGGGGATGTCGCCGTGCCCGGTGATGAAGATGATGGGGAGGGGGCAGCCCGACGCGGCGAGTTCGCGTTGAATTTGCAGACCGCTGCGGTCCGGCAGGCGGACGTCCAGAACAACACATGCCGGCACGTCCGGCCGCGAGTGGCGGGAAAAATCCCGGGCGCTGCTAAACGTCTCGACCCGCAGTCCGACCGAGCGAATCAGGCTGTCGAGCGCCTCGCGCACGGAAGCATTGTCATCGACCACGAAAACCACGGGCCGTTGTTTTGAGTCAGAAGTCTTCAAGATTCGTTTCCGTCATGGATTGGGAGGGTAAATTGGAAGGTCGCTCCGTCCCCCTGGTTGGGGGTTGCCCAGAGCCGGCCGCCATGGGCTTCCACAATCGAACGGCTGATGGCCAGGCCCATGCCCAGGCCGCCGGATTTGGTGGTGTAAAACGGCTCGAAGAGACGTTCGCTTTCCTGTGGGTTGATTCCTGTGCCGGTGTCCTGCACGGCCACCTGGACTCCATCCGGTTCCGTGCGGTTTGTCGCGATGGACAGCATACGCGGGTGGTCCGCCGCCGCGCTGACGGAATCGATGGCATTGACAATCAGGTTCAACAGCACTTGCTGCACTTGCACAAAATCCGCCGGCACAAGAGGCAATGCCGGCGCGAGTTCGGTGTTTACGGAAACTTTTTTGCGCTTCAACTCGGGTTGAATTAGCACGACGGTTTCCTGGACAAGATCGTTGAGGTTAATCGGTTTTCTGTCGGGTTCGCCCTTTTTCATCAAATCGCGAATGCGCCGAATGACTTCGCTGGCGCGGGTTCCGTCGCCGGCGATGCGCTGGACAGCCTTGCGCACTTCACCGAGGTTCGGCGGTGACATGGCGAGCCAGTGCAGGGCGGCGTTGGCATTGGTCACGACTGCGGCCAGGGGCTGGTTCACTTCGTGCGCAATCGAGGCCGTCAACTCGCCCATGATTGTCAGGCGCGCGATCCGGGCCAGTTCGAGTTCTGTCTGACGCAACTTTTCTTCGCTTTTTTTCTGTTCAGTTACGTCTTCATTCACAATGACGGCTCCCACGATGCGTTCTTCCCCGCCTCTGATGGGGGCCGTAGAATTAAGGATGATCTTCTGCCGGCCCTCGATGGTTTCAATGTCGATTAATTCATTAACAATGGTTTCCCCGCGGGTGAGCACCCGCGCGGAGGGCCATTCTGCCGGTCCAATCTCTTTGCCCGTTTCGTGCCAATGACCTTTGCTTTGCATCCATCGTTCGCGACCGGTCAGGATGATGTCGCCCCATATACGCTTCGCCTCCGTATTTACGAGAATGATGTCGCCTTTCTGATTGGTTACCGCCACGCCGACCGGCAGAGTGGCCAGCACCTGCTGCAGCAGTTGCTGGCTTTCCCGCAATGCTTCCTCCGCGCGCTTGCGTTCGGTAATGTCCTGTACCGTGCCAAACATGTGAAATGGCCGTCCGGAATTGTCGTACACCATTTTATCCCGGACATGCACAAATCGCACTTCGCCATCGGGACGAACGATGCGGTATTCCACGTCATAAGGCCTGCGATTTTGCAAGGCGTCTTCCAGCGCGTGTTTTTGAATCGGCCGGTCGTCCGGGTAAATCATTTCCTGCAAACTGCCCTGGGTCAGCGCGCGGTCCTGAGGCGAAAATCCGAGAATGCGCCACGATTCCTCCGAAATGGTAATGCGGTCGTTCACAATATCACGTTCCCAGTACCCAATGTTACCAATGCGTTCGGCTTGTTTTAATTTTGCTTCGCTCTCGCGCAAGGCAGATTGAGAACGGTCGTTGCCGATGGCAATCGAAGCGATGTGTGTAGCCGTCTCAACCAGCCGCCAGTGCTCCGGTTTGGGCTGCGCGGGATGGCGATAATACATGGCAAACGTGCCAAGCAATTCCTGTTGCGCGGAAAGGATGGGTGTGGACCAGCAGGCGCGCAATCCGTGAGGCAACGCCATGTCGCGGTAATCTTTCCAAAGCAGATCAGTGGCGATATCTTTTACAACCACGGGTTCTTTACGATAAGCGGCCGTGCCGCATGAACCGGACGCCGGTCCAATCGGCAGGCCGTAAATCGCCTTTAAGTATTCCGGCGGCAGGCTCGGCCCCGTGCCGGCGCAGAAATGGTGTTTAAGTTTGTCAATGAGGAGGATGGAGCCCAACATGCCCGGGGTCTGTGCCTCAATGAGCCGCACCAGGGCAGACAGTGATTCCGTCAGTGGCTCGCCGGCGGCGATCATTTCCAGCACCAGTTTTTGCCCGTCCAAAAGAGCTTCGGTCCGTTTGCGCTCGGCAATTTCAGTTTTCAGTCCCTCGTTGGCGGTCCTCAGCTCGGCGGTCCGGTCGCTGACTCTTTGCTCCAATTCATCGCGCGCCTGTTCCAGCGCGGTTTGCGCAAGCTTCTGCCTGGCGCAAATCCAACTAATGAAAAGGCTCGTCAGCAGAAATACAGCGAAGCGCGGTCCTGTGCCGTCAAAAGCATGGTCGGCAGACAACGGCCGAGGGAGTAAAAGAATGCTCACGCAGGCCAATAAACTGGCCAGCGCTCCCGGACCCCATCCGCAAAGCCAGGCGCTCAGGATGACCGCGCAGAAAAACAGCGAATTTGGCGTGGACGGATATACTTTACGCAGACCGATGGTGATAATCGTGGCAGCGGCGACAAACAGAACGGCTGCCGCGTACTTGACAACAATGGGCCACCACCGCCTCCCGGACCAGTAGGATTTCATAGCCTCTCAATTGGGTTTTCTACTTCAGTATGCTCCAATCCGTTGAAATATCAACGGGACAAATATACCAAAGCACGCGACAAGAAGTCACTTCAGGACTGAATCCTTCTGAATCGAAAAAGGCTTTTAGCCTAAATCGTCTTTATTTCGCCGCCGTCCATGCGAATGGCAGAGCCCGTCATCCACTTTCCGGCCGGCGAAACCAAAAATGCCATCAAGTTGGCGATGTCGTCCGGTTGTCCGTAACGCGTGATGCCGGCTTCGGCCGGAAATTTTTCGAGGGCCTCTTCGAGAGTCATGTTGTGCAACGGCGCGTATTTTTCCATGTAAGTTCGCCGCCGGTTTGTAAAGACGGGGCCGGGGAGGACGCTGTTAACCTGAACTCCATCGTGAATGCCTCGTTCCGAGAAAGCCTTGGCCATCGCGACAATAGCGGCGTTGATTGTGGCAACAGCCGCAAAAGGCGGTTTCGGTTCCAAAGCAGAATTGCCGGACATAAAAACAACCGAACCCCTCGATTTTTTAAGCGCTTCCCAGGCATGAATCGTAGCGCGCCGCGCGCCGTGCAGCTTCAGGGCCAATCCGTCATCCCATTGCGCGTCCGTCATTTCAAGAATTTCAACCTGCGGGATCGCGCCGGCGATGTTCAGGAGTGCGTCAATCCGGCCAAATGTTTCCAATGTTTTTGAAACCAGCATTTTGGCCGCGTCCGGCTGCCTCAAATCCAGCGCCAGCACCAGCGGTTCAGCGCCCGCTGATTTTACGGCCTCGGCGGTTTCCTGAAGCGCCTTTTCGTTTCTGGCTGCGAGGACTACAAACTTAAAATCGCTCGCGAGGCGAATGGCGGTGGCGCGTCCAATGCCCGCGCTCGCCCCGGTTACGATTGCAACAGATTGATTCATATATCCCTGGTTTGAATTTTTCCCTCTTTCATGCAACTAATTTATTTTCTCTTTAATACCGAATTGGCAGCTTCAATCAAAATTTCCACCACGACCTCCGGCGCCGTAATTGAAGGTGTGTGATCAATCGGTTTCATCAAAACTTTCGCCTTCATCCGCTCTGCCATAAAGCGCTGGGTCGCCGGTGGAATCATCCGGTCCCGCTCGGCCACCAGGAACCAGGATGGCTTGGATTTCCATGCCGGAACGGGAGCCTTCTCCTGAATACATTTAACCGAAATTGGCCGTTGGATTGCGTTCAAAATGACAAATGTTTCTTGCGGCGCATCCTGGGCGAAGGCGTTTGGGAATCCGGATTCAGGCATCCAAATGTAGCCGTGGGCGTCCGGGGCGAGGGCAGGGGCTTGCGGGTGGGGTTTCTCACGGTAAAAAACCTCTGCCACCGTCTCCCCCGCGTCCGGGGCGAGCGCTGCGACATAGACCAGGCCTTTGACGCGGTCATCCGTGACACCGGCCATCGGCGCGCCTCCGTACGCGTGCCCTGCCAAAATCACCGGGCCCTGGACCCGTTCAACGACATTTGTCACCGCCGTGATGTCCTCTGACAAACTGCTGAGCGGAACCGGAGCGCAAATCACTCCCAGGCCCGCTTCACGCAATGGCCCGATAACCCGGCTCCAACTCGAGCCATCGGCCCAGGCCCCGTGAACCAGAACGACCGTCGCATTTTTTTCAAATGTGTTCATGTAATTTGTTTTTAAATTGCTTTGACATGCAGGTTTTAATGAACGGCCTTTTTCAAAAACTTGAGGATGGCCGCGCCGATCTCCGGGTAGTGGGTTTCAAGGGCGAAGTGTCCTGTATCCAGGAATTGGACTTCCGCATTGGGGATATCCCGTTTGTAGGCTTCTGCGCCGGCGGGAAGGAAGAACGGGTCGTTTTTGCCCCAGATGGCCAGGAGTGGCGGCGTCTGTTTGCGAAAGAAGTTTTGAAATTCCGGATACAGCTCAACGTTGCTCGCGTAGTCAAGAAAGAGGTCAAGCTGCGCTTCGTGAGCGCCTGGGCGTGCCAGGTAAAAGTCATCCAGAGACCGCCCGTCTGGAGAAACCAATGATTTGTCAGCGACCCCGTGCACGTATTGAAATTCCGTGGTTTGGGGCGTCAGCATGGAACGAAGCGCATCGCGATTTTTTGGGGACGGGTCCTTCCAATAGGCCCGGATGGGATTCCATCCTTCGCTCAGGCCTTCCACGTAGGCGTTGCCGTTTTGCGAGATAATGCCCTGAATACGCTCGGGATGCTTGAGCGCCGTGCGCAGGCCAACCGGCGCGCCGTAATCAAAGATGTAGATGCAGAATTGTTTAAGTCCGATCGTTTCGGTAAATTTGCCGATAATATCGGCGAGATTTGAGAAGGTGTATGAAAACTTTTTGTGGTCCGGAAGGTCGGTCTGGCCAAAACCTGGAAAATCGGGCGCGACTACATGATAATTTTCGGCCAGTATGGGAATCAGGTTCCGGAACATGTGGCTTGAAGTTGGAAAGCCATGAAGCAGCAGCACAGCCGGCAGGTTCTTCGCGCCCGCTTGCCGATAAAATATATTGAGACCATTGACACGAACGGTTTGATAATTGACAGTCATAATGCAGTCCTCCAATCAAGATGATTTGCTTTTTGTTATGTGCTTTGCGCTCTTCCATCCCTTTTCAACCATGCTCCGGAGGCACGATAGCACCGCGTGTAGTAACCTGTCAAATACATTTTTACGGGTTACTTTAAATCTCCTTTGTAAAGCCGCGCCTGGAACCTTCCGCATCCTGTATGTCTAGTCAACTGCCTCCAGCCCTGTTCATCGCCGGACCACTTGGCATCGACTTTTTAAATTCCGTGGCGATCCCCGTTGATTCCGTCGTGGATTGGATCAGTACCGGGGAGGACTATTTGGATTGGCTCCGACAGGCGGAGCTTCTCACGACAAACGATATTTCGATCATCAAGTCCAATTTTTCGGCCGGGGAGTTGGACGAAATCGCGCGCCGGGCGCGTGAATTGAGGGAATGGTTTCGTGGTTTCGCCAGAGATCACAAGGGAAAACCGCTTCCGGCGAAGGCTTTGACGAAGCTTAAGCCTCTGACTGACTTGCTTGGCCTGGACCAGATGTTTTGGTCGATCGTTCCGAAAACCTCAAAGGATAAAAGTGATGGGCGTTCGCCGATGAACTTTCGGCTGCAGACCCAGCGCCGCTGGCGCACAGCCGAATCGCTCCTGGCGCTGGTCGCAGAGGAAATCGCAAAAGTCATTTGTTCCGCCGACTTTACGTGCATCAAAGCCTGTCAGGGAGAGAATTGTATCCTGTTTTTCTATGACGAAACCCGCAGGCACGACCGCCGGTGGTGCAGCATGGCGATTTGTGGCAATCGGGCGAAGCAAAAAGCTTACCGGGAACGCTCCGGCAAATAAATAAACGGTGGTCTCTTCGATTATCATGCTGATGACTGTCAAGCGCCTGCTGGAACGAAGTAAAATGACCTATCGAATTAGAATGAATATTTCGGCTTCCCGAGGCTT
Source organism: Candidatus Sulfotelmatobacter sp. (assembly GCA_035503455.1). GTDB lineage: Bacteria > Verrucomicrobiota > Verrucomicrobiia > Limisphaerales > UBA11358 > UBA11358. The sequence continues at coordinate 26,563 of DATJTK010000003.1, read as the reverse complement.
CTGAGGCCGGCGCATTAATCGTATATTCGGTGTATTTAGGAGTTCCAAACCGAACTTGAAGTTCAAAATACTCTGGCTGAAACACTTGCGAATATCTCCAAGGTCTCTTTAAATGGACATTAGCGTTGCAAAATATGTCCATTACGGCACGTAGCCTGCTCTTTCGGGAAACGATGAACTTCAAAGAGGCACTTCGCAGTCTGGCCCTTTGGAAAAACGGGCATGCGCGCGTCAAAGAAAAACCGGCCATGGACATGGACGGAACCAACAGCGCGCCCGCTTCCGTTCGCAAGCCCCGGTTTGTCGAACTTCTCAAGCGCCTGACGGCGCCGGGGAAAATCCGCCAGTTGGTCAAGTTGTTCGTGGTTCGGGCGCATGAATTATTCGATTCCAGCTTCCGCGCCAAGGTGTTGTTCCCGGTAGTATGCAGCATGGCGCTGGCGATGGCCGTCACGTTTCATGTCGTGAGCCATCGGATTACGCAACAATCGGAGCAGGAGGCGCGTTCCACCCTCGCCACTGCCAGCGTGGGCATCCGCTCCTCGCAGGATTTCCGGCGGAACGACCTGCTGTTGCGCTTTCACAATTTGCCCAACGAGCCGCTCTGGCGTCAGGTTTTCCAGTTCGGCGAGACCAAGGACCTGCACAGCACGCTGAGCGGTCTCATGCAAATGCAGCGGGTGGATATCCTGTTTTATGCTTCCAACCGGGGAAAAATCCTCGATGTCGAGAAAAATGATCCGGAGATTCCCGTGACGGAATTTGAGGACGCGACGGCTCCAGTGTTGCAATTGGCTTTGCGCGGTGATGAAAAGGCGGACACGGTTTTCGCGGGTGGAAAGCTCTACGACGTGATTACCATTCCGGCCTACAACCTGGACAATGAACAGATCGGTGTGCTGACGCTTGGATCGGAACTGGGCGGCACGGCGGCGCAGGAATTCAGCAAACTTGCGCAAAGCCAGGTGGCGCTGATGGCTAACGGCCACGTCGTCGCATCCACGCTGCCCGGTTTGGACGTGAATGCGGAGTTTGTCAGCGCGTTTGAGGGCGCGATGCCCGCCAATAACAGCGACGACCCGGCGGCGAACGTCAAGCCCGTTACGCTCAATGGCGTGCATTACTATTGCATCGCCGGACGATTTCCCTCGCTGGATTCCGGGAGCAACCTCGGTTACGTCCTGTTAAGTTCGCGCGAGCAATCGCTGGCGGCGATGCAGGCGACGCAGCAGATACTGACGGGCATGGGTTGCCTGGCGATTATGTTCTGCGTGACGGCGGTGTGGCTTTTCATCAACCGGCTTACCGAGCCCTTGCGCGAGCTGCGGCATGGTGCCGAGGCGGTGGGGCGCGGCGATTTCGACCTCCGCGTGCCGGTGCGCAGCCGCGATGAATGCGGCCAACTGGCGCTGGTGTTCAACGGGATGACGGAAAACATCCAGCAATCGCGGGCGCAGCTGGAAAAAACTGTGGACACGCTCAAGGTGACGCAGGAACAACTGGTTCAGAGCGAAAAGCTTTCGGCCATCGGCAAGTTTGTCGCGGGCGTCGCGCATGAATTGAACAATCCGCTGATGGCCGTGGTTGGTTTTTCGGAGATTCTGAAAGATGCGGCGGCAGATCCAAAGAACCGGCAATATTCGGAAAACATTCTCAACGCGGCGATCCGCTGTAAACGAATCGTCCAGTCCCTGTTGAGTTTCGCGCGGCGCGAACAGTCCGAGCGCAAGCTGGTCTCGATAAACAAATTGATTGAAACGGCTTTGGAAATAGTTGGCTACTCGCTGCGCACGGGCAACATCGAGGTCGTGTCCAGGCTGGAACCCAAGCTGCCCATGGTGTTGGTGGATACCAGCCAAATCCAGCAGGTCCTGCTCAACATCATCAACAACGCGCAAGAGGCCATTACAGCGGGAGGACTGCCGGGTAAGATACAAATCACCACCGAATCCCGGGCGCCGTATGTCCGCATCAGCATCCAGGACAATGGACCGGGCATTCCACGGGAACATTTGCGGCGCCTGTTTGATCCCTTTTTCACCACCAAGGAAGTCGGCAAAGGCACGGGCCTGGGGCTGAGTTTGTGCTACGGTTATATCAAGGAGAACGGCGGCACAATCACGCCCTTAAGCCAGGTTGGCAAGGGCGCGACGTTCCTGATCGAGTTGCCCATCGCTGAGAACGCTGACGCCGCTGGCGTGGCGCCGAAGGAATTGCCGGAACCGGCCGCGCCTCCGGATTTGCACGAGGGCCACGGCAAACGGGTGCTGATCATTGATGATGAGGAACCCATCCTGAACCTGCTCCACGACGATTTTGTGGTTCGCGGCTACGAGGTGGAAGTGGCCGGGAACGGCCAAACCGCCCTGAGCAAGCTCGAAGAAAATCATTTCGATCTGGCGTTTTGCGACTGGAGGATGCCCGGCTTGACCGGCCAGCAGGTGTACGAGCAATTGCGCCGGACCAATCCCCGCTTCTGCGAGCGCGTTATTTTCATTACTGGCGATGTCATCAACGCCCAGATGCGCCAGTTCCTTGAAGCGGAAAGGCGTCCCTGTTTGACCAAGCCTTTCTCGCTGTCGGAGCTTCATAGCACTGTCGAAGCCGTTTTGAAGGCGGTGTGACCCGGTCGTATCGGTCCGATCGGTCGGATGCGTCGGACCATTCATTTTCAGGCATATTGGACGAAAAGTGGGTGAGACTCTTTTTGAAAACGAAAAAAATAGTTGCGTTAACCCCGTGACGCAGCTTAAAGATTCGCGGCAACATAATGGGTAAAGCACTCATCATAGCGGAAAAACCGTCCGTCGCCGGCGATATCGCCAAGGCGCTTGGCGGTTTCACCAAAGACAAAAGCGGCGAATCTTTTGAAAGCGCCGACTACGTGATTTCATCGGCCGTAGGCCATTTGCTCGAATTGGTCCCGCCCGAAGGCGTCGAGGCCAAAAAGGGCAAGTGGTCGTTCGCGCATTTGCCGGTGATTCCCGACCATTTTGATTTAAGGCCGATTGAACGGAATGAAAACCGCCTCAAACTCCTGCTCAGGCTCATCAAACGCAAGGACGTGGACAGGCTCGTCAATGCCTGTGACGCCGGGCGGGAGGGAGAACTGATTTTCCGTTACATCGTCCAATACGCAAAGAGCGACAAACCAATCCAGCGGCTTTGGCTCCAGAGCATGACCGCCGCCGCCATCCGCGAAGGATTCGCCCAATTGCGGCGCGACGAGGATATGATTCCCCTGGCCGACGCCGCCATTTGCCGCAGTGAGAGCGACTGGCTTGTGGGCATTAATGGCACGCGCGCCATGACCGCGTTTAATTCCAAGACCGGCGGGTTTTACCTCACAACGGTTGGACGCGTTCAAACGCCAACACTGGCGATTTTGGTCGAGCGCGAAGGGAAAATTAAAAAATTCGTTCCGCGCGATTATTGGGAAATCCACGGGACATTTGCCGCCCAGGCCGGAGAATATGTTGGCCGCTGGTTCGACGAAAAATTTGCAAAACGCGACGGAGACGAATATCTGCGGGCCGAACGCGTGTGGGAACTGGCGCGCGCCGAGGAAATCCAGAAGAAGTGCCTGGGCAAAATTGGAATCGTCACCGAGGAAAGCAAACCCACGACGTCGCTCTCTCCGTTGCTCTATGATTTGACGAGCTTGCAGCGTGAGGCAAACGGGCGCTTTGGTTTTTCGGCCAAAAGCACGCTCGCTGTGGCGCAGGCGCTCTACGAAAAGCATAAGGTATTGACCTATCCGCGTACGGATTCGCGCGCGTTGCCGGAGGACTACATCGGGACGGTCAAAAGCACGATGGATATGCTGAAAGGGACCCATTACGCGACCTTCGCGGAGGCGATTTTGAAGAACAATTGGGTGAACCCAAACAAACGCATTTTCAATAACGCCAAGATTTCCGACCACTTTGCGATTATTCCCACGCTCGTGGCTCCGAAGCACCTGAGCGAGCCGGAACAAAAGCTTTATGACCTGGTCACCAAACGGTTTCTGGCCATTTTCTATCCGGCGGCTGAATTTCTCGTGACGACGCGAATTACCCGCGTCGAAGGGGAACCGTTCAAAAGCGAAGGCAAGGTGATGGTCAAGGCCGGGTGGATGGAAGTTTATGGGAAGGAAGCCGACACTGAGGAAGCACCCACGCTCGCGCCCGTTCAGCCTGAGGAACAGGTGAAGACGATCAAGGTGGACGTGCAGGCCAATGTCACCAAGCCGCCGCCGCGCTACTCGGAAGCGACGCTCCTTTCGGCAATGGAAGGCGCCGGGAAACTGGTCGATGACGAGGAATTGCGCGCCGCCATGAGCGAGAAAGGCCTGGGCACGCCGGCCACTCGCGCGCAGATCATTGAAGGCCTGATTTTCGAAAAGTACGTCGCGCGCAACGGCCGCGAATTGCAGCCCATGGCAAAGGCGTTTTCGTTGATAACACTCCTTAACGGCCTGGGTGTGCAGGAATTGACCATGCCGGAACTGACCGGCGAATGGGAATTTAAATTGAACCAGATGTCGCGCGGCAAGTTGAAGCGCGTGGATTTCATGCGCGAGATCGCCGCGTTCACGCGCGATATTGTCCAAAAGGCGCGCAGCCATGAAAGCGACACGATACCCGGCGATTTTGGGACGTTGAAAACTCCGTGCCCGAAGTGCGGCGGCGAGATTCACGAAAATTACAAAAAGTTCCAGTGCCAGAAGTGCGATTTCAATTTGTGGAAGAACGTCCTGGGCCGGCAGATGGAAATTCCCGAGGTCGAGGAGCTGATTTCGAAGGGGCAGGTCGGCCCATTGCAGGGATTTCGCAGCTCGAAGGGATTTCCGTTTGCGGCCATCATAAAGATGAAACCCGATTTCACGACCGAGTTTGATTTCGGCCAGGACAAAAAGGAAAACGGCGAGGATTCCGCCCCGGTGGATTTCACCGGCAAAGAGCCTCTGGGCAAATGCCCGAAATGCGGCGGGAATGTCTATGACGCCGGAATGAATTACATCTGCCAGAACGCGACCGGACCATCGAAGACCTGCACATTCAAGACGGGCAAGATTATTTTGCAGCAGGAATTCGGGCCGGACCAGGTGAGAAAATTGCTGGCCGAGCGCAAAACGGACTTGCTCAAAGGATTTGTCTCGAAGAAAACCAATCGCAAGTTCGAGGCGTTCCTGATTATAAAGGACGGTGAAACGAAATTCGATTTTCCGGTGCGCGAAAGGAAGGCGCGTGGCGTCAAAGACGGAAAGCCCAGTGAACCGGCCCCGAAAATTGATTTCACCGGCAAAGCGGTTGTTGGGAAATGTCCCAAGTGCGGTGGAAAGGTTTTTGACACGGAAATCGGATATGTCTGTGAACGCTCACAGGCGGATTCCAAGCCGTGCAGGTTCAAGATCAGCAGGGAAATTGCGCAACAGCCGATCGAACCCGCACAGGCTGCTAAAATTCTCGAAACTCACAAAAGCGATCTGCTGGACAAATTCATTTCAAGAGCGGACAAACCGTTTTCCGCGAATTTGGTCATGGATGAGAAGGGAAAGATTACGTTTGATTTTCCGCCGCGCGAGTGAGTTTCTTCATGAAGCCGCTTGAAAATTGTAAGTTGTACACGTTTGTGGACACGGCCTATTTGAATGGCCGGGCGCCTGAAACGATTGCCCAACAGCTCTGCGATGGCGGCAGCGATTTGATCCAGTTGCGCGCGAAACGATCTTCCCCGGATGAAATCTGCCGTATGGCCGAGGCGATCGTTCCAATCACAAAACGCGCCGGCGTCCGCCTGGTCGTCAACGATTATCCTGACATTGCCTGTGAAGTCGGCGCGGAATTTTGCCATTTGGGGCAGGAAGATTTTTTCGACGCGGGTCACAAGCACGTGCGCGAGTTAAAGATTACGAGCGAGACGCCATCCGCTTCAACGCTTCAACCCTTCAACGCTTCAACGCCTTTCTTGCAAATCGGACTGTCCTCGCATGCGCCCGAACAGGCGCAACGGGCAATTGAGGCAGGCGCGGACTACATTGCGGTTGGGCCGGTCTATGCAACAGGCACAAAGCCCGGGAGAAAGCCAGTGACGCTCGAGTACGTGCGATGGGCCGCGCAGAATGTAAAGGCGCCGTGGTTTGCCATTGGAGGAATTAATCTGGAAAATCTGGACGACGTCCTGGCGGCGGGCGCCGGAGGCATTTGCGTGGTTTCGGCGATTCTCAACGCGCTTGACGTCGCGGGCGCGTGCAGGAAATTTAGAGAAAAATTGGAAAGCGTTGCCTCCGGCTAATAGTATCCTCCGGATAACAAATGAAAAATGCGCGGCTAATCATTGTGCTGTTGGCCATTGTCGCGGCGGTTGTTTTGGTAGTTACGCATGTGAGCGTGCACTTTTCTGTCAACGTTCAACCAAATGACAAAGAGGCGGGCGCGAAAAATAATGGCGGTATGACAAACGAAGATGCAGCCGCCGAATTCCAATTGGGAATGGCCTGTCTCGATGCCAAAAATTTCGTCGAAGGAATCAAATTGATTCGTGAGGCCGCCGACCGGAATTACGTTCCCGCTCAATTCAATCTTGGCGTCTGCTATGGCCAGGGGATAGGTGTCTCGCGGGATTACGCTCAGGCGGAGGTGTGGCTTCGCAAAGCGGCGGAACAGAATGACACCGAGGCTGAAAACAATCTGGGTGACCTCTATGAACATGGGGAAGGGGTCAGGCAGAATTTGACGACGGCGCTGGAGTGGTATCGCAAAGCCGCCGACCAGGGCAACTCTTTGGGCGAAGTCAATGTCGGTGAGTGCTACGACAAAGGCTGGGGCGTGACGCCTGACAAGGCGCTGGCGGCACAGTGGTACAGAAAGGCCGCTGAACAGAATGTCGTTTTAGCCCAATACAACCTCGCTGCTTTCTATTTTAACGGACAGGGCGTGGCGCAGGATTACAAGCAGGCTGTCGAGTGGTTTCGCAAGGCCGCGGACCAGGGATTTGCGCCGGCTCAATTTGATCTGGGCAGTTGCTACGATAATGGCCAGGGGGTTGTCGCAGACCCGGCGGAGGCCGCCAAATGGTACCGAAAGGCTGCCGAACAGAACAACCCGAGTGCCGAGAATATGCTTGGTAATTGTTATTCCCTCGGCGTGGGTGTGGAAGCCAATCAAGTGGAAGCGGCGAAGTGGTATCGCCGCGCCGCGGAGCAGAATTATGCCGAAGCCCAATACAATCTGGGCGTTTCCTATCGCCATGGCGAGGGTGTGGTGACCAATGATGTCGAGGCGGTAAAGTGGTACCGGAAAGCGGCCGAACAGGATAACGCCGACGGAGAATTGGGCCTGGCCGTCTGCTACGACAATGGCCACGGAGTGCCGGTAGACCACGTCGTGGCGGCGCAATGGTATCGCAAAGCCGCGGACCACGGGAACGCGGAAGCTCAATATAATCTCGGCGTTAGTTATCTCGATGGCGAAGGGGTGGGGAAAAATGAAGTGGAAGCTGTGAAATGGCTTACCAAATCCGCGGAACAGGGATACGCCGATGCCGAAAACGATCTGGGCGTTTGCTTTGGCGCCGGCCGGGGCGTTAAGCCGGATTACGTACAGGCATATAAATGGTTTAAGCTGGCCTCCATGCAAGGGTCGGTGGACGCTGAAGATAACGCGCGAAAGACCATTGGCATGTTAACTCCGCCCCAAATCACCAACGCAGAGCGCATGGTCCGTGAATTCAAACCGGTTGAGGAGAAGGATTAAGGCGGACTTGACGCGGCAGCCGCTTGCGTTGAATGTAGCAGGGAGTTGGAAAGTTTTGGCGCTGGTTGATTTGTTCTTGAGAGTCAAACGTGAAGGAGGCGCGACCCATTGTTGTGCTTGTGGTGATAGTGGCCGCAATCATCGTTGTGGCCACGCATGTGTGGATAAAATTTTCCGGTCAACCAGGTGGCACGAATAGCAGCGAACCGGTAACGCAGTTCCGGTTGGGAACAAGCTGCCTCGCACAAAATCCAGTCAAGGGAGTTCAATGGCTTCGCAAGGCGGCGGACCGGAATTATGCTCCCGCTGAAAATATTCTCGGTGTCTGTTATGCCACTGGAACAGGGGTCACACAGGATTACGCACAAGCGGTGGGTTGGATCCGCAAAGCAGCCCGGCAAAATAATGCCGATGCCGAGAACAATTTAGGCCTCTATTACGAACATGGGCAGGGCGTGACCCGGGATTTTGCAAAAGCCGTGGGCTGGTTTCGCAAGGCTGCCGAACAGGATAATTCACTGGGCGAATTTAATCTTGCCGAATGCTATGACCATGGATGGGGAGTCAAGAGTGATAAGTCTGTGGCGGCGCAATGGTATGCCAAAGCCGCTGAAAGGAATCTCGCTATAGCCCAGTTCAATCTCGCCAATCTCTATTATTCCGGCGAGGGCGTGACACGGGATGACACACAGGCATTGGCGTTGTATCAGAAAGCCGCGGACGAGGGCCTTCCGCAGGCCCAGTATATACTCGGCCGTCGTTATGAAGACGGCGACGGTGTCACGGCAGACCCATTGGAGGCGATCAACTGGTATCTCAAGGCCGCCAGACAAAATGAACCCAATGCCGAAAACGAGTTGGGTAATTGTTATGCCAACGGTGTCGGTGTGGGAATCGATGAAGTGGCAGCGGTGAAATGGTATCGCCTTGCCGCGGAGCAGAACTATGCTGAGGCACAGTTCAATCTTGGCCTTTGCTGTCTTAATGGTCAGGGCATGGCCACAAATGATGCCGAGGGGTTGGAGTGGTTCAAGAAGGCCGTCTCACAGAATAATGCCGACGCGCAATTGGGATTGGGCAACTGTTACGAGGCTGGACAGGGTGTGCCGGAGGACCACAGCCTGGCGGCGCAATGGTATCGCAAAGCTGCGGAACAGGGAAATCCCCAGGCTCAATATAATCTCGCCGTGGGTTATCTTGTTGGCGATGGGGTTGCGGAGAATGCTGCGGAAGCGGTGAAATGGCTTGATAAAGCTGCCGAACAAAACTTCGCCGAGGCCCAAAACAATTTAGGCGCCTGTTTTGCGGCAGGCAGGGGTGTTGCTACGGATTATGTCCAGGCATATAAATGGTTTAAGTTGGCCGCAATCAACGGTTCGAAACAGGCTGAAGAGAATTTGCGCAAAGCCATGGGCCTGCTAACACCAGAACAGACTACAAACGCCGAGCGCATGGTGCTTGAATTTAAACCAGGCAGGGAAGTAGTTAGCTCGCAAGCTAACCAATAATACTTTTTGCAATAATTTCCTTTTAAAAGGACCATGAGATGGTCCTTGGATCAAGAAACCCATCAATCCAATTATCCAACAATCCATTAATCCATTAATCCGATTATCCACGAGTTAGTGCGTGACTATAATCTCCATCCGCCCGTCCCGCCTCGGCACGTTCACGGCGACTTTGCCGTCATGCCGGATTAACGAAATGTCCACAACGCTGGAGTTGACTTTCAGGTTCTTGATTTCGAGCCGCTGGATGCAGTCCGGCAAATGGGGGTTGTCAAAGTGAAGCCGGTGCGCGGCCGCGTCGATGCGCGCGCCCAGCGCCGCCTGGAGCACAAAGAAAACGGCGGCAGATGACCAGGCCTGGGGATTGCAAGCCACCGGGTAAAGCGTCGGACCTTCGCCGTCGCGCCGCTCGAAACCGCAGTACAATTCAGGAAGACGGTCCATTTCCATGAACTGACTGGCGTCGAACAGGGCGCTCAGGACGCGCGTGGCGGCGTCTTTGAAACCATAACGCGCCAGTCCGGATGCAATGAGCGCATTGTCGTGCGGCCAGATCGAGCCGTTGTGATAGGACATCGGATTGTAGCGAGCTTCAGAAGCGGCGATGGTGCGAACACCCCAACCGCTAAAGAATCGGTCGTCCATCAACTCGTCTTTGATTTTGGCCGCCGCTCCGGGTTGCGCAATTCCCGTGAAAAGACATTGGCCCGCGTTTGAGCTGCGGACGCAGCAACGTTTCTTATTCCCATCCAAGGCAATCGCATAACTTCCAATTTCTTCGGACCAAAATGCGTCATGAAACCGCCGTTTGAGATCTTCCGCCGCTTTCCTGAGGTCACGCGCCAGGGCGCCGCGGCCCAATGCTTCAGCGATGTGCGCGGCCTTCAATTTTGCTTCATAAACGTACCCCTGCACTTCGCACAGGGCGATTGGAGCCTTCGCGAGCGTGCCGTCGGCGTGGAAAACGGAATCGTCCGCGTCCTTCCATCCCTGGTTGCCCAGGCCGCCTGTGGCGCGCCGGCTATATTCGACAAAGCCGTCGCCGTCGTGATCGCCGTATCGTTCGATCCATTCCAATGCCCGTTCGATGTTCGGCCAGAGTTGCGCAATGAAGTCCTTGTCTGCGGTGCGTTCGAAATAATGACCGGCCAGGATCAGCCACAGTGGCGTAGAATCAACCGAACCATAGTAGCTGCCAAAGGGCACCTCGCCGCGCGAAACCATTTCTCCTTTGCGTTCTTCGTGTAGAATTTTCCCCGGCTCGGCATCTTTGGCAGGATCAAAGTCCGTGGCCTGACGCGACGCGAGATAGCCCAGGACGCCTCGCGCGATTTCCGGATGAATCCAAAGCATCTCAAGGGCTGTCACAATTCCATCCCGGCCAAAAATGCAACTAAACCATGGGATGCCGGCATACGGATAAGGACCTGCCGGCGTCTGGGTCAAAAGCAGGTGCAGGTCCGCCCGCGAGCGGACCACCCACTCATTAAACTGCGGGTTTGACGTTTCAATTTCGGCGAGGTTTTTACGGTAATGTTCATAGGCAACATGAACCATGTCGAACGCCGAGTCGAAAGCGGGTCCATCGATTTTTCGTTCACCCGCGACATATAGGATTCGGCAATCGAGCGTTTTTTTCTCCCGCGGCTTGAGTTCCAATTCGAAAACCGCGCGGTCGCGTGTCATTTTTGCCGGTGTCAGATTGAATTTCAACCGCGTTTCGCGATGGACGGAATCCAGGCCGTCATACGACAAAACGGCCTCATCAGCCGAAATGACCGGTTCGTGGAGCGTGCCGCTTTGTTTCCTGGTGTTTCCCCGGATTTCAAACAGGTCCATATAGTCCGCCCGGAATTCCAGTCCCACAATCAGCCATACGGGATCCAATCCGAAATTGGAAATTTCAATCCGTTCGAAGCAATTGTTAACGACCAAAAAGATGGTCCGTACGAAATGAATGGTCCCTTGCTGCACCGTTCTTCCATCCGGAAAAGGAAGAGGCGGGTTGGTCAGGTCAACAATCAGAAAATCGTTGTCCTCGCGGACGTTCGAACTTAACAGCAATGGACTGGCCCCATTGACCAGAAGCTTCCAGCGGGACAGAAACCGCGTGCCTTCGTGAAAAATACCCTGGTTCTCAAAGCCGAGCGGGCGAATGTCGCCGTGGCGGTCAAAAACGGCGAAAGTGTCCCCATGCTTGAGGATGCGCGCGCCGGTGTCGGCAATCGACGCATTGGCCCGGATATAGTAGTGACCCTGGACTTCGATGATGTCACTCATAGCGTCACCTCAGGCAGCCTCGGCCACGATATCGTCCGGACTGGACGGTCCCCGGGCGGCGATGATTTTTTCGTAGACGGTGAGGTAATTTGAGGCCATCCGGATTGCGGAGAATCGCTCCTCGAACATTTTGCGGCAGTGTTTGCGGGACAATTGGCCCAATTGCCGAATGGCCCGTTCGGCTTCGTCGAGGCTTTCAATGACAAATCCCGTGGCGCCGTGCTCGAGAATCTCCGGCACCGAGCCGCGGGAACGGGCGATGACCGGCGTGCCACAGGCCAGGGATTCGATCATGGCCAAACCGAATGGTTCAGGCCAGTCTATCATAAACAGCAACGCGAGCGCGTTTCCGAGGAATTCGTTCTTTTCGAGTTCGCCAATTTCGCCAATGAATTCAACACCGTCGTGCAGCAACGGCTTGATGACCATTTCGAAATATTCGCGGTCTGTCTTGTCCACCTTGGCGGCGATTTTGAGCGGAATGCGTGCGCGACGAGCGATTTCGATGGCATCATCGACGCGCTTCTCAGGACTGATGCGGCCCAGGAAGGCGAGATATCTGCCTGGAGTCTCATTCAGCCGGTAAAGCTTTTCGGGCACGCCGTGATACACGGTGGCCTGCCAGTTGGCCCAGGAGAGAGGGAGGCGCTGGCGATTGGAAACGGATATGAGCGGTTCATCGTCGAACTCGTGATAGAGGCTTTGGAGATTTGGAATGTCCAGGCGTCCATGGAGCGTGGTGACGCGCGGTGTCTCCATCCGGCGCAGCAGGGGATACGCCGCGTAATCAATGTGCGAATGGACGATGTCGAATTCGCCGGATTCCTGCAGGACTTTTTCAGCGAGCAAAACGTGGTCCGCGTGAGGATCAATGCTGGATGCGTCCAACCGCAATGCGTTGCGGCAAATGGGCCGCAATTTAGCCGACGTCACGGAATCGCCGCTGGCATAAAGGGTTACGTCATGGCCAAGGCTGACAAGCGCCTCGGTAAGATAAGAAACGACACGTTCCGTTCCGCCGTAATATTTTGGTGGAACGCTTTCGTAAAGCGGCGCCACCTGGGCGATTTTTAGGCATTTCTCCATGGCAAAAAGAAATCTAACTCATAACCGGGCTACTTCAACCGGGAAAGTACATCTAATCTGGCAGGGCAGAGCTGCCGCTCTGCCAAAAGCTGAACGCTTTCGTTCCATCTTGGTATTGTTCAATGTTCGATGCCTGCCCTCCGTAGCCCTGGCGAAGGAGGGTTCGATGTTTCCGATTCGGACGGCTCACTTATACCTTGACATGTACAATTGGCGGTGCTATAAAAATCATTGATTGAGAGTAATCGCTTATCGAATTCCAAGGGGGTTTATCGGGTTTGTCCTTATTGCAATGGCGTTGGTTCTCTCTCGCGCCATGGCGGTAAATGTGTTGACCCAGCACAACGACCTTTCGCGAACCGGAGCCAACACCTCTGAAACCATTTTGACGACGAACAATGTGGCTGCGTCCTTCGGAAAACTATTCACTGATAACGTTGACGCGCAGGTTTATGCGCAACCGCTTTACGTTCAGGATTTGAATATTTCCGGAGGGGTCCACAACGTGGTTTTTGTTTGCACGGAGAGCAATAGCGTGTACGCGTTTGATGCGGACATCCCAGGCGAAATTTATTGGCATACCAATTTGGGTACACCGTTTTCGCCCGCAACGTGCACTGATTTGTCGCCGGTTGTCGGCATTACCAGCACTCCGGTGATTGATTTGAACGCGGGCATCATTTATTTGGAGACAAAATTGGCATCGGGAAATCACGAGTTGCATGCTCTGAGCATCACCAATGGCAGCGAGAAACTCGGCGGGCCTGTGACGGTGGTCGCCGCGGATTTTACCGGCAGCATCGAGCACCAGCGAGCGGGCCTGCTGTTGTTGAACGGTGTGGTTTATCTTGGTTTTGCGTCGCATTGCGACCAGGGAGCGTATCATGGTTTTTTGCTGGGTTACAATGCGACCAACCTTTCACTGTTGTATACGTTTAACACAACGCCCAGCGGGGCCGAGGGCGGTATCTGGTCCTGCGGGATGGCGCCCGCAGCCGATACGAATGGAAACATATACGTGATGACCGGAAACGGCACATTTGACGGCACCGAAAACTTTGGCATGTCCATGGTTAAATTGTCCGGCAGCTTGGCCGTGGAGGATTATGCCACACCTACTAATTATGCGTCGCTCAGTGAGGGTGACCAGGACTTCGGCTCCGGTGGCGTGGTTTTATTGCCGCCGCACTACGCGGTGGGCATCGGCAAGGATACGAACCTCTGCTTGGCCGACATCACTCATATGGGTCATGTCGGTGGATTTGCGGAGGCATTCACAGCCGAGTCTTCCTCCGGGGACGTCGTCGGCAAATCACCCGTGTATTGGCAGGGGCCGGCGATGCAATACATCTTCCTCATGCACGCGAATGATCCCACGGAGTCCTTTCAATATACAAACGGCAGCATCAGCACCACGCCGTTGGGAACCGGCGCTTTTTCGGAGGACGATCGTTCCGGCGGACTGTCGCTTTCGGCCGATGGAACCACCAATGGGATATTGTGGGAAATGGGAAGTGACAGCAATTTGCGCGCATATGATGCGATGAATATCTCAAATGTGCTTTGGAAAGGAAGCGTCGGGACTTATGTGAAAATGGCCTGTCCCACGATTGCAAATGGAAAGGTATATGTGGGGACGGCAGGTAATTTGGGTGTGTGGGGGCTTACCAATTTTCTATATATGCAGGCTGGCGCCACAGAGCCGTTATTAAGCTGGGCCGCCGGAACGCTGTTACAGGCCACAAATATAACAGGCCCATGGAGCCCAATTTCCACCGGCTCGTCTTACACAATAGTGCCGACAAACAAACAGACATTCTATCGCCTGGCCGTGCCGTAAAGGTGGCGAGTGACAAGCAGCGCGGACGAGGCGCATTCACTTGTCACTCATAACTCACAACTCTCAAATCCGGCGGCGGACTGCTGCTTCACACCCGAACTTGCAGCAATCCGCCGCTTCCATTCACACGAATGGAATTTACTGGCTCGGCGGTCGACCGGGAGGACCGCCGTTGGGCGCATCGTTCGGAGAAGAACCTTGCGGAGAAGAACCGTTGGGCGCATCGTCCGGGGGCGGACCTTGTGGAGGACCGTCGTCGGGACCGCCGTTGCCGAAATCTTGGGGTGGGGGCGGGCAGTATTCATCGCGTGTCAATTTCCCATCGCCGTTTTTATCCAATGTCTTGAGTTCCGCCGGCGCGTTGGCAATTTCGTTTGCGTCGATAATGCCGTCATGGTTCACGTCCAGCGCCTCAATGAGCGGCGAGGGTGGGGGACGGAAGGTCTGGCCTGAATTGTCAGCATTTGGCGGGCGCGGCGGTAGATACTCGTCTGGAGTCAATTGGCCGTCGCCGTTTTTGTCCAGCTTCAACAATTCCGCGCTCGCGTTTGCGATTTCATTTGAATCAATGATGCCGTCGTGGTTGGTGTCCAGCGCCAGGAGCAATGGCAGCGGCGGCGGACGATGATGATGGCGGGGACCGTCGCCGCCGGGGCCGCCGCCATTCGGGCCGCCATCGGGCGGGCCGTAGTCCTGCCCGTATGCCGGCAATACGCCGATGGCAACCGACACGAGGGCAAGCGTTGCTTTGATGATGTGTTTCATAATGTTTTTCCTTTCATTGGGTGTGAAATTGTCATGGCGTTACTCTAAACGAAAACACCTTAAGATGGCGTGAAGATGAAGCCAGAAATTCTAAAGAATCTCGACGATGCGCCTGCATTCTGAGATTCCATCTGTCTGCGAAGCAGCAAACTGACAGCCCTGGAAGGGCGAGAGATAGTAGCCCAGGGCAAGCGAGTCCGCGAGCGCCGCCCTGGGTAATGCGCCACCCAAATCCGGCCGCCATTTGCGAAGCCGCGCGATAGCGCGAATCTGATCTGCGGCATCGTGTCCACCTTTGTCCACTCGGCGTTACTAATATTCATAATAACCACTCCAGATTCGGAATTATTGAAAGTGCTCAACGCGTCCCCTCATCAATTAATCGTAAATCCATTATCGAGTGTGTAGGTCGGGGCCGGCGATTGAAATACGACCACGACATTCTGCGATCCGGCGGTTGCGCCAGATGGAATCGTGAACGTTGCCACAACGGCACCCTGGGTCGAATCGGTGATGCTGGCGCCGGCGATGCTCGCGTCGAAAACGGTATTTGTCAGTGTCACGCTGGAAATCGGGGCATTGGCGGGAGGGCTGGGTGGGCCGTTGTCCGGAAGGGTAATGGTTATGGTAACGGTTTGTCCGGGATTAGCGCTGCCGCCCGGGGCGACACTTGAAGTGGTAAATGTGGTGGTGCCGGCGCCCTGGTACGCCGCGACGCCTGTTCTTCCGACTCGATAAAAATTCCGGGACAAAGTTGTGTCATTCGTGTACGCGCCGCTAATCTCATCGGGCGAAACAGAGGAAGCGAGAGTTGTCCAGGAAGAACCCGCAACGTTGGTTGTGGATTGGACTTCGTAGCTCCCTCCTTCCAGTGCGCTCCACGTCAATGTGACGCTTCCGGTCTTGACCGCTGGAGTGTTCAATGTTGAAGGGAGATTGGTGTAGCCAAGAAAATTCGTCACCACGGTCTCGGATATGACGGACACCGCGCCGCCGACCGGGCTGCCGTAAAAACCACGGCCAATGTCATAGGGAAAGGCCGGCGTGCCGTTGGAATTAATGGCTACGAAGTAGGCGTATGTGCCATTGGGAAATTCGGGGGTGACACAATAGCGTCCGTTGTATTGGTCCAAATCAAAGTCCACGCCCTGCTGGAAATTTGTCCCGGTGTTTGTGTTGATCAGGTCGCCGAGATAATCGTTGTCTTCCATATAATCGTCCAGCGGATAGGTTGAGCTCACATTGGGGCCCGGTTGATTCGACGCGACATTGTAAAGGCGCACGGCCCATTGCGGAATGGTTGTCCGGCCATTGAGAGTCAAATTGCTTGTTCCATCCTGGCCGTTACGCAGCACGTAGCCGGAAACCATCCGGCGAATACCGCTGTTGGCATTGGTGGGATTCGAGTAACCATAGGGGCCGTACAGGGGAAAGCCATCCGCGGTCCAGGCGAGAATTGGCGAATGTTTTGTGGGCGCATTCGTGTCTTCGCTATAGGTTTTGGTGGCCGCATTGTAATCCACGTGATCGCCGAGCAAATAGCGCAGACCGATCGGATCGGCGTGATAATGATAAACGCCGCTATTTTGCTGATGCGCATTGCCCGGATCAAAGGTGACGCCTTCGTTAATGTAGGCGTCGCGATTCCAGTAACCGGTTATGTTTTGCTCGTTCATTTGGTTGGTCGGGTCCCAGGTATAGGCGTCCCAACTGTTGAACATGGCCACGCCGTCCACGAATACACCGATCTGGCCGCCGCCGTTTTCAGTCTTGGTCGTGGGCACGGCGTTTGTAACCGGAAAGCGATAGAGCACCTGCTGGTTCGTCGGCAAATTGGGAAACAATTGCGTGTGAGCCGAATTCAGGAACCAGGGCCCCATCGTATAGCTGGCTAAACCGGTGCTGCGGACATAAACCCAGTTGCTTGACGAATAGACTTCCTGAACGCCGCAATATGCAGGGAGCGATTGTGCCATCGAGCTATTCGCCCAGGTCGTTAGCGTCATGCCGTCCTGTTGCATCGAGCTGTTGGTGTAAACGCGGGCGTATTGGCCGGCGTAGGTCGTGAGCCAGCAATTCGTGCGGGCATCGGAAGCCTGGGCCCGAGTCTCGAGCGACAGTAAAACGCTCATGACCAGTGCAAGTGTGAGAGTGTGTGTCAATGCGGGTTGAATTTTCATGGCGCGAATTTACCTGAGTGAACCTTAAGAGAATGTGAAGCGCGAAAGATCAGTCCGATTCGTCCAATTCGTCCGATCCAGATAAGTTCAAAAGTCTCCTTCACGTCCGCTTAAGGTTGCTCGTGCGACACTTCACATGTTAAAAACATCGCAAACCGAAATGAGAATACTAATTGTTGAAGACGAGCCGGACTTGCTCTCGGGCCTGGCGCAGGCGCTGCGCGAGGAGGGCTATGCCGTGGACACGGCCAATGACGGTGAAGACGGTTTTTATAAAGCCGAGAATTATGAATATGATGCCATCGTCCTGGACGTCATGCTGCCGAAATTGGACGGCTGGCAGATTCTCGGCCGCCTTCGCAAAATAAAAAAGACTCCCGTGCTGATGCTCACAGCGCGGGACCAATCGCGTGATCGCGTTCGCGGTCTAGATACCGGCGCGGACGATTACGTGGTCAAACCGTTTGATTTGCCGGAATTGTTTGCGCGGCTTCGGGCTCTGATTCGCCGAAGCAAAAACAAGGGCACAAATGTTTTTCAAATTGGCGAAGTAAAAATTGATATGGCCGCGCGAAATGTCTTTTTGAAAGGCGCCCCGATCGAGTTGACCGCGCGCGAGTATTCATTGGTGGAGTTTCTGGCGCTGCATTGCGGCGAAGTCGTCACCCGCACCCAACTCTACGAGCATTTGTTTGACGAAAATGACGATACATTCTCGAATCTGCTGGACGTTCATGTTTCGAACGTCCGCAAAAAGCTGGGCGCCGATTTCATTGTGACGCGCCGCGGACACGGGTACAGCATCGAATGAAAACATTCCTCATTGGTAGGGCGGCGCTGCTGCGCCGCCCAAATTAGGCGCCAAATGAATCTCTTCAAATCCATCAAATGGCGGCTGCAGATCTGGTACGGTTTGATTCTTATGGTCGTGCTGGTGGCGCTTGGCTATACGGCCTGCGCTTTGCAGCGCAATTTGCTCTTCAACCGGGTTGACGGAGAATTGCAGCGGCGTTTTAGCGTTTTGGCCGACGCGCTTCATCCCCATCCGCCGGGAGGCGGTCGGCGGCCGTTTGACGGACCTCCGCCGGATGGGATGCCGGATGATTTTCCGCCGCCGGATCATGAACCCGGCGGCTTTGAATTGCCGCCTCAGGATGAGGCACTATTTGATCCCAATGAGCCGCACCACTTCTATTTTGTGATTTTAGGCCGCGACGGCAAAGAGATCGGAAGTTCGACCAATGCGGACGCGGCACTTAACAGCAAAGTCAGCACAGAGGTTCTTGAACAGGAGAATGCGCCTCCCAGAATTATTCCGGATAGACGCTCAATGCCTCCCTCGTTTTATTCGAATCAAGGACGGGTCCTCGCGCGTGTCCTGCCCTCGGGTGAAACCGTTTGGGTGGGTTGCTCGATTGTTCCGGAACTCAATGCATTACAAAATACCATGTTTTGGCTGGTCGGGGCCGGGATGATCATTTTACTGTTTGGACTTGCTGGAGGGTGGTGGATCTCTTCGCGCGCGATTCGGCCGGTGGAAAACATCAGCGCAACCGCCGTGAGAATTTCGGCGGGCGATTTGTCCCAGCGCATCAACGTCGCCGAAACGGAAAGCGAGTTGGGCAGGCTGGCCGCGGTCCTCAATTCCACATTCGCCCGCCTGGAATCGGCGTTTGCTCAGCAAAAGCAGTTCGCATCCGACGCGGCCCATGAGCTGCGCACGCCGGTTTCGGTGATTCTGACACAGGCCCAAACCGCCTTGGCGCGCGAACGCGATGCGAAGGACTACAGGCAAACGGTTGAAGCATGTCAGCGGGCTGCGCAACGGATGCGAAAGTTAATCAGCGCATTGCTGGAATTGGCGAGGCTCGATGCCGGTCAGGAGCCCCTGAAACGTCTCTCTTTTGACCTTGGCAAAACAATCACGGAATGTGTCGAGTTGGTGCGCCCGCTCGCGGACGAACGTGGCATCAGGATGAGCGCGGATGCCGCGCCGCTTGAGATTACCGGCGATGCCGAAAAGCTCAGCCTGGTGGTCACGAATCTTTTGACAAACGCCATCGAATACAATCACGATGGTGGTGAGGTAAAAGTCGCCACGCATCGGGAGGACAACATGGCCGTTTTGACAGTGAGCGATACGGGTCGCGGTATACCCCCTGAGGATCTGCCACGGGTGTTTGAACGATTTTATCGGGCTGACAGGTCGCGTTCGTCCGGCAACGCCGGGCTCGGACTCGCAATTTCCAAAGCCATCGTTTCCGCGCACGGCGGAACAATCGAGGTGGCCAGCGAAGAGCACGCCGGCGCGGTCTTTACGGTTCGCCTGCCTGTCTGAACCGGCTATTTCCGGCACTTGACGTCTGGCATTCGATGTTCAGTGTTCGATGTTGGATGTTCGATGTTTTGGATTCATTCATCGAATCCCGAAAACGAAAAGAGCCGCGCCCATTACCGGGCGCGGCTCTGTTTAATTCCTAAAATCTTAATGATTGCGAAGGGCCAAATCTATTTCCCGGATCGCAAGCTCGATATGATGGGAAATGCGGTCCTGGCCTTTGACTTCGGAGTTGCCCAGGACGTTTTTCAACAGTCCGCGCGCCTCGCGCAGCCGGTCGTCGGACAGGAATTGCTTTTCGCGGTCTTTGTCGTCGCCGGTCAAATCCACGCCGAGCAGGTCGGCTGCCTTGTGGATTTCGTGCATGGCCGCGATGCGGTGGCCGTGATAGTCATGGTCGCCGGAGGCGAGAATGCGATAGGCCTTGTGCATCATGCCTTCTTCCGGGGAATTGCGGAATTCAATTGTTTGAATTTGGGCGAATGTAGAGGCCGGAGCCTGCACATTGGCGGTTTGTGAGGGGGTAGCCGCCAGCAAACTTGTGCTGCCTAAAACGGTTACGATTGCCGATAGAGATAGAATGTTAATTTTCATATAGTGTACTGAGCAAATGTTATGACGGAAACAGGTGTTGTCAAGTTACAGATAAATGACCACCCGGTGTGCGGTGCGCCCGGTAGGGCGGACGTTCCCGTCCGCCAGGCGAGCGCTACAGCGCTCGCGTTTCAAGCATTCGACGTTCGGCGTTCGATGTTCGAAAGGTCTTGAATTATCCACCCCGGCCTGGTTTGGATTACGTAGGCAGTTGCATTAGCGGCAAGCATTGCTTCCTCAACTCCTCATTGAATTCACAAGCGCATTATTCCACTAATCCATCAATCCACCAATCCATTAATCCATTAATCCATTAATCCCTGCCGTTCGGCCATTCCGCATTCCGCATTCGACTTAATCCCGGTATTCTTCCATCCCCGCGCACGAACAAATCGGGTTTCGATCCCCAAACACGTTGTCCACGCGGCTGACATGCGGCCAGAATTTGTATTCGAGCAGGCTTTTGACCGGAAATGCCGCTTGTTGGCGTGAATAGGGACGGTTCCAGTTGTCACTGGCGATTTGATCCGCCGTATGCGGTGCGTTTTTGAGCGGGTTATTCTTGGCGTCCGCAGTTCCACATTCGACGGCCGTCATTTCGGCATGAATCGAGATCATGGCGTCACAGAAACGGTCCAGTTCGTATTTAGATTCGCTTTCGGTGGGCTCGACCATCAACGTCCCGGCGACCGGCCAGCTTAGCGTAGGCGCGTGAAAGCCGTAGTCCATGAGGCGTTTTGCCACGTCTTCAGCAGTTACACTCTTGAAGTTGCGCAGATCCAGAATGCATTCGTGCGCCACCAGGCCGTTGCGACGGTAAAGTGTCGGAAAGTACTTTTCGAGCCGTTTGGCGATATAGTTGGCGTTCAGAATGGCGGACTTCGTGGCTTCCGTAAGTCCGTCCGCGCCCATCATGGCGATATACATCCAGGAGATCGGCAAAATGCCGGCGCTGCCCCACGGCGCGCCAGCGACCGGTCCCACCGCCCCTCTTTCCGTAGCAGCGGACGTCCGTCCGCTCTGACTAATGGGATTGTCAGGCAAAAATGGAACCAGATGTTTCGCAACCCCAATCGGCCCGACGCCCGGGCCGCCGCCGCCATGGGGAATGCAGAAGGTCTTGTGCAAATTCAAATGGCAAACGTCCGCCCCGATATCCGCCGGACGGCAGAGTCCGACCTGCGCGTTCAAGTTCGCGCCGTCCATATAGACCTGACCACCTTGTGAGTGGATGATTTCGCAAATCTCGCGAATCGGTTCTTCAAACACGCCGTGTGTAGAAGGATAAGTCACCATCAACGCCGAGAGATCCTTTTTATGGGCCTCAGCCTTGGCGCGCAAATCAGGCACGTCAATGTTGCCGTTGGTGTCGCAGGCCACAGCGACGACTTTCATGCCGGCCATGACCGCACTGGCCGGGTTCGTGCCGTGGGCCGAGGTGGGAATCAGGCACACGTTGCGGTGGCTTTCACCACGCGATTTGTGCCAGGCGCGAATGGCGAGCAATCCGGCGTATTCGCCCTGGGAACCGGCATTGGGCTGCAAAGAAATGCCCGTGAACCCTGTGATTTCCTTCAGCCAGGATTCGAGTTGTTCAAAAAGCTTTTGATAGCCGCGCGTCTGCTCCAGCGGCGCGAACGGATGAATCTTCCCAAACTCGGGCCATGAAACCGGATACATTTCCGCCGCCGCATTCAATTTCATCGTACACGAGCCCAGCGGAATCATGGATGCCGTGAGCGAAAGGTCGCGAGATTCCAGCCGCTTGATGTAGCGAAGCATCTCGGTTTCGCTGTGGTAGGAGTTGAAAACTTTGTGAGTCAAAAAAGGCGAGGTGCGGTGGAACCATGGCGGGTTTTGCAGATTCCTGACTGCTCCGTCAGATACGTCGGCTACATCGGAAACAGAAAACGCAACCGGTTTCCCGCCATTGAAAATCTCCCAAATTTCAATAATGTCTTTTAAGCTCGTCGTTTCGTCCAAAGAAACGCCAATGGTATCTTTGTCTATTGCCCGAAAATTAAAACGATGAGAACCGGCGATCTTTAATATCTCTTCTCGCTGTGCCTTAACGGCCAAGGTATCGAAAAAGTACTCGAAACGAAAGCTGCAGCCAATTTCTTCCAAACCCAATGCCAGTGCATCAGTCAGCGCGGAAATCCGCTTCGCAATCTTCTTCAACCCCTCCGGCCCGTGATAAACCGCATAAAGCGCTGCCATATTCGCAAGCAGTGCCTGCGCCGTGCAGATGTTGCTCGTGGCCTTTTCACGGCGGATATGTTGCTCCCGCGTTTGCAGCGCCAGGCGCAAAGCCGGTTTGCCGCGTGAATCTTTGGAAACTCCCACGATGCGTCCGGGTATGTGCCGCTTGAATTCGTCGCGCGTGGCGAAGAAAGCGGCATGCGGGCCGCCGTAACCCAGCGGCACGCCGAACCGTTGCGCGCTGCCCACGGCAATGTCCGCTCCGAATTCTCCGGGCGGTTTGATGAGGGTGAGCGCCAGCAAATCCGTTGCGACGCTCACCAGCGCGCCGGCCTTGTGCGCTTCGTCTATGAACGGCCCGAAATCGTGAATTGCGCCATACGAATCGGGATATTGCACGAGCGCGCCGAAAACCTTGTCGTTGAACTGAAATTTTTCGTGATTGCCGACGACCAACTCAATTCCCAGCGCCTTCGCCCGCGTACGGACGACTTCAATATTTTGCGGATGACAATGTTCCGAGATAAAAAAAATGTTGCGCCCGTCTGCGAGCGCATGGCTCATCGTCATGGCCTCGGCACAGGCGGTCGCTTCGTCCAGAAGCGACGCGTTTGCGATGGGCAACGCCGTCAAATCCGCGACCATCGTCTGGAAATTGAGCAGACACTCCAAACGGCCCTGGGAGATTTCAGCCTGGTAGGGCGTGTATTGCGTGTACCATCCCGGATTTTCGAGCACGTTGCGCTGAATGACCGGCGGCGTGATGCAATCGTAATAGCCCATGCCGATAAACGACCGGAAAACCTTGTTTTCCGAAGCGACCTTTTTCAGTTCGGCAAGCGCTTCAAACTCAGTTTTTGCGGCAGGCAGGTTGAGTTGTGTATCAAGCCGAATCGCCGTCGGCACAGCGGCATTGGCCAATTCATCCAAATTCTTAAAGCCAAACAAGCCCAGCATTTCCTTGGCTTCGGCCTCGTTTGGACCGATGTGGCGGCGAACAAAAGAGTCAGGGTGTTTTAATGAACCATCAGTAACGTCCATCTGAAGAGAATAAAGATTGGTGCCATGAAAAGCGAGTGGAATGGTAGGGACGGTGCGCTGCGCCGTCACCGCCCGTATACCGGGCGGAACTTTCTTGGTAGACCGCACGAATTCCGGGAGACCACTTGCGAGTGTGGCGCGAACCGTAGCATGACATCTTAACCACATTTGTTCATATTGCACAAATGTGGGTATGGCGCTATAATTGCTTCAACTGAAGATTGTATGAGCAGAATCTCGATTGACGTAACGGACAACGAACATAAGAAGCTTAAGGCCATGGCTGCGCTTCGCGGGCAGTCGATCAAAGATTTCGTTCTCGAACGGACGTTGGGTGGAGATGAGGCGGACGACAACGCCGTGCTGGAACTGGAAAAACTCCTTGATAGTCGCATCCGGGCTGCACAGGCAGGAGCCGTCAGCCGCAAAACTCCTTCCGAGGTGTTTGCCGACGTCACCCGCAAAAAAGCGAAATGACATGCCTAATTACGAATTGGCCGAGGCTGCTGAGGAGGACCTGAGGAATGTTGCTTTTTACACTATCTCCAAGTGGGGACCCAAGCAGGCGTTGCGGTACGGTGCCTTGTTAGATGCGCATTTCGAGGCGATCGGAAATGGAAAAGCGAAGATGCGAAATTTTCTGCCGGGTCGGCCCGAGTTGCGTGTATCACGCATCCAGCACCATTACGTATTTCATTTGGAGCGAGAGAGCCAGTGCCCCCTCATTCTTGCCGTGTTCCACGAAAGCATGGACTTAATGGGCCGCCTTCGTGACAGGCTGGAAGAATGAATCCGCATTCCGCACTAACATTGCCGCCGTTGAATCCTGACATCGAATAGGTTACGTTCGTCGTGGGAAAGGAGACAAAGGGAAATGAAGACATCATGGGTGTTGGTTTTAATTTTGGTCCTGGGCACTTTGGCAACGTCAGGTTCCGCGCAAACAACAACATCAACACCAGGCACAAACTCGAATTTCACAAGCCCTGCCCAGGGGGTGACGGGTGCCCCATCGATGCCAATACCGACGACAAACTCTTCCTTCGCAAACGTCCCTCAGAATGCGATGGGCGCGCCATCAATGCCAACACCGGCAACAAATCCGGTCCAGGGCGGGGTTGGCTTGCAAATCCCAACGACGACAAACGGAAACCCCATTAATCCAACAATCCAGCAATCCAACAATCCAATATCCGACGTATCCGGCGTGCCATCTACAACAACGAACGCCCGCTTTCTTTTCGTAAGCTCAGCCCAGAGTTGGGTCGGCCAGGGACAAAGCCTCTTCGCCGCCACAACGAATGGCTACAACGTCACCCTGTTCCAAATCTCCCCGAATATTCTTCAATTTAATGTTTCACCGACCGACTCCGTTGCCACGAATTGGTTCCTGGAATTTAGTTGCACAAACGACATGTTCACCGTTGGCACTTATTCAAACGCCGTGAACGCGGGCGGAAGCCCGGCTAGATTTGTGTTTGGCGGAATGGGCAGGGGAGACAACACCTCCGACGGCGCGTTCAAGGTCCTTGAAGTCACCTATTCTAGCAATCAGATCGTCTCCTTCGCCGCTGACTTCGTTCAATACGACAATGATGATACCAACGCATGGAACGAAGGAAGCATCCGATACAACTCAGCGGTTCCCGACACCGTAAACATGTTGATGGCTCCGCTTGCCATCGCATTCCAAAATAAAAATACGGTTTTAGCTTGGTCAACGAATCTCGTGGGTTTTCAATTGGAATACGCCACCAACGCGCCGCCGGGCACATGGTTCACAAATGATTCTCAGCCCGTGATTGTCGACGGCCAATACACCGTCACCGTGACAAATGCAACGTCTGCCGGACTGCATCTGTATCGGCTAATGAAGCCGTTGACGGTTCGAATCTTTCATAGATATGTAAGCGCCTAACGACCAGGGCCTTGCGTGAAAAGGTCGAGCAAACTGACCGAGCCAGTTGCATGGTTGCGGATTGAGCCGGGAGGGCACAAAGAATGCTTTTAGCCATGCGGATTGCTAACGCCCCTTTGAATCGGATTATGAGTGCAACAAGAAATGAAACAATATTGGTCCAGGAACGATTGCACCCTGCAGTTTTCATCCTGCCGGTGTTTGCGGCCCTGGCTACCGGGTTGCCGACGCTCATGGTACTGTTGATGATTCACGTGGTCATGACCGTGTTCACGAGCCTGATGATCCAGTTTACCAATCATCAAATCACACTTTTCAACGGTTACTTTTATTTCCTCGCCTCGTTGCCAACTATTTTTTTCACTGGGACAGTATT
This sequence comes from Candidatus Sulfotelmatobacter sp., assembly GCA_035503455.1. GTDB lineage: Bacteria > Verrucomicrobiota > Verrucomicrobiia > Limisphaerales > UBA11358 > UBA11358. Next base: position 696 of record DATJTK010000003.1, on the reverse strand, counting down.
CATGGTCACTTTGGTCGCTTATTTGAAATCGACTCGGGTGGAAGCGCCATCGGAAGATCAGTTTGAGAATCACGATGATTCCCGCAAGCCCAATTTCGTTTAAAAAACTCTAAACAATCAGTAATCGAAATCGCTTTTTCGCCGAAAAAAACCGGAACCGTTCGTTTAGAAAAAGAGTTTCAAATTTGCTAACAGAACGGCGTTGGTTTAGCGCGCGAGCAGGTTCGTTTAGCATTTCATTTATACCGTTTATTTTCATTTTCCACGCACACCCTTTTTTACTAAACAAAGCCCCGTAGCGCAGGTTTCCAAACCTGCCGTATCGCGGGTTTCTAAACCCGCTGACCGTTCGAAGTCGCATGCCCTTCCCCAATAAAAATGCGTTTTTCCGCTCAATCCCCGTTCGTTTCCCAATTGAATTTCCTATGCTCAAAAAATGTGTGCGATAGGTCGCGCAAGGGATCGCGAAGGTCATGTTCCATCTTTTGCCTTGCCAGATTCGCGGCCTTCGCGCGACCAACGAGCCACCGCTTTAACGATTCAACGTTTTAACCTTTTAACCTCAAAAATGCGCCTTCCAGAATGGAAAAGGAATAAATTCGTTGATTTTATCGGCTTAAAAGCGATTTTTGGCTTGGTGTCAATAACCTCACTAAATGTGAACTTATTGACACCGACGCAAATGAGCGATTTTGC
>DATJTK010000002.1:0-48784 GCA_035503455.1 Candidatus Sulfotelmatobacter sp. | reverse complement strand
ACTGGGCGATTGGCCCATCAACCGCGTCGCCGAATTGACGCCCACAGCCTGGAAAGCGGCCCGCCAAAAAACATCCTGACATTCCCGCAGTTTAACCGCCCCTTCAACCATTGCCATACGGGGTTAGTAACACGGATACGTTCAATCCGCTAAAGGCGGCAAGACTCATATTGAATTGGTATTTCATTTAAACGCGGCGTGCTGCTGCCAGGAGCTTGGTTCGAACCCGAGAAATAAGATTGAAATTAGGCATGGCAGGCAATCATTGACCAACGCGAAAACAGCGTCCAGCGCAATTTTGTAGCACGTTTTTGACTTTCCAATTCGGAAACCGCCAATGTTTATGTGGGTTTTGTTGTGGGTTTGCGAAGTATATAGTCCCGTCCCCACTTGTAACCAGTATTGGTGACTCGCAGGGGACAGGGGTTCTGGTACATTAATGCCATTGTTGATGCGACGGTTGTCGGTGTTTGTGTGTTACGCCGCTAACGGTTTGCAGGGCGCAGGTGAGCGCTTAGTTCTCATTGGGGAGCCGAGGTAGTGTTCGGCTCCCTTATTTTTTTCCCCGAATTGGTCGTAGCGCAGACTTCCAAGTCTGCTGTATCGCAGGTTTCTAAACCTGCTGACCGTTCGTGGTCGGCGAGTGCCGAATTGGCACATGTGTGCTACTGCGTTTCAGGTCCTTCTTTCGTATACACTGGGAGCGTGAACCTCGAAATCTCGCGATCGTTGGCGGTCGGACGGCCAGCAGGTTTAGAAACCCGCGATTGGCTCGCTCGCTCCCGCTCGTTCGGCCCTTCGGGCCTTGCCTCCGCTTCGCTCTGGCAATCCCTTTCGCGGTTTCCCCAACCGCTCAAGTCAGCAGGTTTGGAAACCTGCGCTACGCCATCCGGTTTACGTAAGGCCCTTCCGAAGGAAGCTTGAGAAATCCCGAAATACCCCAACAAAACTGCACCATTTGCCCTGGCAATCGCCCATTTTTTCGCTCGTTTACACGTTTACTCACCTATAGGCACAAAATGTGTAGCGCGCTCCTTGCCGACCGTTTCAACACACGTAAAGGCGTCCGCAGATTTCGCAGATGTACGCAGATTGTCGAATGAGGAAAACAGGAAAAGAGGAATGCGCCTTTTTTGCCCTTTCCTTGGTTCCTGCGTTCCTCATTGTTTTAATCTGCGTCCATCTGCGAAATCTGCGGATAAAAATCTGTGTTTCATCTGTGTCCATCTGTGGCTAAACTTTTTCCGCAATGGAATACGAAGCCGTCATCGGGCTGGAGGTGCATGTCCAGCTTAAGACCAGGTCAAAAATGTGGTGTACCTGCGCCAATGCATTTGGCGCGGAACCCAACACGCATGTCTGCCCGATTTGCCTGGGAATGCCCGGCGTGCTGCCGGTGGCCAATGAGGAGGCATTGCGGTTGACGGTTTTGACCGGGTTGCTCCTGAACTGCGAGATCCCGCCGCGCGCGAAGTTCGATCGCAAGAACTACTTTTATCCGGACATGCCCAAGAACTACCAAATCACGCAGTATGACCGTCCGAGCACGGGAAAGGGATATCTGGAATTCGAGTTTAACGGAGAACTCTCGCGCGTGAACATTACCCGGGCCCATTTGGAGGAAGACGTCGGAAAGAATTTCCATTTCGAGCGGAACAGCGGCGTGGATTTTAATCGCGCGGGTGTGCCCCTGCTGGAAATCGTTTCGGAACCGGACCTGACCAGCGCGGACCAGGCGTATGAATATCTCAACGCGCTCAAGGATGTTTTGATGTACGGCGGCATCAGCGATTGCGACATGGAAAAAGGCATGGTGCGATGCGACGTAAACGTGTCGGTCCGGCCCAAAGGCGCGAAGGAACTCGGGGCTAAGATCGAGATCAAGAACATGAACAGCTTTTCGGGTGTGCGCCGCGCGCTCGAGTACGAAATTCCCCGGCAAATGGATGTCGTCAAGAGCGGCGGCAGGCTGATTCAATCCACACGCCGTTGGGACGACGCCGCGGGCGTGACGGACGAGATGCGGACCAAGGAACATGCGCATGATTATCGCTACTTTCCCGAGCCGGATTTGATGCCGTTTGAACCGACGGCGAAATGGCTGGAACACGTTTCATCGCGCGTGGTCGAACTGCCGCTGGCACGCAAACGCCGGTTTATGCGGGATTATCAATTGCCCGCCGGCGACGCCGAAGTTTTCAAGAACGACGTGCCGCTGGGAAATTATTTCGAGCCAATCGCGAAGCAATCGAAGAACCCAAAGGCTGTGGCCAATTGGGTCATCAATAATTTGCAAGCAATGATGACCGTTGTTTCCGTCGAAGAGGCGCGACTCAATGAGCCATGGGTTGAAGGGGAAACTGTTCAAATAACAAGGGACTTTGGCAAGCTTCGTTTCAAACCTGAATTCATAAGCGAATTGGTTGAACTTGTGGCAGATGGAAAAATTAGCCACAAAATCGCGCAGAGCGTATTCACAGACATGTTCATCACGGGGAAATCGCCCGGCGTTATCGTCCAGGAAAAAGGTATGGCCCAGGTCAGCGACACCGGCGCAATCGAAAAGTTCTGCGACGAAGCCATCGCCGCCAATCCCAATTCCGTGGCCGATTACAAAAGCGGCAAGTCAGCAGCCCTGAATTTTCTCAAGGGGCAGGTGATGAAATTGAGCAAGGGAAAGGCGAATCCGAATCTCGTGGGTGAGATTCTGGAACGTAAGTTGAAAAGTTGAATTTACTAAACCGTCGATAAAAACAGATCATTTTTGTCCGTGTCACAGCAATCCAATTTAGGCCGCGAAACTATTCTGGACGCTTTTCAGAAAATGTCAGAGGAATTGGCCCGTCAGGGCACGACTGGCGAAATTTGCCTTTTTGGCGGCACGGTGATGGTATTGGCATTTTCGGCGCGCCCGTCCACTAAGGACGTTGATGCCATTTTTCAGCCGGTCCAAACTATACGGCAGGTTGCCAAAGTCGTGGGCGAACAAAAGGGTCTCTCGGAAACCTGGCTGAACGATGCTGCAAAGGGTTTTGTTTCCGCGCGCCACGAAACGATTGCGGGGAACCTGCCGCAATTCCCAAATCTGCGTCTCACCATGCCGACGCCTGAATACCTTCTGGCGATGAAATGCATGGCCTCGCGCATCGGCGCCGTTGACACCGACCCGGACGACGTTAAAGACATTATTTTCCTTATTCGGCATCTGAAATTGAAAAGCGCGGACGATGTAATGGAATTGGTCGCGGCATACTATCCGCCCAACCGGATTCCAATTAAGTCGCAGTATTTGGTGGAAGGTTTATTTTCGGAGGGCAAGATATGATTCCCAAAACGCTTGCCCAGGTCTCGGAAATGGCCGCGAATGGCGAGCCGTTCGATCTGTGCCTGAAAAACTTTCTGGATGGCTTTTACTTCAGGCCATCCGTTGAGGCGCTGCAACCGGAACCGCCGCGGCTCATTGATAAAATTCCCCGTTTTGGAGAAATCGAAGACGCATACCTCGCGGCCACGGCCGAATGGCTTGCGTGGAAATATGATTTGACGCCGCCGGGGTGGATTTTCGATCCGACCCGGGCATTGCGCCGGCCGTGGTTTGCTTCGCCGCTGTCGGCATTGCGCGCCGTCCTGCTGATTGAAAGTCCGGCGCCATTCCGTTCCCGTAATTTATTCGTGAGCGAAAATGCGCTCACTCGTGCTTGAATCTATTCTATGTTCACTGAAATCAAATCTGTTCACTTTATCGGGATTGGCGGCACCGGGATGGCCGCTGCGGCCGCGGCCATGCAGGAGAAAGGCTATATCGTTTCCGGCTCGGACCAAAATGTGTACGAGCCGATGGCGTCGTTTCTGGCCCAAAAGAAAATTGCCGTGATGAACGGCTACGCGGCGGCGAATCTAAACCACAAGCCCGACCTGGTCGTCGTTGGCAACGCCATTGTACGCGGCAATCCGGAAGCCGAGTTCGTTCTCGACCATAAATTGAGATATGGCTCGCTGCCGGCCCTGTTGAGCGAATTTTTCATTCGCGGCAAACGGTCCATCGTCGTCACTGGCACCCACGGCAAGACCACGACCACTTCGCTCCTGGCATGGGTCTTTGAGCACAACGGTCTCAACCCGAGTTTCTTCATCGGCGGCATTCCCGGAAATTTTTCCCAGGGCGCGCGCTTTACCGACAGCGAATGGATCATCATCGAGGGAGATGAATACGACACCGCGTTTTTCGATAAACGCAGCAAATTCATCCATTACCAGCCCGAAGCGGGGATCATCAATAATCTCGAATATGATCACGCCGATATTTTCGAAAACCTTGCGGCGATTCAAAAAACGTTTTCGCACTTTATCCGCATCATTCCGCACAACGGCTTGTTGCTGGCCAACGGCGACGACCCGAATTTGGCCCCGTTGTTGAATGTCAACTTTTGTCCGGTCAAACGTTTTGGCCTTGGCGAACATAATGCCGTGCAGGCGTTTAACCTGAACCTCGCGCCCACGGCCAGCGAATTTGAGATTCCCAGCTTCAAGTTCCGCGTGAATCTCGTTGGTGAATTTAACGTTCGCAACGCGCTGGCGGTTGCCGGGTGCGCGAAACATTTCGGCCTGTCGAACAAACAGATACAATCCGCATTCGAGACCTTCCGCGGCGTGAAGCGGCGCATGGACGTCCGGGGCATTGCCGGCGGCGTGACTGTCATTGACGACTTTGGCCATCATCCCACGGCCATCCGCGTGACCATGGAAGCGTTGCGGCTCAAGTTCCCGCGCGAAAAAATTTGGGCCGTTTTTGAGCCCCGCACCAACACGACGCGCCGGAAGGTTTTTCAAAACGACCTCGTAAACGCGTTCGCGCTGGCCAACAACATCGTCATCTCTCAAGTGGCGCGCCTCGAACAGTTGGCGCCGGAAGAACGGCTGGACCCGGAAAAATTGATGCAGGATTTAAGGGCTTCGGGCAAAGAGGCCGCCTATTTGCCGGATGCCGACGCCATTGTGGCGCATGTTTCAAAACACGCGCTCGGCGGCGACGTCGTGATTGTGTTCAGCAACGGCGGCTTCGGCGGCATCCACGGGAAGCTGCTGGACCGCCTGGGGAAACGGTAGGGGTATGGTGTCCAGCCTTTAGGCTGTTCCGGAGCACGCTAAAGCGTGTACACCAAACGTTATCATATCATTTTCCAATTTACATTTTATGCGGATTGCAGTTTTATTCTTTCATTCTATGATAAAAAAGCTCTTGTTTTCGCCGCGTTTTCTTTCATTGACTCTTCTTGCTTGTACTTTTGCGACACGCGATGCCTTCGGCGATGATGTGACTTTGGAAGATAAAACCATGCTGGTGACCTTTGATTCGGATTCCGGCGCGGTGACCCGAATGGTGGACAAATCGACGCATTGGGTCATGGAACGGCGGCCGGAATTGGGCGTCTCGTTCCGTCTATTCGCTCCTTTGCCGGACCGCCGATGGAATCCGGTTTACGGCCAAAAACAACACGCCCAGGTGACCAAAGTTTCCGACAATGAAGTTCAATTGAAATGGAGCAATTTAGTGAGCGAAAACGGAGGGGTTTTGCCGATGACTTTTTCGGCTGACGTGACCTTGAACAACGGCGCGCTGACCTTTAAATCCACGCTGCAAAATGATTCTGACCTGACAGTCGAAACGATTGATTACCCGTACTTTGGCGATTTCAACCCACCCTCGCGCCAATCATCGCTTGACGTCTTAACGTTGAAAGGCGGGAACATGGACAATGTTCAGGATGAACAGGTCTATCCGCATTTTGGGAATCACAAGGGTTATTGGGGCGTCTTTTATCCGACAAAAACGATGACCGCTTCGGAGAGATCGGGGGACGCATGGGAAAGCCCGTTCTGTTTGCTCCAGGCGCCGGATCAGGGTCTGTATGTGCAAGCAGCGGACGGTGCGACGTCGCCGTACCGTCTTGAGTACACCTTCGAACAGCATCCGGGCGTCCTCTCGAGCATTACCCAATTGGTCCCGCCGGTGGACGAAATCCCCGGCAAGGACGCGCTCTGGGGGACAGACGAAAACGCTGAGACGTCCATGACGCCGGTTTTTTTGGTGTTTCGCACGTGCCATTTCGTTTTTGCTTCCGGGCACTCAACAACCCAGTTAGTGCCGATCATGCTGCGCTGCTACAAGGGTGACAGTCAGGCCGGGAAGGATTTGTATAAACAGTCACAGGGGAACCAGTGATCATTCGATGAATAAAAAAGCCCCGCTGAACCGGCCACAGACTTCCATGCCATATAGAACTATGCTCAAATCAATCATCCCCACCGCTTGTGTTGCCATCACGCTCATCTCTGCTCTTGCCGCGCGCGCGCAGGACGTGACTTTGAAGAACGGCGACTGGATTGTCGCGTTTGACAAGAAGTCCGGCGCATTGGTGCGGCTGGAAAGCCGCACGACGCGCTGGAACATTGAATCGCGCCCGAACCTGGGCGTTTCTTTCCGCCTGAATGTTCCGGCCGACGGCCATGATAATTTTATGTATGGCCGCGATCAAAAGGCGGTCGAAGTGACAAACCTTTCTCCGCACCAGGCCAGGATTCAATGGAAAGATCTCGTGAGCCAGAATACGGGCACTTTGCCCATTACGCTCACGGCGATTGTCACTTTGAAAGGTGACGCGCTCTCATTTGCCGCGACGATCGAAAACGATTCGTCGCAGATGGTGTCCACGCTGGATTATCCTTATTTCGGGAATTTCAATCCGCCGACCCCTGGCGCGAAGATGCACACGGAGCATATGTGGTACGCAAACCTCGTGGAGGGCGATATTCCGGGGCGGGAGGTCCAATCGAAGCAGAGCCTCTTTTGCCTCGTCCAATCCACCAACGTGGGGCTTTACGTGGAGATGCATGATCCGACCCAGCCGTACTTGCTCAATTTCATGTTTGACCGGCGCGGTTTCGCAAAGTCCAAAGAGAACCCGAGGCGGTTGGAGTTTTACACGACGCATTGGGCATATGTGCATCCCAATACAACAGTCAGTTTAGCGCCGATTGTTCTGCGGGCGTACGAAGGCGATTGGCATGCCGGCGTGGACTGTTACAAAGAATGGCGGGCGACCTGGTTCAAACAGCCACACCTGCCTAAATGGATTCAGGATGTAAACGCGTGGCAGCAGCTTCAGATTGATTCACCCGAGCAGGACTTTCGCGTGGCTTATACCAATCTTCTCAGCTATGGCCAGGAATGCGCCGATAACGACATAGCGGCCATTCAGCTTGTAGGCTGGAACCATTGGGGGCAGGACGGCGGGGACCCGGCGGAGGACACTGAGCCGGGCCTGGGCACGTGGCAGCAATTCCACGATGTCATCGCGCAAATCCAGGCCAAAGGCGTGGCGATTGTTTTGTTTGGCGGCAAACCAAACTGGGCTGACATGACCCAGCCGTGGTATACCAACGAATTGTACAAATACGAGTGCACGGATCAAAACGGGAAGCGATACGAGCAGGGCGGGTACAGCTATTACACGCCGACTCAGCTCGCCGGCCTCAATAACCATCGCCGCGCAATCATGGACTTTTGCGATCCGCAATACCGCGATATCGCCACTCACGAATTTGAAAAAGTCCTGGCGCTGGGCGCCGAAGGCTGGCTTTGGGACGAAATCTGCCATCACGCCGACGTGTATTATTCATGGGCGCCTGACCATGGTTACACTCCGCCCGGATACATTTATGGGGGCGACCTTCCGTTGTGCCAGGAGATTCGCGAAGCCGCTGACAAAGTGAATCCGGATTTCGTGCTTGCAGGCGAAGCGCCGGAAGACTGGCTCATGCAATACATCCCGATTTCGTATTTCCGGATTGGAAACGATTCCAGGCCGGTTTGCCGATACATAGATTCGAAGATTCCCTTAATGTGCGCTGTGACCGGCTGGGACGACCGGGAAATGCTCAACCTGATTTTGATGGACCGCTACATTATCAGCTACGAACCGTTTAATTTTAAAGGTTACGTCGAGGATTTTCCGCTCACTTTGGCCTACGGCAAGAAAATCGACTCGCTTCGCCGCCGGTATAAACAATATCTCTGGGACGCCGAATTCCGCGATACGCTGGGCGCGACTGTGACCGCCGACGGCAAGGTGCGCCATACAGTATTTGTGACTCCGAGTGGCAAACGCGCCGTAGTGGTGGTGAACCAGGAACTGGACAAGCCAATCACAGCGATGGTGTCAATGCCCAATCCCGGCATGTTGATCGTCGCCACGCCCGAAGCGCCCGATCCCATGCCAACAGATGGGACGCTGAAAATCCCGGCTCGTTCGGCGGCCGTGGTGATGGAACAATAAGGCTGGCTTTTGCAGTGTGGTGGAACACAGTGTGGTGGAACACGGCGCGCTGCGCCGTGTAGCGCCGCGTGCAGCGGTGCAACGAGTGTGGCGAGCCGTTCTACTGCGAATGTTCCGCCCGGTGTACGGGCGGGGACGGCGCAGCGCGCCGTCCTCCACCATGGTTCATAAAGGCGGCGTTAAAACCTTTGGGTGGGGTTCGGGAAAAGAAATTCGGCGGGGCGGCGAAGACACACGTTAAAACATCGCCACACCCGCCGAGGCGCCCAGTTCTCATTGGGGCACAGTCACTGTACTACTCATACCGTCGTCCGCAAGCGATTTTTCGACAAAATCTTTCAGATATTTAAACATCATCGAGTCCCTGGGGAATCGCGTGTTGCGTGGTACGTGTTACGTCAAGAACGAGGATATCGTTGCCGACACTTGACATTCGTGATAAGGCCGACGTTGGCCTGCCACTTGCTGTAAAGAGAGGCAGGACGGGTTGCCTTGAATTTAGGCTTTCACGTTGACGCGCCATGAACCATTGCATCAAACGGTTTCTGTTTAAATTTTATGCCCTGATTTCGGCTGTAACTTTCATAGCCGCGATGTCGCTCTTCATTGCCGGGTTTCTGTCCTGGCAGCAATTCGCCGGGATCGCGGCTGGCGTCGTTGTATTCGCGTTTGGTATCCAGAAGCAGAATCTTGCGGAGACAGAGTTATTCAAAAAGCTGTTTGAACAGTTTAATGAACGATATGACGCGATGAATGACGACCTTAACCGCATTTATCAGAATTCCGAAACGTCGCTCACCGAAGCCGAAATCAAAACGCTCTACAAATACTTCAATCTCTGCGGCGAGGAATACATGTATTACCGGGAAGGATTCATTTGCAAGCAGGTTTGGCGGGCATGGAAAAACGGTATGAAATTTTTCCGGAAGAGCCCGCGCATTAAGAAACTTTGGGATGATGAACTTTGCAATGACTCTTATTACGGGCTGAATTTTTGAAGAAAGTTCGGCTATGAAACTAATGCGATCGTTATTGTTACTCTTGGCAACCGTGGTCGCCGGTGCAGCGGCGACGGCAGAAACGAACGGAAATTCGCAAGCTCAAGTCCCTGCTATGTCCGGGTCCACTTTTATTCCCCCGGCCTCCGACCGTCTGGTGGAAACGAACGGCGATTCACGATCTCAAGGTTTTACTTTACCAGCAGAGGTGACAGCCAACGGATCGGGACGCGAGGAAGCGGTTCGCAAATCATTCGAGGCAACCAAAATTAAGGCGGAAAAAGGAGACATCCAAGCAGAATACGGCCTTGGTGACTGCTATGCTACGGGCCGGGGCGTGACGATAGATAATGCCCAGGCGGTCTTTTGGCTCCGCAAGGCGGCCGACCGCGGCTTTGCCAAGGCGCAAGTCATGCTCGGTGTCCTTTACGAATGCGGGTCTGGCGTACCCGAGGACGCCGCAGAGGCGGCGAAATGGTACCGCAAAGCGGCAAACCAAGGGGATATCGGGGGACAAACAAGCCTCGCTGCTTGTTATTTGACGGGTGAGGGCGTGCTGCAGGATTACGCTGAGGCAGCTAAGTGGCTTCGCAAGGCGGCGAAGCAAGGGGATGCCGGGTCTGAGGTTTTCCTCGGCTTGTGTTATGCCATGGGCCAAGGCGTTTCCAAAGATGATGCGGAGGCCCTAACATGGTATCGCAAAGCAGCAGGCCAAGGCAATGCAAGTGCCGAAGTGCTTTTAGGTAATTGCTACGCAAATGGCCAAGGCGTGCCGCAGGACTGTGAAGAGGCGATCAAATGGTACCGCAAAGCAGCGGACCAAGGAGATACGATCGCTCAAACGGCGATCGGCTCATGTTACGCTTCAGGCCAGGGTGTGCCGCAGGATTATACGGAGGCGGTGACGTGGTACAGAAGAGCGGCGGATGCAGGCTACGTAGAAGCGGAATCCAAACTCGGCCTTTTTTATGCAAATGGCTGGGGCATGCAGAAGGATTATGCCGAGGCGGCCCTTTGGTACCAGGCAGCGGCGGAAAAAGGAAATGCCGAGGCACAACGCAATCTGGGAGATTTTTACGCGACAGGTGAGGGCGGCGTGCGGCAAGATAATGCCGAGGCGGTGAAGTGGTATGGTAAAGCTGCAGCACAAGGAGACTCCGTTGCCGCCTTCAAAAAAAATCGTATAGAGGCAGACCAAGGCGATGCTTCTGCGCAATTCAAGCTTGGCTACGATTATAATATCGGCCAGGGCGTGAAGCAGGATTACTCAGAAGCGGTGAAATGGTATCACAAGGCAGCAGAACAAGGAGATGCAAAGGCGCAGCTTGGCCTCGGTTTGTGCTACTCTGCAGGCACAGGCGTCCCTCAAAACGATATTGAGGCGTATGTCTGGCTAAGTATTTCGGCTGCTAATGGTGTCGCGTACGCTCCTTTCGCCCGCGACAACGTTGCCCAGCGTATGTCGCGCGAGGAGATTGCTGAAGGACAACGCCAGGCTGCCGCGTTCGTTCCCAACGCGGAAACGCCAGACGCAAGCTCGGGAATTTCCACCTCCCACAGTGATCCCACTGCAACTGGCACGGGCTTTTTCATCACTGATGACGGTTATTTTGTCACCTGCGCGCATGTTGTCGAAAATGCAAAACAGATTCGCCTCATGACGAGCGATGGAACCGTTCCTGCGAAAGTGGTGCAGGTGGACACGGCCGATGATCTGGCACTGGTCAAAGCGGATGGAAAGTTTTCTGCGTTGCCAATAGGACTTAGTCGACTGTCGCATTTAGGTGAAAACGTAGCCACAATTGGTTTTCCCGACCCCAGTCTGCAAGGGTTCTCGCCCAAACTGGCCAAGGGCATTATCGCAGGGTTGGCGGGCGCGGCCGACGACGCGCGGTACTTCCAAATTAGTGTGCCGGTGCAGCCGGGCAATTCGGGCGGGGCGCTCGTGGATGAGCGGGGCAACGTGGCCGGCATCGTTTCGGCGAAGCTAGACGCCGCCACGGCGCTGGCCGCGAGCGGGGCACTTCCGGAGAATGTGAATTACGCCGTCAAAAGCAGTTTTCTGTTAAGCTTTCTGGAATCGGTCCCAGACGTGGAGGCCAAATTGAAAAAGCCAAACCTTGCCGATGAAAAGTTTGAGGACGTAGTGAATCAGGCGGAAAGCGCCACAGTGATGGTGTTGGTGTATTAGGGCAGGCGCGAACTGTGGCAGAGCGCGACCATTCCGCGAAGGTTCGGTGCGTTGAAAGGCGAGAAATGGGTTTTCCTTTCAATCCCTGAAATTCACGAACTGAACGGCAACCGGAAACTCTTTTGCCCGGACTGCGGCGATGACGGATTGCAATTCGTCGCGGCTTTTGCCGGTGACACGCACTTCGTCGCCCTGGATTTGCGTGGTGACCTTGAACTTGCCGTCGCGGATGAACCCGGTGATTTGTTTGGCCACAGCGCTTTCAATGCCTTGCTTGATTTTGATGATCTGCCGCGCGTGGCCCAGGGGCGAGATGTCGGGTTCGAGTTGTTCCACACTCTTGAGGCTGATGTTGCGTTTGGCAAGCCGGCCGATGACCATTTCATTCAGCGCGCGCACTTTGAACGCGTCTGTGGCGCTTAACTTGATTTCGGTCTTGTCGAGAACGATTTCCGCGTTGCTGCCCTTGAAATCGAAGCGGTTGGCCAGTTCTTTTTTGGCCTGGTTTACGGCGTTCTCGATTTCCATTGAGTTGACCTGCGATACGATGTCGAATGAAGGCATGTTTTTCCCAGATGTTTTGCTATTTTCCATAACGGCGCAAGTTCCTAATCCGCAGATTTCGCAGATTGCCGAATAAGGAAAACAGGAAAAGAGGAATGCGGTTTTTTGGCCTTTTCCTTCGTTCCTGGGTTCCTCATTGTTTTAATCTGTGTCCATCTGCGAAATCTGCGGATAAAAATACATTGACGGTTTCGGCCGTATTGTCGTAAATGTTTAGACATTTCTCGTATGAATAAAACGTTTTGGCTGTTATTGCTTTGCGTGCTGCCGTGCGCGGCTCGGGCGGAGGGCAATCTGGTTTTTCAAATTGGTGTTCAGGATGGCGATTACCATGAGTTTGCCATTGCCGGGGATTACGCCCGCTATCCTGAAAAATTTCCAAACGATGTCAACTACGTCGTGGGCCAGAGCGATCCGGCCCGGGATTGGCCCTACATTTTGCCGGGGCCGGTGGATGGCTGGGCGGGCAACAGGCAGCACAAGTTTACAATCCATTTTCAAATCGGCCAGCCGGAGCCGGGTTATTACGAATTGGACGTCGATTTCGTCAACACCCACGATTCCGCGCCGCCGGAGCTTGTGATTGATATCAACGGCGGCGGCGTAACCCAGCAATTGCCAGCGGGCGTGTCGGGTGACGATTCTTTGACCAACCCCAAAGCCGGGAAAAACTATGCTCTTCGCCAACTCATTCCTGCGACACAGTTTCATGCCGGCGACAATACAATCACGTTGAGCAGCGATAGCGGGAGTTGGGCGCTTTTTGACGATGTTCGCCTCGAGAGCGGGGTCTCGGCTCCGGCGGATACATTGACGGTGCAGGCCACACCCTTGCCGATGTTCAAGCGTTCGGCGGACGGCCTGCGGCGGGCGGTCCGTCTCTCGATTAATAACCTGGAGTGGAAAACGCCGGCTGAATTGTCCTGGAGCGCGCCAGGCGCTTCTGAATCGCAACAGATCGATCTGAGCTTTGGCGACAATGAGCCGCTCCTGTTCGTGCCTGATACGGACGAAATTGAAGTGACGCTCCAAACGGCGAACAAGACAATCAAATTTCCAGTGTCTTTGCCGCCCGCTAAAAAATGGCTTTTATACATCGTGCCACAGGTGCATACGGACATTGGCTATACGGACTATCAATCGCGCATTAAAGTCCGGCACGCCAACAACGGCGTGGCGGCGCTGCGGATGCTTAATGACTATCCCGATTTTAAATGGTATTCCGAAACGTTCTGGCAGTTGAATGTGTGTTTGATGCTGCATCCGGAATTGACGGACCAGATTTTCGCGGAATTGCGCAGTAAACGATGGGGATTGTCGGCGGACTACGCCAATATGTTGACCGGACTTTGCTCGTCCGAGGCGCTTGACCGGCTGACGTTGAATTCGCGCGAGCTTGCCAATCGCGGCGGATTTGAGCTGGACTCGGACATTCTGGATGACGTGCCTTCGGCGGTTGGAAGTTTGCCGATGGTGCTGGCTCATTCCGGCATCAAATATTTTATCGAGGGCGCGAACAACGACCGCGCTCCGTACGCGGGCCAGGTGCCCAATCCTTTTTACTGGGAAGGGCCGGACGGCTCCCGTGTACTGGCTGAAATTACGTCACAGCCCGGCTATGCCGCGGCGGGCAATCTGCTCCAGACCATCCCGCGGGCGATGGAACGATTGCCGAAGTGGCTTGAGCGGTTCGAGACCAATTCTTATCCCTACGATGCCGCCCTCATTAACGGTTCGTACGTTGACAATCGCGAGGTGCTCGATTGGCTGCCCAAGGTCGTCAACGAATGGAATTCCGAATGGGCGTATCCCAAAATGATTCTTGCCCAGCCGGAGGATTTTTACACTTACATTCTGAATCACTTTTCCGACCGCATTCCCGTGCTCAAGACGGATTTTGGCGATTGGTGGGCGGATGGCGCAGGCTCGGCCGCTTATGAAACCGCGCTGTCGCGGCGCGCCGAGGAACGGGCTGTCACGGCCGAAATGCTGCACTCGATGGCGAGCATCATGACCGGCGCGGAGTATCCCAGGACGAATTTTGACGGCTTGTGGGAAAATATTTTGCTCTATAACGAACATACCTGGGGCGCGGCCGGGAGCATCAGCCACCCGTACGCGGACGAAACCATTGGACAATGGAAGGTGAAAGCCCAATACGCCGTCGATGCGGACGCGCAATCGCGCGACTTGCTGAAATCGGGCATGAGCGAACTGGCATCGATGGTCCCGGCTTCGGACCTGGTTGTTTTTAATCCGCTGACTTGGTCGCGCAATGCCGTGGTAAGAACGGAATCCGGCGGCGTGTTGGAGGACATGAAGACCAAGCGAGTGTCTCCCTGCCAGGCGCTGCCCGAGGGCGGGAACTGTTTCATAGCGGATGATCTGCCTGCGACGGGTTATCGGTGCTATACTTCGCTGGCCGGTGACCCTTCGGGTGAAGGCACGGCGGTCGATATTTCCGGCAATCGGATCGAAAACCATTATTATCGCGTGACGCTCAATCCTAAAACCGGCGGTATCGCGTCCATCTATGATAAGGAGATTGGCCGTGAACTGGTGGATTCAAGCTCGGAATATGACCTCGGCGAATTGATTTATCGCACCGGTGGCGAAGGCACCTACGCGATCCATTCCAACTTGAAAAGCCTGCCGCCGCCTCAATTCACCGATCATCCGCAAACGGGCGTGAGCATTGATTCCATCAATGGCCCGGTCTTCGGCGAATTGGACAGTCACGCGACCGCCGAGGATTTTCCGGCGATTACCATGCGCGTGCGGCTTTATCGCGGAATCAAACAGTTGGATTTGATTTTTGAATTGGACAAGAAAGACACGCTGCAAAAGGAAGGCGTGTATCTGGCGTTTCCGTTTGCGCCGGACGCGCGGCGGGGCGGGTTGTGGCTCGACTATCCGGATGAAATCACCGAGCCCGCAAAGGACCAGCACGCCTCCGCTTGCCGCGACTGGTATGCAGTGCAGCGCTGGCTGGCGGTTTCTGACGGCTACGATACCGTCGAATTGTCGTCACTGGATGAGCCTCTGTTCACCATTGGCGGAATGACGGCATGCACCTGGCCCCGCCAATTGGACCTCGAGCGCGGGCACGTCTTCGGATATATCATGAACAATTACTGGCACACCAATTACAAGGCGCATCAGGCCGGCCATTTTGTCTTTCGCTACTCGATCACGTCCAGCGCAGGCGATTTTTCGAAATCCGACGCCGTTGTCAACGGCTGGAATATGTATTGCCCCGCTGTGGCGGCGAGCGGCGCGGGCGACCATACTCAGGTCTTTACGTCCCCGGCGGGTTCGTTCGTGGAGGTCAAACCTGCCTCGCTGCCATTGACGACGATCAAGGCCGCTGAAGACGGCAACGGCTTCATTTTCCGTTGTTGCGATTACGCCGGCGACGGTGGAACGCTCAGGCTGACGCTGCCCCGTTCGGTCCGTGACGTAGTAAAGTGCAATCTGGTGGAAACGGACGAAGGGACGCTGGAGGAACACGGCCGGCGCGTTTCGCTCCCGCTGGCCCCGTACGCCCCGGCATCCGTGAGAGTCACCTTCGACTCACCATAAAGTATGGCGTGGTGGAACACGGCGCGCTGCGCCGTGCAGCGCCGCGTCTAGCGGCGCAACGAGCGTTGCTGGATGTTGCCTGAAAAGGGTCAAAGATGAACGCTGACCGATTCCCATCGCCGTTGGGAATCCAAGTCATTTTCGATTAAAAAACCCTAAACAATCACTAATCAAAATCCCGGGGCGGTTCGTTTAAACAAAACGTCAAATTTAGTTGGGAAAACAGTGTTCGTTTAGCTGGCAATCAAGTTCGTTTAGCGTTTAATTTACACCGGTTTATTCGTGCATTCCACGCACACCCTTTTTTTCTAAACAAACCCGTTCTGTAG
Source organism: Candidatus Sulfotelmatobacter sp. (assembly GCA_035503455.1). Lineage (GTDB taxonomy): Bacteria > Verrucomicrobiota > Verrucomicrobiia > Limisphaerales > UBA11358 > UBA11358. The sequence continues at coordinate 32,784 of DATJTK010000002.1, read as the reverse complement.
GGTAGGCATCTTGCCTGCCGGTAACGGCGGCTTCTAGCCGCCAGTCCCCACCAACCTGCCCGGCGTAGCTTTGGCGAAGACGGGTCCACCAATCCACCAATCCAACCAGCCCTGCGCTCATTGCAGCCTTTGCGGTTAAAAAATTCCGTCCATTCTCCAAGCCCCGCCGTTTCCTCAAACTCTCTTATTTCTCCAATAAAAGGCCCATTTCCAGCCCCGTTTCCTAATTTCTTTCCCTAGACCCACAAAATGTGAAACGGCCTCTTGCTCACGCTCACACGCTGGCGGCCACTCGATGTTCGGCGTTCGATGTTCGATGTTTCAGGAGTCCGGTGCGCAATCCGCGTCCTCAGACACAACCGTTCGTTCAATTGGACCGGGCATGGCTCTTCTCCACTCCAGGGCTTCGTCTTTAAGTTGTTTGGTGATTTCGGGATATTTGTCTGCGAGATTAGTGGTTTCGTCCTGGTCTGTGTCCAGATCATAGAGCTGCACGTCCGTGCCATCGGCATTTACAAGAAGCTTCCATTTTCCGGACCGGACGGCCACGTTTGGGCTGCGCTGCAGCGGTGTTTCTTTCGGATAGCCGAACGCCGGAGTTTCGTTGCGGCCATACTCCCAGAAGATGGGTTTTGTACGGGTGACGTAATTGCCAAAAAACGCCGCGCTCATATCTTCGCCATCCAGTTTTTTACCAGCCGGCAGGCTCGCGCTGCCGAGGTGGCAAAGCATCGGCAGCATATCCACGCCGCAAATGACGGTGGTATTATCAACGCGGCCGGCGGGCACATGGCCCGGCCAGCGGACGATGAATGGTTCGCGTGTGCCGCCCTCGTACAAACTGTCCTTGGCGCCGCGCAAGCCGGCCGTGCGCGTATTATGGAAGGTGGGGAGCGGCCCGTTATCACTTGCGAAAATCACGATAGTATTGGAATCCAGGCCAAGGCTTTTCAGGCCGGCAAACAGACGGCCGACCTGTACGTCGTATTCCGCGAGCACCTGCTTGAAACTGCTCAGGCTTTGATAAAAACGGCGCCGGCGCATTGCCATATCACCCTTGGTCGGGACCCAGGGCGTGTGGACATCATCCGGCCACAAATCAACGAAGCAAGGTTGGTCGCGATGGCGGTCGAGAAAACTCAGGGTTTTGTCCACAAAATATTCCGTGCGTTCGTACCGTTTGATCTTGTCGAATGGTGACCAAATCCAGTTCGTGGCCGTGATGTTGGGGTCGGGCTGGGGACTTTCCCACGTGCCGTTGTGTTCATCGAACCCATACGCGCTGAACGGCGGCGCATTGGTGACGTCGCGACCGCCGCCCATGTGCCATTTGCCAAAGTGCCCGGTGGCGTAACCCGCGGCCTTCAGTTGGCGCGCATAGGACGGGGCTGCCGGATCGAGAAAATCGGCCTGTTCGCTCTGGCGATTTCCTGCGCGGGTTTGCAGATAGTTCGTAATGCGCCAGCGCGCCGGAAACATCCCGGTCAGAAGTCCCACGCGCGACGGCGAACAAACCGGGGACGCAACGTAGAATTGCGTGAAGCGTGTTCCTTCCCGCGCCATCTCGTCGATGTTCGGGGTCGGCACAAATGTCCCGCCGTAACAGCCGGTGTCGCCGTAGCCCATGTCGTCGGTGAGGAGAAAAATGATATTGGGTTGCGAGGCGCCGAACGCCACGTTCATCCGACAGAACACGAATGCCAATACGAGAAGAAAAGCTGAACTGCGGGCTTTCTTGAAAAAGCGGCGAATTTTTTGAATGTACCTCGTGTCACAGTCACGGGTCCAAGGTGGAAGCACGATTTTTTTCATTTGGCAACGCGTTGCATTTGCATAAACGATATCTTTTTGAAAATCAAAGAGGTATCGCTGTCCCTTTTTTACACATTTCTCTAGAATGCACAAGCTTATGCGTTTGTTGTTGGCGGTACTTTTTGCAGTTTTTTGTTTTACCCTCATTCCAGTGCGGGGCCAATCACGTGATTATGCGGCAAAAATCGACCCGTCCAATGTCCTTGTGGACGATTTTCAGGGTTGGGGGGTGTCACTTTGCTGGTGGGCGAATGTCGTGGGCGGATATTCCAATCGCGACGAATATGCCGATTTGGTTTTTAAGACGCTAAAAATCAATATCGTTCGTTACAATATCGGCGGCGGCGAAAATCCGGCCGGGCCCGGAACGATGCAATTTCGCGCCATGGTTCCGGGATTCGAGCCGCAGCGCGGTGTCTGGGACTGGAACGCCGATCGCAACCAGCGCTGGATGCTGAAGGCCGGGTTGATGCGCGGGGTGACCCGAGTGGAAGCTTTTGCCAATTCGCCGCCGTATTGGATGACCGTCAGCGGAAGCGTTACCGGAGCGGTGGGCGGCACAAACAATTTGAAAGTTGCTTGTGAACCGGATTTCGCCGCTTACCTGGCGGAGGTGCTTAGCCATATCAGCCGCCTGGATGGCGTGACTTTTGACTCCATCACGCCGGTGAATGAGCCGTCGAGCAGTTGGTGGGTTTTTGGCGGGCATCAGGAGGGATGCCATATCGATGCCGTCCAGCAGGAGCGGGTCATTCATCTGCTACGGGCTGAACTGGACCGCCGCGGCATGCATCTGCTCATTGATGCGCCTGAGGAGAATGATGAACAATCCGGAATTAATTCACTGGAAATCTACACGATGAATGGTGTGAATGACGTTGGCAAGATTTCCACGCATACTTACATCGCGAATAATCCGGACGGCCTGTCGTCGCTGGCCGCGAAGTTTCACAAACCATTGCGGCAAACAGAATATGGCGATGGCGAACGGACCGGCATGAAACTGGCCCGCCGCATTCGCGACGATTTGACGCAATTGCGCCCGCTGTCGTGGTGTTATTGGCAGGCTGTGGATTATGCCGGATGGGGGTTGTTGGACAATCATCTGGCCAAAGATGGAAAGACCAAATACGTCATCACCAAAAAATTCTATGTGTTTGAACAATTCAGCCGGTTCCTGCGGCCCGGCTGCCAAATCATCGATTGTGGCGACACGAATTCCGTGGCCGGGTATGACCCGGTTTCGAAGACGTTGGCGATCGTGACGGTCAACGACAGCCCGAAACGTTTCAAAGAGACGTTCGATCTCAGCCATTTTGCCGCAACGGGAAATGTAGCGCAGGGCTATCGCACTTCGTATTGGGACCGTTTCAAGCGACTGCGACCAATCCGCGTTCGACAGGGTCGTTTTAGTTCGGAGGTTCCGGCGGATTCAGTGACAACGTACGTTTTACCGGTCGTCAGATAGAGTTGCTGTCACCGCCCATACAGGACCATCGGTAGATCGACTGGGCTTTTGGGGAGCGCGATCCAAATTCTCAATACAGGTACTGGCAATCACCGATTTCCTCTCCGATGAGATATCGTCGTAATTCGGAAATATACTCACCGCGACACTCGACCTCGTACCGTAAGAGTTCGCCTCCGACTGCCCGGTAAGCAAATACGTTGTATTCGGAATACGGGCCAAGATCGGGACGCTGGTTCATTTTTACAAGGATTGGACCAGTAATGACAATACCTTTAGATAAAAGCCATTCATTAAAAGACTTACCGGGATTTTCCTTTGCGAAGATGGTATGCGGAATGTCTTCCGAATTCAAAATAACGAAGGGATCATATCCATCGACCGCCAAAATGTGCTGCACTAATGCAACCGCATTTGTCGGCGTGGCTTTCCGATTGCCCTTGTAAAATGAAAAAGCGTTTCCTTCGAAGGCCGGAAACAGAAAGTGTTCTTTGGGATCGTAAAAATACGATGGAAATTCCTCCAGCCCGGAGTTTTCGCTCGCAACAGTCACGAGGTAGAGCCCGTAATAGTTGCAGATGCGCCCAAAGCCGCCTCCCGCGTCTCTTTTTTTCAAAAGCGCTTTCCAGATTTGAGCGTGGAGTGGATTTTTGAAATCTGGAAAGGGCTGCCAGTCCAGATCACCTGGATGGGCCATGCCCTTTGACGCCATGAATTGTGCGCCTCTTTGCCGATCGGGAGCTTGAGCCAGCTGCGTTGGCATAGGAGAAGCGCATCCCGAGACAAAAAAAGTCAACACAGCGAAGATTGTAGCGATGCCACGACAATACTTCATGGCGCCAAAAAATGGATTCATGTCGCGATGACCTTGTAAAAGACGTAGCCCAGGCTGCCGATAAATGCAAGCACGGTGAGAAATTTGAGGATGACGCTGACAATCTCAAATTTTGGAAGCAATCCCCAAAACCAATGCGCGTGCATAAAAATGCCCACGGCTATGTAAGCAATGGCAAGGGCGACAGCGCTTGATCCGGTCAAGTCGAGCTGTGAATTATATCGTCCCCATAGGGTCGCATGTTCGGTGAACAGGCAGCGAATACCATAGCCGACGGGAACAATCGCCAAACCAATCCCCATCAGCCACATTGTGGCGCGTCCGCCACTTGGCGGGTAGGCCAGGTCTTCGGCATCGTCAAGTGGTGTGCGATGTTCTTTGTTGGTCCAAAAGCCCATAAACGACAGTCGGTCTGACAGCAGACCGTGGGCCACAGCGGTAGAATCGACAAGCGAGAAAATCCAGTGTTACGCCAATGATGTCGAGACATTTTGTGAGCAACCCTCAACGCTTTCGTGCTTCAACGTTTCAACGGAGTCTGGTAAATTTTGCTATGGCCAATGAAAGGCGCGAATCGGAAGAAGTTGGAGCGGACTTACGTCCGCTGCTACGCGCATTGGAAGCCCCGCCGCGCATGTTCCACGCCATGGCCAAGCCCGTCAGTTCCACGTGCAACCTGGATTGCACGTATTGCTATTATTTGAGCAAGGAAACGCTCCCGGGCGGGCCGGCGACCGGACGCATGTCGGATGAAATGCTGGAACTGTTTATCCAGCAATACATCGCAGGCGTGACCGGTCCGGAAGTGGTTTTTTCGTGGCAGGGAGGGGAGCCGACCTTGCTGGGGCTGGAATTTTTTCAGAAAGTCGTGGCCTTCGAGAAAAAACACGCCAGGCCGGGACAAAAAATCCAAAACGATCTTCAAACAAACGGAACGCTGCTGAACGACGAATGGGGCGCGTTTTTGAAGGAGCACCGGTTTCTGGTGGGCCTAAGCATTGATGGACCGCGTGAAATCCACGATTACTACCGCGTGACCAAAGGCGGACGGCCGACGTTCGACAAAGTGTTCGCAGCGGCGAAATTGCTCCAGCGCCATGGCGTGCCGTTTAACACACTCACGTGCGTGCATCGGTTCAATGGCCGGAAGCCAGTAGATGTGTACCGCTTTTTACGGCAGGAATTGGGTTCGACTTACATCCAGTTTATTCCAATTGTCGAATTCAAGGATTTCAAAACGGTTGCTCCGCATCGTTGGGACCCGGCGGCGCTGCCGAGGGACGGCGAACCGGCAGCGCGTCCGGGCAACGCTCATTCCATTGTGACCGATTGGTCGGTGGACCCGGATGATTGGGGTTATTTTCTCTGCAAAGTCTTTGACCGCTGGCTGGACCGGGATTTGGGCAAGGTCATGGTGAATCATTTTGAAACGCTCGTGGCGCAACACATGGGAATGCCCTCGCAAATGTGCGTCTATAGCCAGAACTGCGGCCGGGCGGTGGCTGTTGAAAACGACGGCGGAGTTTATTCCTGTGACCATTACGTTTATCCCGAGTATCGGATCGGGAATTTGAAAGATGGGCAGCTTGGCGAGATGGTGGATTCCGGGCGTCAGAATCAATTTGGCGCGGCCAAGAGCGAAACGTTGCCGCGTTATTGCCGGGAATGCGCGTACCTGGCGGATTGCTGGGGCGAGTGTCCTAAAAACCGCATCATCCGCACGCCGGACGGCGAGCCAGGGCTGAACTATCTATGCCGCGGGTTCAAGAAGTTTTTTGCGCACGCGATTCCGGAAATTGAGCGAATTGTCAGGAAGATCGGGGAAAATCCTCGGAATCCGAAAGCGAGAATGTAGTGCGAAAAGTTAGAGGAAAAAATTGTGGACTATCACTGAAGATTTATGAGCAGTAGAAATGAAAGATTGAGGCCGGTGCATCCGGGAGATGTGCTGCGTGAGGACTTTATGAAGCCGATAGGCTTGAGCGCCTATGCAATTGCCAAAGCGATCGGCACGACGCCAATTGCGATCAGCCAAATTTGCCGCCGGAAGCGCAGTGTGAGCGCGGAAATGGCGTTAAAACTTGGTCGTCTGTTTAACGTTTCGCCGGAATTATGGATTGGAATTCAGTCTGATTATGATTTGGAGGTGGCACGGATTCGGTGCGAAAAGCAGATTGTCCGCGATGTTCAGCCTCTAACACAATTACAGGCGGCGTGAGAATGGAATCTACGGATAAAAATCCCACTGTGAGATTTCGGGTCTTGGTTCGCCGGCTTCTTCCATTCGGGCGAGGAGGCGTTCGCGAAGGTCTTCGGTGATCTTGCGCATGGAACGGCCGCCGCCGTAGTGAAGGAGGCGGGGAGGGTCGGCGCGGCCGGCAAGGTTGACGATTTGCGCGGGGTCCGTCGTGTTATTGTAAAGCTGATAGTCGCGATAGGTCATGCTGCCGCCGGTCTTGCGTGAGTTCGCGTCAGGCGCGAGAGCGACATAGGTCCACTCCGGAGTGCGGATGGCGCGGGCGATTTCGGATTCGCTCGTTTGAATGAAAATTTCGTTCCTCCATGTCGCGCGGGCGTTAGGGTCGTTGATCAGCGGCAGGAAACTGTGTCCCTGCATCGCGGACGGTATTGTCAGGCCAAGGACATCGAGCAAAGTCGGCGCGACGTCCACCAGGCTGACCATTTCGGAAATTTTTCGGCCGCCGTTGAAACCCGGGCCCTGGATGATGAGCGGAATATGAATGGAACTGTCATGGGGGCTGCGCTTGTATTCGGTGTTGCGGGTGCGGAAATGGCAGCCGTGGTCGCTGAGGAAAATGACGATCGTATTGTCCTCCAGGTTTTGCTCGCGCAGGGTCTGAAAAATTTCCCCCATGGATTCGTCGATGCTTTTGCAGTCCCCGTAATAATTGGCCAACTGAAACGGCCAATCGCCGGGAAAGAGGCGGAGGTCGGGAGGGACGAACGGGTTGCTGAATTTTTCGGCGTAGCCTTTTGGTGGAGCGAATCCGTTCAAATCGTTTTGCTGGTGCGGTTCGAGTTGGGAGAGTACGAGGAAAAAGGGTTTATCCTGTTTTTGCCGCAAAAAGTTCACGGCCAGATCGGTCAGGAACTCTACGCGATAAATGCCTTCGAAATTCATGGGAGTTCCGTCGCGGTCCCACATTGTGCCGTGGTAGGGATGCGACGTTTGCTCGAGAACATTTGACGCCTGCCAGAGGCCGGTAAAGCCGCCTCGTTTTTCGGGCGGGACGTAACCCTGGTCGGCCTTGTTGTTGATCTCCATCAGATGCCATTTGCCGATGTAATTGGTGGAATAGCCGGCGCTGGAGAGAAGGGTGCCGAGGGTGACTGCGTCCGCGCGCAGGCCGATGCCCGGGCCGGTCAATTTCCAAATGCCGGTTGTAGTGGCGTATTGGCCGGTGAAAAGACAGGAGCGGGCAGGGGAGCACAACGGCTGATTTGTGTACGCATGTTCAAAGGTTGTTCCGCGGCGGACCATGGCGTCCAGGTTGGGAGTAAAATCGGTTGGATTTTGGCCGTTGGCGTGGATGAAATCCCAACGGTATTGGTCAGAAATGACCAGGAGAATGTTGGGGCGATTTCCGGTTTCGGCGGCGGGCGCGATGGCGCTGAGCAACGGGGAGGCTGCAGTGGCCAGGACGGTTTGTTTTAGGAAGGTTCGCCGGGTGGATTGGTCAGATGCGGTCATGGCTGGTTTTTTCTTATTTTAGGAGGGGACACAAGAGACTTAAAGAACTAAAGCGAGAAATAGGACCTATAGGATATATATGAGTGTGCGACCGCGCCACGCTGACTCAGGGTTTTTTAATTTTTAATTTTTAATTTTTAATTATCATGTCCGCATGATGACCCGACGAGATTTTATGCAAACGGCTTCACTTGCAACCGCAGGCTTGATGCTGGGTTCCACCGCGCGCGGCCAGGGCCCGGAATTTCCTGTTGTTCGCATCCCGGAATCCCAACGCAAGTTCAAGAGCCCGGCTGTGGAAAAGGCGATTCAGGACGTCCAGGCGTCCATCGGCAACAAGGAACTGGCGTGGATGTTCGGCAATTGTTTTCCGAATACGCTCGATACCACGGTGGATTTTCAGATGGTGGATGGAAAGCCGGATACATACGTCATCACCGGGGACATCGATGCGATGTGGCTGCGGGACAGTTCTTCGCAGGTCTGGCCGTACCTGCCGTTAATGAAGGACGACCCGCAGTTGCAGCAGATGATTGCGGGTGTCATCTACCGGCAAACGCGATGCATCCTCCTGGATCCTTACGCGAACGCGTTTTACAAAGATCCGAATAAGATCAGTATTTGGAAGGACGATCTCACGGACATGAAGCCAGGGGTCCACGAGCGCAAATGGGAAATTGATTCGCTCTGCTTTCCAATCCGGCTTGCGCACGGCTATTGGACGGCCAGCGGTGATACGACGCCGTTTGATGACACGTGGCGTTCGGCGATGCTCATGGTCCTGAAGACGTTTCGCGAGCAGCAACGGAAGCACGGCAAAGGTCCCTACCATTTCCAGCGCCGCACGGCAACGCAAACGGACACGCTGCCGGGCAAAGGCTATGGGAACCCGGCGAAGCCCGTTGGGCTGATTTTTTCCATGTTCCGGCCGAGCGACGATGCTACGGTTTTTCCGTTCTTGGTTCCGTCGAACTTCTTCGCGGTCACGAGCCTGCGGCAGGCGGCTGTGATGCTGGAACAGGTCTGCCATGATAGCGAGTCTGCTGTTGAATGCCGCGCGCTGGCGGATGAAGTGGAACAGGCGTTGCAGGAGCATGCGGTTGTAAGTCCAAACGGTTATGGAAATATTTATGCTTATGAAGTCGACGCGTACGGGAATTTTTATTGCATAGACGATGGCAACGTGCCGAGCCTGCTGTCGATGCCCTACGTCGGGTCGGTCAAGCGGGACAATGAGCTGTATATGAACACGCGCCGCTTTGTTCTCTCCACGAGCGATCCATACTATTGCCACGGTACAGCCGGCGAAGGACCGGGCGGCCCGCATTCGGGGATGGGAATGATTTGGCCGCTGGGGTTGATCGTCGAGGCGCTGACGAGCACGGACGACGCGGAAATTCGCCGTTGCCTTCACATACTGCAGACCACACACGCCGGGACGGGATTCATGCACGAGTCGTTTGATGAGAACAACCCAAACAAATTCACACGGGCGTGGTTTGCGTGGGCGAATACGATTTTTGGGGAGTTGATATTGAAGCTGTATCAGAAGAAGCCGGAGCTGTTGTCGTAAAGAAATCGGACAGATCGGACGGATCAGACAGATTGGACGGAATCGAGGGCGGGTCAAGTTTAAGACTCCTGACGTCGTCTCCTACGACAAGAATTATAATCCCATCCATTTTGTCTGCAGATGGCTTTGGCGTGGGAGTCCCAGGTGGGTTCATTTTTTGGGCGGCCGGACAGGAAGCAGTCGATGGCGAGATAGGTTAACGGCTTTTTGCCCGTGCATTGGATGGAATGCAACGTGTGCGGAGGAATGCGCACAACGTCTCCGGGCTTGACGGTAAATTTTTTTCGTTTCGCGCCAATGCTCAGAACTCCGTCGCCTTCAAGGACATAAAAAATCTGCTCAGTGTCATCGTGCTGGTGCAGGGGCGGGGCTTTGCCCGGTTCGATGACGACGACAAAGACTTCGGAGGTTTCAGCATCCGCACGATCCACGACGAGGTCGTTGATATGGGTCGGAAATTGGTAGCGCTGGACCTTGAATGTTGGGAAAACAAATTTCATGAAATCGATGCGCGATTTAAAAGTTTTAGTCAAATGACGGAGGCCGGGAATTGCTTGCCCAGGATGTCGGGTTGTTCGTAAGAGAAAAATCCAAATTCGCGCCGTGCGACAATTTAGACCAGGGAATCCACACGCTCTTCCAGGTTCTGCCGTTTATTTTCAGTTTGCCCACGTAGCAATTGTCCGGCGATGCCTCGTCGCCGACAATTTGAATTGCCGCGCCGCCATCCGGCTGAATGACTGCTTTGGAAAACAAAGGACTCCCGGTGACGAATCCGGCAACGCCTGGAATTTCCGGATAAATTCCGAGCGCGGAAAAAACATACCACGATGACAGCGCGCCGGCATCGTCGTTTCCCGGCAAACCGGAAGGCAAACTGGTAAACAGCGTGTTTTGGATGCGACGGACGACTTCCTGGCTCCCTGAAGGCTCTCCGGCGAAATCATAAACCCACGGAGTTTCTTCACATGGCTCGTTCCCCATGAACGCGGTGTCAGCATCAACACCGCCGTTGACGTTGGTGAAGAAATGGTCCAGGCGCGCGAGGGTTTGTTGATCGCCGCCGAGTTTTTTGATCAAGCCATTCAAATTGAAATTGACCATCCATGTGTATTGCGCGGGTGTGCCTTCGACATATCCTTTTTTGTTAGTCGGAGAAAAATCGTCAGCCCAGGTGCCATCGGCGTTTCGCGGGCGGATCAGGCCGGTTGAATCGTCGAAGAGGTTCTTCCAGCTTTGGGCGCGGTCCTGGAAAAGCACGCGCGTTGGAGGGTCCCGGAGCGCATTGGCAAATTGGGACAGGGCGAAATCGGCATTACAGTATTCGAGCGTGACCGAAGCAGCACCGGGCACGTAGCCCAGTTTTATATATTCATCGAGTCCTTTGCGAACTTCAAAACCGTCCGAAGTCGTTCCCGGCGTAGACGCGCCTTTTATCATGGCATCCAGCGCGGCGCTCGTATCGAACTGATTGACGCCAAACGCATAGTCGTCGGCCAGGATAATATCGTCGCCATCACCGACCATTCCGCCGGAGTTACGATTAACCTGCTGCCAACGCGGCAGGCCGCCGCCGTTTGAGCGCGTGGCCGCATCCTGTTGCGCATAATTGACCATGGACTGCGCGATATCGGCGGCGTCGCCCGGAGCCAAAACAGCAATGAGCGGAGCGAGGGAACGGTATTGGTCCCATGCGGGAATGTTTTGATATTGATGCTGATGGCCGGGACTAACGGAATGGATTTTGCCGTCCATGTCCGGGTATTGGCCGTTTACGTCATCCAGCAGATTGGGGTGCATGAAGCAGTGATACAGGGCGGTATAGAAACTTTGTTTTTGCGCGTCGCTGCCGCCCTCCACTTGAACGCGATTCAAGACGGTGTTCCACTGCGCATCCGCTTTTTGGCGAACGGCGGAGAAATCCCAGGACGGATTTTCCTGCGCGAGATTGGCCCGGGCGTTGTCGAGGCTCACGTACGAAATGGCGGCACGGCACCGGACCACAGGGTTAGCCGTATTGAATCCTAAAACCGCCCCGCAATTTTGACCGGTCGCGTCGGATTGACCGCTGAGAGTGTCTCCACTCCAGGTCTGGACGTGTTGGAATGGCTGGTTAAATTGCGCGACAAAATAAATGGTGAACAAATGATCCTTTGCGCCGCCGATATGGTCGTGGTAAACGCCGGTGACTTCATCGCCATGGACCGAAATCGAGCCGTTGGCGCGAATCAGCAGGGTTTCATTCCCGGCTTCGTCCGCGTTCGGACGACTTGCAGGTTTGGAAATCTGCGCTACGGTGGCGGGGAATGTAAACTGCGCCATGCCGGTTCGCGGCGTGGCGGTGAGTTCGGTTTCGATTCCGTTGTCGAGGGTGACGCGATAATAGCCGGCGGCCGCCGATTCGTTGGTGTGGGAAAATGTCGCGGCGAATTGCTCCCAGTTTTTGGCCGGGGAATCGCTGACCATCTGCATGGTCGGCATAAAGGGAACATCCATAAGACAAACGACACCGCGTCCGCTGAAGTGGGTCAGGCTGAAATCCTCGATCACATTGTCCGGATACCAATAACCGCCGGCGATTTTGTTTTTGTGGGTGGTGTCCGGGCTCCACGCGAGCATGCCGCGCGGGCAGACGGCGCCGGGAAAGACGTTGCCTGTGTCCCATCCGTAACCTTCGCGAATCAACGGATTTGGATCGGTGCCGATGAGCGGATTGACATATTGGCTCAGGGGAAGCTCTGTGCCCGCGTTTGCCGCAAGAGTGACGGCTGTGCACAAGGCAAGAACCGCAATGACTTGAAGAATTGGTTGGGAGCGGGAAGACAGGTCGTTCATGTGTGATATCAATTGATCATATATATAGTGGGGGAAGTAGCAATGTTGGTTACAGTTGATTTTGCCACAGAAAGAAGGCTGGGCCGCGCTTCCGTGGCAAGGGACGCAAGGGACCCAAATGACGCAAGCGCCGTACATATATGGGTGTCGCCATTAGAGGATGGGAGCTATATCCTCGTGTTGTCCATTATGGCAGCGAAGAAAATCACCAAAGAACACTACGTCATGCTGGCGGAATTCCGGTACGCGTTGCGGCAGTTTCTTCGGTTCAGCGAAAACGCAGCGCATGGGGCCGGGCTGACGCCGCAGCAGCATCAGGCGATGCTGGCGATCAAAGGGTTTCCGGGACCCGATCCCATCAAAATCGGGGAACTGGCCGAGCGGCTCCAGATTCTCCATCACAGCGCCGTTGGGTTGGTGGATCGGCTGGTGGCCCAGAAGCATGCGCGCCGGTTGCGCGACGCCACGGACCGGCGGCAGGTGCGGCTCGCCCTCACGGCTCGTGGCGAGGCGGCGCTGGAGAAACTTTCGGAATCGCACTGGGAACAATTAAGCCGGATTGGGCCCCGGATTAAGGAGATATTGGAGCTGGTCAAAATAACCCCCTCGTGCAATGCGCAATAGATTGACATTTGAGTCGCTCGGTGGAAAAATTTCTTAAGGCGTCACAGTTTCGGACAGGACATGCGGCGCTAACCCATTGTGGCAGAGAAAGACGATTATTTAGCAGACGTATTGGTTGACCTTGGCGTTCTTACGTCCGAGCAATTGGACAAGGCGCGCGCCGAAGCCGGAGCGTCGAATGTGGGCGTCGTTGACTTGTTGCTGGCCAGCAAAATAGTCAAGCCGGCGGACGTCATTCAGGCCAAGGCCGCGCAGTTCGGCGCGGAAGTGATCCAGCTTTCCGGAATGAAAATTCCGGATGACGTCATTTCGATTATCCCGCGGCACCTCGCCAAAAAGTATCGCGTCATTCCGGTGTTCAAAGGCGACGGCAAAGTCGCCGTGGCAACTTCAGACCCTTCCGACCTGAACACGACCGACACCCTGGCGCACCTGCTCAACGCGGAAATTGAATTGCGCGTGGCGTCGGAGCAGGACATTGAGTCGGCGTTGAACAAATATTACGGCGGCAGTACCGGCGGCACTGGCGGGAATAAGTCCGCGATCGACCAGGCAGTCATCGAATTGACTGAGAGCGACGTGGCGGCGCCCACCGGAACGGACGAGAACGGAGAGACGGTGGACGCGGACGCGCCCCTCATCAAGCTTGTCAACCAGATCATCGTCGACGCGTTCAAGATGCGCGCCTCGGACATTCACCTCGAGCCGTTGAGCAAGCGGTTTCGTTTGCGTTACCGGATTGACGGCGTGATGCAGGAAATGAAAAGCCCGCCCAAGCGGTTGCAGGCTTCGATTATTGCCCGTCTCAAAATTCAGTCGAACATGTCCATCTCCGAGCACCGCATCCCGCAGGACGGGCGAATTCAGTCGAAGGTGGGAAACAAGTTGATTGACCTGCGCGTTTCGTGCCTGCCCACCAGCCACGGCGAGAGCATCGTCATGCGTATTTTGGACAAGGAAGGTTTGCGGCTCGGTCTGCCCGAGTTGGGATTTTTTACCGACGACCAGCAAAAGTTTGAGCGATTGATCGCGCTGCCGGACGGAATTTTGCTCGTGACGGGGCCGACCGGTTCAGGCAAAACAACCACGCTTTATTCGTGCCTCCACTTTATCAATCGTCCGGATCGCAAGATCATCACCGTTGAAGACCCGGTTGAATATGTGCTGGCGGGCATCAACCAGGTGCAGGTCAATGAAATCGTGGGCCTGAACTTTGCCATGGCCCTGCGGTCCATCCTGCGCCAGGCGCCCAACGTGGTGATGATTGGTGAAATTCGTGACGTCGAGACGGCAACCATTGCCATCAACGCATCGCTGACGGGCCATTTGGTATTTTCCACACTTCACACCAACGACGCGCCCAGCGCGGTCACCCGTCTCGTGGATATTGGAGTGAAACCGTTTTTGGTTGCGTCTTCCTGCCGCTGTCTCATGGCCCAGCGGCTCGTCCGCAAAATTTGCAGAAAGTGCGGCGGACCGTTTACGCCGCCGGAGAACGAACTGCGCGCGCTGGGCATTACCGCGGACATGTTGCAGGGGGCGAACACGATGAAGGGGCGCGGCTGCGCCGATTGCAACGGGACGGGTAATCGCGGCCGAATGGGCATTTTTGAAATCTTTACGATTGACGATGAAGCGCGAAAATTGATTTATGACCAGGCGCCGTCGTCGGTCCTGCGGGCGCGCGCGCGTGAGATGGGCATGAGGACCCTCCGGGAAGACGGCATTCGCAAAGTGCTGGCGGGGATTACGACGGCGGAAGAAGTGATCAAGTCAACGGTGGGGGATGAAGCGTGATTCGAATCGCGGAATGAAAGTCCCATGTGTCCCATAGGTCCTATATGTCCCATGCATATAGCGTCTGAAGATAAGAATAAATAAAAATTCGAGGACGAGGACGAGAGCGAGAATGATTTTTTAAGTTACTAAGATATGTCGTATGCAATGTCAGACTTGTTGCAATTGACCGTCGCCGAAGGCGCGTCCGATTTGCACATTCGAGTCAATACTCCCCCGGTCATCCGGGTGCACGGTATTTTGCACCGTGTGGAAGGCCCGTCGCTCAAGCCGGAGGACACCGAGGAATTGATGCGGAGCATCACTTCAGAAGAGCACATTCAAAGCACGCGCGAGCGCGGCGGGGCGGACTTCGGGTTCGCCTTCGGCGAGGCAGCGCGCTTCCGCGTAAGCGTGTTCAAGGAAAAAGGAAATTTCGCCCTGGTCCTGCGGCAGATTCCGAGCAAGCTGCTGACCATGGAGCAGATCGGGATTCCGCCCAGTGTCAAGGAACTGCTCTATAAGCCGCGCGGATTGGTCCTGGTCACCGGGCCCACCGGCTCGGGCAAGACCACGACGCTGGCGTCGATGCTCAATATCATCAACGAAGAGCGCGATGAAGCGCATATCATCACCATCGAAGACCCGATCGAGTATTATCACAGGCACAAGAAAGCGCTGGTGACCCAGCGCGAAATTGGCGTGGACGTTCCGAACTTTGCCGAGGGGCTGCGCCGGGCATTGCGCCAGGATCCGGACATCATCCTGGTGGGTGAAATGCGCGACCTTGAAACCATCGAGGCGGCCATCACCGCGGCGGAAACGGGACACCTTGTGTTTGGCACGCTGCACACCACGGGCGCGGCCAAGACTATTGACCGTATCACCAACGCCTTTCCGACCAACCAGCAGGAAATGGTGCGCATCCAGTTGTCCACGGTCATGCAGGCGGTCATCTCACAATTGCTGATTCCACGAGTTGACAAACCGGGCCGCGTGGCCGTATTTGAGATTATGATCAATACGCCGTCCATCGCGGCGCTGATACGCGACAACAAAACGTTCCGTATCCAGTCCGACATCCAGACCGGCGCGAAATGGGGCATGGTGACGCTGGATTCGTTCCTGATAGAGAAATACCAGGCCGGAATGATCGCGCGCGAGGAAGTCATTACCAAGGCGCAGGACCCCACGACCATCCAGCAGAAGCTGCAGGAACTCGAACTGGCGGCGGCGGTGGCCCAAAATGCCGAAGGAAAGAAAGGACGATAATTTCCCATGGCCGATGAAGTTTCAGACCCATTGCTGTCCCTGGTAAAGGAGAAGGATCTGATTGACGACCTCCAGTACGAGGAAGTCGCCGCGGAATTCAAGCGCGGCGCCACACCCATCATCCAGTTATTGCAGGACTTCGGCATCATGAACCTGGATGATATTCTGCACGTCATCGCCAATCACATGGGCGCCGAGGTCGTTTCGGTGCGCGACCGGGAATTTGCCCCCGAGCTCCTCAAAATCATTCCGGCGAACGTCGCGCGAATGTATCAATGCATTCCGGTCTCGGCTGAGAACGGGACGGTGCAGATTGCGCTGGCCGATCCGCTGGACCCGGCCCGCGCGGACGAAATTCAGTTTGCAATCAAGAAGGACGTCCAGGTGGTCGTCGCCGACCCGGCGGAAATAACCAAAGCCATCGACCGGCTTTACGGCACTGAGACGGAGGATTTTTCCGAAATTCTAAAGGAACTGGGCGAAGACGCGGAAATCGCGCGCGAAGCGGCCGAGGCCGAGGAGGGTGACAACAAAGCTGCGGAGGAAGCGGCGAACGCCGCGCCGATCGTCAAATTTGTAAACGTCGTGTTGTTCCAGGCGATCCAGGACCGGGCGAGTGACATCCACTTCGAGCCGTTTGAGACCGAGTTTCGCATCCGGTACCGCGTGGATGGCGCGCTGTATGAAATGTCGCCGCCGCCGAAACATCTGGCGCTGCCGGTGATTTCGCGCATCAAGGTCATGTCCGGCCTGAACATTTCCGAACGGCGATTGCCCCAGGACGGGCGCATTAATTTTAAGGCGGCCAACCGGCAGATTGACTTGCGCGTTTCCACGTTGCCCACGCAATTTGGCGAGTCGGTGGTGTTGCGCGTTTTGGACCGGGGCGCGGTCAATCTCGATATCGAAAGCCTGGGCTTTCCGAAATACGTGCACGATTATGTCGCGGAAGCCATCAATCGTCCCAACGGCATTTTTGTTGTGACCGGCCCGACCGGTTCAGGAAAAACCACCACCCTCTACTCATGCCTCCGGCGGATTAACACGATTGACTCGAAACTGCTCACGGCGGAAGACCCGGTCGAGTACGACCTCGAAGGCATCATGCAGGTGGCCGTAAATGAGGCGGCGGGTTTGACCTTTGCCAAAGCCTTGCGCTCCTTTTTGCGCCAGGACCCGGACGTCATCATGGTGGGTGAAATTCGCGATCTCGAAACCGCGCAGATTGCCGTGCAGGCGTCGCTGACCGGCCACCTGGTCATGAGCACGCTGCACACGAACGATGCGCCCGGCGCCATCACGCGTCTCATTGACATGGGACTGGAGCCGTTCCTGATTTCGTCCAGTTTGACATCCGTCCTGGCCCAGCGGCTCGTCCGCACGATTTGCAGAAATTGCCGGACGACCTTTGAACCCACGGAAGAGCAGTTGTCGCTCTTGAATCTTTCGCCGCATGATTTGGGTGACAAGGTCTTTCATTACGGCCACGGCTGTTCCACGTGTAACGATACCGGTTACAAGGGCCGCAAAGGCATCTATGAACTGCTGGTAGTGTCCGAGCCGGTTCGGGCGTTGATTAACGAACGCGCGCCCACCGTCGTGCTCCGGCAGAAGGCCGTCGAGCTGGGCATGGTGACCTTGCGCGAAGATGGCTTGCGTGGCATCTTCGAGGGTGATACAACTATCGAAGAAGTCGTGAAATATACGTGAGCATCTTTCACGACCGTTGTCTTAAGAGACAAGCGACTATGAAACTGACCGCCGATGCACGGAAAAATGGGAACGTGAGTTCGTTCCCGGGGCGCCCGTGCGCCGCCGGTCAGATAACCTCCTTACAGTTATGCCAAAATACAGTTACGTAGCCCTCGACAACCGGGGCCAGGAATCCAAAGGCGTCATTGAGGCTGCCAGCCAGAACGAAGCCATCGGCCGTGTCAAAGACATGCAGTTGTTCCCCACGAAAATCATCGAGGCGGAAAAAGTCAAAGACAAAACCGGAGGCAAAAAAGCCAAGGCCGCGCCCGGCAAGAAAGGCAAAAAGAGCGCCCTCGAGTTCGAGATTAAAATTCCATTCCTGAGCGGCCGTGTTAAGCCCAAGGTCCTGACGGCGTTCACCCGCCAGTTGGCCACTCTGGTGGACGCCGGCCTGCCGCTGCTGCGCGGACTGCGCGTTTTGGAAAAACAGGAGCGCAACCGCACGCTCAAACAAATTTTGGGGGAACTGTCACTGTCCATCGAAGGCGGCAGCACATTTTCCGAGGCGCTCGCGCAACATCCGAAAATTTTTAACCGTCTCTTCGTCAACATGGTCAAGGCCGGCGAACTGGGCGGTGTGCTGGAAGTCGTGCTCAAGCGCCTGGCTGAATTTTCCGAAAAGGCGCAAAAAATCAAAGGCAAGGTCAAGGCGGCCATGTTTTATCCCACGGCAGTGCTCATCGTGGCCATGGCCATCCTGACGCTCCTCATGGTTTTCGTCATCCCGCGTTTCCGTGAAGTGTTCAACGGCATGGACATGAAACTGCCCGAGTTCACCCTCCTGGTCCTGGGCATTAGCGAAGCCATTAAGGACCACATCCTGGTGACCTCGGGCATTATTGCCGTGTGCGTGATTATCTTCCTCATCATCATCAACAAGACGAAACTTGGCCGTCTGATCTGGGACAAATTCAAACTGAAAATGCCCGTCCTCGGTCCGGTCATCAGCAAAATTTCCATCGGCCGCTTTACCCGCACGCTCGGTACCCTCGTCAGCAGCGGTGTGCCGATTCTGCAGGCGCTCACCATCGTGAAAGAAACTTCCGGCAACGTCATTATCGCCAACGCCATTAACGGCGTTCACGAAAGCGTGAAGGAAGGCGAAACCATCACGGCGCCCCTCGAAGCTTCCGGTGTTTTTCCCCCCATGGTCGTGAGCATGGTGGACGTCGGTGAACAAACCGGCGCCCTCCCCGAAATGCTCCTGCGCATCGCCGACAACTACGATGAAGAAGTCGATAACGCGGTCGCAGCCATGACGTCGTTGCTCGAACCGATCATGATCGTGTTCCTGGCCGTCATTGTGGGCAGCATTGTGATTGCGATGTTCCTGCCGTTGATTACGATGATCGGCAACCTGAGCGGCGATAACGGCGGCGGAAACGGCGGCGGGGGAGACTAATATTCGTTGAAGCGTTGAAACGGGTGGCTGGAGTGGCAGACCAGCTTGCGTTTTGCTCTATGGTTCTGCCCTCACCGCTCGTACAATTGGGCGGGACATGAGCGAACCATTCAGAACATCCAGATTACAAGGACCAGGCTCCAGAGAATTTTCAAGCTCCGAGACCGCCAAAACCGCGGCATTGGATGTTCGAGGCTTGACGTTTCTTTGGAGCTTGGATCTTGGAGCTTTTCATCAAACTTCCTTGCAAAAAAACCGCTAAATAAATAATGTTTGACAAATAGGCCCTATGTGTGTAAATACATTGTAATAACATTGCATAGGCGTTTGCATTACAGTTAGCTTCGCTATGGAGTTTGACTGGAACAACACGCCCTTTGAAATGGATGGTTCTTTGACTCAGCGCGAAATCGAGGAGTCCTTTGAGGATCCTTTTGCCATTCGGCTATTGCCTGATTCGGCTCGGTTTAGCGTGCAGGCCCGGTTTTTTAACCTGGGAATTTCGGCGGCGGGTGTCGGGATTTTTAGTGTGTATCGCACCAATGGCCGGCTTATCCGGGTCTTGCTGGCGCGGGCCTTCGAACCCGAAGAACAATTTTTTTATCAGCGCAAAGTGAATCAAACGTTGCAACCGTGAAAACGCGGACGATTGACAACTGAATCTGGCAGGGATGGCGCGCTGCGCCGTCACCGCCCGCGCAGAGCGGGCGGAATTCGCGTGTGTGCCGCGTGGACGAATTAAATGCGTGCCTTCGCAAAATGGGAAGACGTGCCGCTCTTCGACAACGAAGAGAGCGAGGCGGAATTTTGGTCCCAAAACCGGCCGGACCTGCGCCTCATGGAAGCGGCTGTAGCCGGCGGAACGGAGTCGGAATCCATCACCATCACGTTGCGCATGGACCCGCGCATGCTGGCGCGCATCAAACGCCTGGCCCGCTCGCGTTACCTGAACTATCAAAGCATGATCAAACAATGGTTGAGCGAACGGATGGAACACGAACTCAGGGAAAAATGAAATTAATGAAAACCTGTATTCCAATTGACCGGGATGGTTGCCGTGACGTTGAAGCGTCGAAGTCAAACGTCTCTCAACAGTTCGTCCGCCCGCTTTACGGGCGGGGACATCGGTGCCAGCGCCACTTGCCAGGTGCGATGTCGCTACCGCTTCAACGCTTCAACGCTTCAACGCTTCAACGTTCGGCCTTCACGTTGATTGAACTCCTGGTCGTCATCGCCATCATTGCGACCCTGGCGGCGCTGTTGCTTCCGGCGGCGGGAATCATGATGCGAAAGGAGAACATCGGGCGGGCGATTTCGGAGCGGGACCAGTTGGAGACAGCGCTTGAGTCATACAAGGACAAATACGGATTTTATCCGCCGGGCAATGCCAACCCCGGAGTTTACACAAATAATCAGCTTTACTACGAACTGATGGGCACCACCGCGAGCCCAGGCGCAACGGTCACCAATTTCACCACTTTGGACGGCCTGAGCACGATTAGCGGCACTACCGTTTTTAGCGTGTTCGGCGTGGGCGCATTTATGAATTGCTCACAAAACACAAATGCGGGCGCTGAGGATTATGTGCCGGCAAAGCAATTTTTGAGCAACCTCAAGCCCGGCGAAGTTGCGTCCAACGGAATTTTTGGTTTTACCATGATTGTGACCGCGGCCAATTCAGACCCGCCCTACCAGCCCATACCCGGCGTTAATTCATTGGCCGGGCGCCCGGCCAACCCGTGGCGCTATATGTGTCCCGGGTCGAACAATCCCACTTCCTACGATCTATGGGTCCAGATTTATTCCGGGGGAAAAACCAATTTAATCTGCAACTGGTCCAAGCAGCCGATATACAACGTGCCGCTACAATAACAACTATGAGAATTCCCAATCGCAAATCGCAAATCGCTTTCACGCTCGTCGAACTTCTGGTCGTCATCGCGATTATTGCCATTCTGGCGGCGATGCTGCTCCCGGTGATAAACGTCGCCATGAAGTCGGCCAAAAGGACGCAGGCCAAACTCGAGGTGAACCAGATTGTCAACGCCATCGAACAATACGACTCGACCTACAGCCGGATGCCGGTGTCTACCCTGGTGCAACAATCGGGGTCCAACAACGTCACTTACGGCGGGGTTTACAGCAACGCCTCCGGCGTTGGGGCCAGTCCATGGCCCGTGTCAACCATCTCGGGCTGGGGTACTTCGCCGGTCGGCCTATCATCGCCCGTGGGATTATATGTTACCAGTAATTCGGACGTCATGGCCATTTTGTTGGATCTGACGAATTATCCAAATACCACCACGCCGACGATCAATACGAATTACCAAAAAAATCCCATGCAGAAGACCCTCCTGAGCGCAAAATTCACGGGCGATATCCGGTCGCCGGGCGTGGGCACGGATTTGACCTACCGCGACCCCTGGGGCGATCCCTACATCATCACCATGGATCTGAACGAGGACAACAAATGCGAGGACCCATTTTATGCGCCGATTGCGATGTCTTCAGCCACCGGCGCCGCTAACGGCAACGGCATCAACGGGCTGATTTATCAGACTGATGGCAATTATGCCTTTCATGGCAACGTGATGGTCTGGTCTATGGGAGCCAACGGACCGTATAATCAAAGCCCGTCGTCCTTTACATTTCCGACATCCGGGTCTGGGCAGGCATGGGCGCAGGACGCGTCGAATAAGGGCCATATTATGAGTTGGGCGCAATAGTGTAAGCCGGGTGCAACAATGAACGTAACGCGACAAAGATTTGTGGTTAATGATGGTGGCGCGCTTTCAGCGCGGACCGAATCGTTAAACCACGAAATACACGAAACACACGAAAAGATTGGACCTCATTCTGGGTTTTCGTGTGGTTCGTGTATTTCGTGGTTTCCCAAACTCAGAATTCAACGCGGCTTTTCCCTCGTCGAACTCCTGGTCGTCATCGCAATTATCGCCATCCTGGCGGCGATCTTGTTGCCGGTAATAAGCAGGGTCGTTGAGCAAGCCAGGAAAACCGAAGCTAAAACTGAGGTGAGCAATATTGCCAACGCCATCGAACAATATGATTCGTTGTACAGCCGGATGCCGGTGTCCGGCTATGTGCAACAGTCGGGCTCCAACAATGTCACTTACGGCGGCATTTATACCAGCACTGCAACCGCGCCCAATAATCAGTTTCCCGCTCCGGGCTGGCCCGCTTCACCTGTCGGCTACTCAACTCCCGTGGGATTATATATTACCAGTAATTCGGACGTGATGGCCATTCTGTTGGATCTGACGAATTTCCCAAATACCACCACGCCGACTCTCAATGCGAATCACCAAAAGAATTCGATGCAGAAGGTCCTCCTGAACGCAAAATACTCGGGTGATACCAGGTCACCGGGCGTGGGCACAGATTTGAACTACCGCGATCCCTGGGGCAATCCCTACCTCATCAGCATCGATTTGAACGAGGACAGCAAATGCGAGGACGCGTTTTATGCGCAGCCGGCGATTTCTTCGATCACGGGCGCGGACGGCGGCACTGGCATCAATGGGCTGAGTTATCAATCCGACACCTATTATGCATTTCACGGGAACGTGATGGTCTGGTCGATGGGACCCACTGGACCGTATAACCAGAGCCCATCGTCCTTTACGTATTCGACAACTGGGCCGTCGAGTGGCGGATGGGCGCAGGACCCGTCGAATAAGAATCATATTATGAGTTGGGCTCAATAATTTTAGCCACGTGCAAAATGAACGAAACGCGACATAGATTTGTAAGGCTGGGCGTTGAAGCGTTGAAGCGTCGAAGCGTTGAAGCGGCCCAGCGGGCGCAGCGCGCGGTCCCCCCGCTTCAACGCTTCAACCCTTCAACGCTTCAACGTGCTTTCACGTTGATCGAAATGCTCATGGTCATCTCGATCATTGGCATCATCGCCGGGTTGTCCGTTCCGGTGATTAAGAATTTTGGCAAGGCGGACATCACGGTGAGCGCGTCGCGGCAATTGTTGGACGACATCGGCCGCGCGCGGCAGCTCGCCATGAGCCAGCGCACGACGGTCTATATGGTTTTTGTGCCGACGAATTTTTGGACCGTAAATGGAACATTCCCTAATACGTGGTGGGATGCGGTGCAAAACGCCGGCGCCGGTGAGATGGCCGAGGTCACCAACGTGCTGGACATGCAATTGAGCGGTTACACGTTTATGGCTTACGGTGCTCTGGGAGACCAGCCTGGGCAGCACACGTGGCATTATCTGGCGTCCTGGCAGTCATTGCCTGATGGCGCCTATATTCCGACCTGGAAGTTCTCCGATCCCGGCCTTGTCGCCGGGTCGGAAAACACGTTCAGTTTTTCGGACCCGGCGAATCCCAATTATTTTTTCAATATCAATCCGTTCAGTTACACCAATACATTTCCATTTCCATCGACCAACGTCGCGCCGTATTTGTTGCAGACTCAGGGTACGTGGCCGTATTTGCCCTATATCGCGTTTAACTACCTGGGCCAATTATCGGATTATTCTGGCAATATGCTGAGCGGAGCCGGTCGGACTTTGTCCTTCAAGGGAGTTCCTATAGGCCCGGGTTACGACCAGGATTTCGCGGGCGGGGGAGTGGACATTCCGCTCGCGCAAGGGTCGGTGGTTTACGGCCACGACGCCAACCGCGCGCTCCAGTTCGGCGTGCCGGGCGTTGTCGAAACGCCGCCGGGCAACAGCACCAATATTGCGTACAACGTCATTCACATTGACCCGCTTACAGGGCGCGCAACCCTGGAATATCACAAGATGCAATGAAATTTTCGATTCATGATACAGATGTTGAAGCGTTAAAGCGTGGAAGCGTTGAAGCGTATCCACGTCCAGCCGCGCAATCGAAACCGCTTCAACGTTCTTGCCGCGCCGCTTCAACGCTTCAACGCTTCAACGCTTCAACGTCAAATTCCGGTTTCACCATGATGGAAATTGCCATCAGCCTGGCAATCATCGGAATCGCTCTGGTGGCGATCATTGGCGTGTTGCCCCTTGGCATGAATGTGCAACAGGACGTGCGGCAGGAAACCATTATTGGCCAGGACGCAAACGTCTTTATGGAAGCCATCCGCAACGGCTCCCTGGGTCTCGATGATTTGACGAATTACGTCTATGCCATCACGAATTATTGGGTCCAGTACAACGCCGGCGGCGCAATCGCCCAACAGGGCACGAATGGTTATTCGTATTGGCCGCATCCGCTGAACGCATTTGGTTATCCCCTGCAGGGCAAACCGCTTACGAATGGCGCAAATATCATCGGCCTTTTGAGCACGCCGGAATATATTGGAGCGCCCGGCTTCGGGTCCGGGGTTGCGGGCGCGCCGGGTGAGGGCATACCGAGCCTGTTTTTTGGCGGGATTAGCAACCACATCGTCGCCTATTGCCGTTCCATTAGCGGCCCGGCGTATGAGAAGCCGCCGCAGGACAACCCGATTCTCCAGGGAGACTCCTTCAGCTACCGCATGTTTGTCGTCAATGCGCCAACGCCGGTTGACACCAACATGTTTACTCCGGTTTGGACTTCGTCAACACCGTCTCCGGTCTTTTATAATTGGACTTACTGGAGCCTGCCGGGCGGGGGCTTATCCGCTCTGGCGCCCGGCACTCCCAATTCGCCGTGGCAAATGACCCCCAATTACAGCCTCGAACAGACATTCAATTTGCACGAGCTTCGCCTCACATTTGAATGGCCGCAACATCCCAACGGAAATCTTGGGACCGGACGGCAGACCTATTGCACACTCATTGCCGGGCAGCTTCAATACCAGCCGCCCTATCAGCCGGGCATCAGCACCGTCTATTACAATACGAACTTGTACTGTTACCAGGCACAGTCTTTCACGAACACGCCATGAAAATAGAATCGCCAACATTCCACCGGGTGTCCGTTGATTTCGGGGATGAACCGGTGTGCATGGTCCCGATCGAGCGGCGTCGTTCGTTTCGAAGGAACGGCCTGGCGGCATGGCGAGCCGCGTTCCAAAATTCCAGGCTGGCGGCGCAACCCAATCGCAGGTCCCGGAACGGATTCACCCTGGTGGAAATCCTGGTTGTCCTGGTGCTGCTATCGCTGATTGTCTTTGCGCTCATGGCGGTGTTCGCCGGGACGCAACGGGCATTTCGGGCAAGCCTGACGCAGACGGATACCCTTGAAGGCGGCCGGGCGGTGATGAATTTGATCGCGGACGACGTGGAGAACATGACGCCATCTGACGGTATATACAGCGTCGGACTTAACGCTAACAATCAAACTGTCACGGCTGGACCTGTTAATTTCGGCATCACAATGGCAAGCTATTTCTCACCGCCTTCGCCGCTGTTTCAACCACTGATTAGCAGCCCCAGCGGCCAGATGCGTACTAATCTCCTCGAAAATATCTTCATTTTGAGCAAGGCGAATATCAACGGTGTCCCGACTTGGGTCGGCACCGGTTATTCTGTGAATACCAACCTTCCCGACGGTACGCTCTATCCGCTTTACCGTTATTATTATACCACGAACCTTTCATCCGGTCCGGCAGGCGCGTGGGGGCTTTACACAAATTTTAATGGATTTCAATATACCAACGGGACGCAATGGAGCCATTTGATGGACGGAGTTGTTGACTTGACCGCGCGCGCATATGACACCAACGGCGTCTGGATGACCAATGGCTATGCCTATCCGCTTAATTTCCATATTCAAAATGCGAGTTTCTGGGCATCGCCCTGGGGCGAAAGCCAATGCCTTTTTTGCAGCAACGCCCTTCCCGCATCCGTTCAAATTGAACTGGGCACGCTTGAAGACCGCACGCTTCAGCATGCCGAGGGATTGAGCGGAGTGAACCAAAGCAACTATCTCGCAAACGCCGCCGGTCAGGTCCATCTCTTCCGCCAGCGCGTCTGGATTCGCAACATTGACCCCACGGCCTACGAACAATGAAGACGAAGCAATCTACGATTTCCCGAAAAACGGGTGAGGACCGCAAATTCCGCCCGCTGTACGGGCGGGGACAGCGCAGCGCGCTGTCCCACCCGCTTCAACGCTTCAACGCTCCAACGCTCCAACGCACTCACGAACGCGGCATCGCCCTCGTCATCACTCTGATTTTGCTTGCGGTAACCCTCGTCATGGCCATCGCGTTTCTGGCCATTAGCCGGCGCGAGCGCGGTTCAGTGTCCACTTACTCGGACATGGCCACCGCAAAATATGCCGCCGACGCCGCCCTGGCCAAGGCCGAGAATCGCATCGTTTCCCAGATTCTGACGACGACGAATCCGTACGTCTTTAGCTTGATGGTTTCGACCAATTATATCAATCCGACCGGTTTTTTTCGGGGCGTTGCCAACCCGACAAACGTCAATTACGCCTATTACGCCCCTGGCGGTCCTGTCGGCGCGCTGCAAACAGCGGATCTTGAGCAAAACATTGCCAACTTGTTTTACGACCCGCGCCCGCCCGTTTTTTATGGTTCGAATGATTTCCGTTACTATCTCGATCTGAACCGGAATGGACGATACGACACGAATGGGGTGGTGATTGCGATGGATAATGAAGGCAACGCGCTCCTAAACACCAATGGCACGCCAATTTATCTCCAGGAAGTGGGCGATCCGGAATGGATTGGCATCCTTGAGCATCCGGACCAGCCGCACGGGCCGAACAATCCGTTTATCGCCCGCTTCTGCTATCTCGTAGTTCCCGCCAACTCGCTGGATTTGAATTTCGATCATAACCAGGCTTTGAATCCCGCTATGCAATCCGGGGGAAGTTTGGCCGGTGGCGATGGTTATTTTCGCAACCAAAACGTCGGGACCTGGGAAAATAATCTGGCGGCGTTTTTGGCGGATTTGAATACGAATATCTGGGATCCGCAAGGTTTCGGAAATCAATATCAATATCGACAACCCGCCGAACCCAATTTGGGTTATGCATTTAATGATGCTTTCTCTTTATTAACGAACCGCTATGCCAACCTCTATGCTTTACAGCCGTCGGTTCAGAAACTCTATGGCGCGAACGGAGTGAACGCCTTCGAAGATGACGGGATTGATGCCTACACAATAGGACCGTTGCAAAACACTTTCGATATAAACTACAGTCCTTATAACTATGCTGCTGATTTTTGGGTCGGGGCTGATAACACCAACAACTTTTTCACTCCTGACGACCTTTTTAACACGAACAAGACGGCTGGTTTTGGCATTCGGTTGCAAAACGCCGGCGTAAACGTGCTGAATGCCGATGGAACCGCCGGGACAACCGTTTCCACCTACGACCGTTACACATTTTACCGGATGCTTGCGCAATTGGGCACGGACACTGCGCCGGCGCAGGGCAAAATCAATTTGAATTACCAAAATGCGGTTGTGAATTACGATTTCAACTCCGCGGACGTCCCTGGCACAGTGGCTACGAACATCTCGATTATTCCGAATTATGAGACAAATTTCATCTCATGGCAGCCGCAGGACTTCTTCACCGCTGCCGCCAACCAATTGCTGCAAGCGTACACGAAGGAATGGTTTGAATTATCGCCGTCGAATTATATGCAGAATTATTTCGGCATCACCGAGCCGTACTATACGAACCTGGATGGGTTGGGGGTGACCAATATTCAATATTACGGCCAGATCAATCAAATTCCGTCTTTTGGGATTACAAACATCCCGGTGTACATGTTCGGATCGTTTGTTTACACGCCCGCCGTGAACCGTTTGCTGCAGCTCGCGGCAAATATCTATGATTCCACGACCAATTCAATGACTGGGATTTCCTCGAATTATCCGTCCGTATTTCGCCCCGTCTTTTGGAAGACCAATGAATATAATTACTTTTTAGGCCGATACTATACCAACATTTATATAAGGGGCTACCAATACGTGCAGGAGCCGGTTGTCTTATCATCCAGTGTCAGTGGTTCATTGGCGGATACCATTCTTAGCACTCCTTTCGAAGTGACTGACCCGAGGTTGCCGTTCGGCTATAGCGTTACCAATGTTTGGGGTGTGCCCTGGATTGTCGGGGCAAAAAAGGCGTTTCCCAATTTCAATGGGTTTGAGCTCGATGACGTGTTCTTTATCGAACGCAAGCTGCAATTCACTCGAAGCAATATCACAGCTAATGAACCCAGGACATATACCACGAACCAAATGTACATGATGGGAATCAGCAATTCGTTTGCGATGGACGACTGGAACTCTTACGCCACTGCCTACAACAACCCGGTGACGGTTTATGGCCAGGACATTCTTTCAGTTGGATTGACTAACAATCAGAATTTTTCCATTACTAATTTGTATTCCACCAATGTCGCGCAAGCGTATCAGCCGTGGTACGCGGATCAGTTCATGCTGCCATTTGGCACAAATGTAACCATAATGCAGAATTTGAACCCAAATTCACCGCCATCCACAAACAGCCTGTACATGTATTATACCAATTCGACTGCGGTGACGTTTGGAGGATATTCGTTCAAGGGTCCGTGCTTCATTCCGAACTCGCTAAATCCGACCAATTATTTGGATGCGGGCACGCCGCCGCTGCCGCAATTTGGTTTGACCACAACGAATCATTTGCAGGCATTCATGCTGGACACGACGGGTGGAAATATTCATATCCTGGACTACGTCCAACTTGGAAGCATGAACAGCAGCCTGAACGTGAATCAGGCTATTTCAGACCCGGATGAGAATGGCCTTTGGAGCACGAACTTCTATAGCAGCAGCACCACGCCAGTCGGGGTTGTAAACCAATACCTTACGTCGTTGAACGGCAATGTCCCGACCGAAGATCAGGACGGCGGCGGAGGAGGTGGGCAATGGGTCACGACACCGGTTCCAGGAGCAGGGACCGATACCACTCCTCCCGCACAACAGGCGCTTTTTTCCGCATTCTTTGCCGCGAGCGACACAGCTCCGTACGCCGGAGCCGTTGGAGGATATGTTACGAATTTGGAGCCCGCGATCCAGGCGCCCTTCACACCGATGCGGGAGATTGTTCAGCGATATGTTTACCAGGCAAATGATCCGCTGGTTCACTATTTGACTTCTGACCTGAATGACTTTGTAGATGACACCAGCAACAAGGTGAATATTACGGCTGTTCAAACAAACATCCTCACGACGATTGGCAAATTGAGCGATCGCTACATGCCGTGGGGCAACCAAAGCCCAAAGGGAGGCCTTTCCGGCAACCAGATGCCGGGGGCGATTAACGGTATCCCGGTTGACACTGACCCTTACAATCTTGAGTACAAAGATCCCCTCGTTTGGACTTCAGATAATTGGGATTTTCCGACGAACAAATATCCGACCGTCGGCTGGCTTGGCCGCGTGCATCGAGGCACGCCCTGGCAGTCTGTTTATCTAAAATCGCCTGATCTCTGGAGTGTAACGCAGTCTTCCAGTAACGGTGTGCAGAATATGCCCGAAGGACAGGAGACTTGGCAGGTTTGGACTGGCAATCCGAATGCAGATGACGCTTACAATGAGGACCCGCTTCGGGACCGTCTTCTGTTTGACCTGTTCACGGCCACGCCGGATGATGACGCCACGCGCGGACAGGTCTCGGTTAATATCGGCGCGGACCCAAATAATCCTTTGCCGCCCGATCCTTTGGCCGGCCTTGCCTCGTGGTCGGCTTTGCTGAGCGGCACGCCAGTGTTTTCGAATGACGCACCTAACCTTGCCATTTCTCATGATCCCGGTTCTGAATCTCCTTCCCCTATTTATGGTGAAGGCTGGCCGTCCAATACCGTTTTGATCAATCAACCGATGGGTGTCGCAACAAATATTTCCGCGCTTTGGGCGATTGTGCAGGGAATCAATTCGACAAGAACGAATTTTCCGGGTCTTGACGGCTTGAAAGGGGTCTTCGAGCACGTTGGGGATATCCTTGCGGTCCCGCAGTTGAGCGTCTCTTCCCCGTTCTTGAATCAAAGCACCGTCAACCAACAGGAATACGGCATCAGTGACGAAATGTACGAGTGGTTGCCGCAGCAGATGCTGGGGCTGATGACGGTGAGCGGCACGCCGCAAAATCCGCCGCGCTATGTGGTTTATTGCTACGGCCAGACCTTGAAACCCGCGCCCGGCGGCTACGTGGCCAGCCCGGGACAATTCTTCGGCCTCTACACCAATTACCAGGTCGTCGCTGAATCCGCCGCGCGCGTGGTGATACAGGTGCAAAATGCGCCCACGCCCGCGAATCCGGGCGCGATGCCGCACGTGCAAGTGGTGCAATATAATACCCTGCCGCCGGATTGATGGCGGAGGTTGAAGCGTTGAAGCGTTGAAACATCTTTTTGCGACCCACCGAAAAGGATGTAACGGAAACAGTATATCGTAGTTCCTCGCTACGCGTCCTGGAGTGCGGTGGCAAGTCCGCGCGACACCGCTTTCGGAGCGCCGCTGCAGGCCAGCTACGTAATTGATCCAGCCTCGAAGCTCTATCCTTCGGTCCAAGTGCCACGAGTTCGCATCGTCCCCAAACATAAATTGTCAATTGTCGCTCGAAACTCGAAAGTGAGGATACTATTTGCGACCCACCGAAAATGAAGGGCCGAAAACAATAAATTGTAGTTCCTCGCTACGCGTCTTGGAGTGCGGTGGCAAGTCTGCGCGACACCGCTTTCGGCACGCCGCTGCAGGCCGCCTTCGTAATTGATCTAGGTTCGAAGGTCTGTACTCCGGTTCACGTGCAACCAGGTCGCATCGCCCCTAAACATCAATTGTCGTTCGAATGCGAAGATATTTTTCGCGACCCACCGAAAAGGATGTAACGGAAACAGTATATCGTAGTTCCTCGCTTCGCGTCCTGGAGTGCGGTGGCAAGTCTGCGCGACACCGCTTTCAGAACGCTATTGCAGGCCACCTTCGTAATTAATCCAGCCCCGAAGGTCTGTCCTCCGGCTCAAATGCAACCGGGTCGCATCACCTCCGCCACGCTTCAACGCTTCAACCTCAAAAATGCGCCTTGCGCTCAAATTTTGGAGCCGATTGCCAGTAAAATCGTGGTGTTTTGCGACATTTGCTTCGGTGTCAATAAGTTCACATTTAGTGAGGTTATTGACACCAAGCCAAAAACGGCTTTTCGCTCGGTAGAATCAAAGAATTTACTAGCCTCATGGTCATAGACACGCATTTTTGAGGTTCAACGAATCAGTAATACACAATCACTTCACCGCTTCCGCCATTCGCGCCAGTCATAACGCCCGCAAAATCGCCGCCGCCACCGCCTCCTCCAGGAACATGTCCGGCCTCCGGGGTGCCTCCAAAACTCCCCAGGCCGCCCGGGCCGCCGCATGGGGCATCACCGCCATCTCCGCCGCCGTCCGGCGTGCCGTATTTTCCGGTGCCGCCTTTTGTGCCCGAATTGAGGGATGACGCCGCGAGGTCGGAGATACCACCTGCGCCGCCGGCAACAACCGAACCGGAACTGGAACTGGGCGAGCCGCCGGGCGAGCCGCCAGTGGCAAGGAGGACAAAGTCCATGCTGGTGTTTCCTCCCGTTGGCTGGCCCGAGGTCCCGCCTGCCCCGACGGAAACCGGGTAACTTGCCCCCGGTGTTACGGTATAAAGAGCCTTTGTATATCCCCCGGCGCCACCTCCACCACCGCCGACATCATAAGTAGAGCTGCCGCTGCCACCCATTCCGCCGCCGCCCCAGGCTTCAATAATAATGCTGGTGACATTTGTCGGCACGTTAAACGTTCCGGAACTGGTAAATACCTGCATTTGAAGCGACACGCCTATATTTGTCAAACCACCGCCATTGCCAACGAAGCTGCCTTGCACAACGCTTCCTGTGAAATTACTGGCGCTTGCGGCCGAGGCGGCGAATATGGCGTAAGGCGTCGGCAGGATTTGCTCGCGCGGTGAAAGCTCCTGGTTTACCGGAAGATTCGACACCGTAATGTCCAGCCAGCAGGCGCTGCCGCTGAACGCGCCCGCGCCGAAGTCAAGGTTCACGGTAAACAGTCCATTGGTCACGGCCACATTATTGGTAATAGGCGCGCCGATTTCACTTCCGCCCACGGAAGAATTGTAGAGCGCGAAGATCAGGCCGCTTGTGCCGGTGACATTCGTGCCGCTGTTACGAAGCTGTCCCTGGTAAGTGAAAGCCGTCGCCCCCTGCGCCAGGACCGTCGAAACGTGAGCATCGAAGGTGAGAAGAGTTGCAAAGGCCAAAGCAATAGTCCCGATTTTCATAGTCCGCACTCTAAAATAAAAATCTAAAAATGAAAATATTTTTTGCAGCCAACCAACCGGCCGAAAAGGATGTGTCGGAAACAATAAATTGAAGTACCTCGCTTCGCGTCCTGGAGTGCGGTGGCAAGTCCGCGCGACACCGCTTTCGGAACGCCGCTGCAGGCCAGCTTTGTAATTGATCCAGCCTCGAAGGTCTGTACTCCGGTTCACGTGCCACGAATTCGCATCGCCCCCAACCATCAATTGTCATTCAAAGTGAACATATTGTTGCAACCCACCGAAAAGGATGTGTCGGAAGCAATAAATTGAAGTACCTCGCTTCGCGTCTTGGAGTGCGGTGGCAAGTCCGCGCGACACCGCTTTCGGAACGCCGCTGCAGGCCAGCTTCGTAATTGATCCAGCCTCGAAGGTCTGTACTCCGGTTCACGTGCCACGAATTCGCATCGCCCCCAACCATCAATTGTCATTCAAAGTGAACATATTGTTGCAACCCACCGAAAA
>DATJTK010000001.1:0-12892 GCA_035503455.1 Candidatus Sulfotelmatobacter sp. | reverse complement strand
CGAGCGAAAAGCCGTTTTTGGCTTGGTGTCAATAACCTCACTAAATGTGAACTTATTGACACCGAAGCAAATGTCGCAAAACACCACGATTTTACTGGCAATCGGCTCCAAAATTTGAGCGCAAGACGCATTTTTGAGGTTTAACACTTCAACGCTTTAACCAAATGTGATATGGGTTGAAACGACATGAACGAGCAATCATCACGAGTCAGAAGCGGACAATGCTTTTGCGGAGCTGTGAAATTTGTTGTGACCGGCCCGCCAATCAATGTTCGCGCGTGCCATTGCCGGGACTGCCAGCAACTCACCGGCTCGGCCTTTTTTGTCCGGGCACTGTTCTTAAAAGAGCATGTGCACATAACGGGCACGGTGACGGAATTCGCTTCGAGCAACGACCTGACGCGCAAGTTTTGTCCGCGTTGCGGCAGCCAGATTTTTGCCGAGCGCAAAAGCAGGCCGGACGCGATCGCCATCGCTCTGGGTTCATTTGACCAATTAAGCGGAATTTTTCCAACAGAACACGTTTGGGTTTCGGACAAGCAGGAATGGCTTTCCATACCGGCTGAGGCCAAACAAACGCCTTAGGATAGCCGCCTTCGCTCAGAAGCTACGGCGCGCCAAGGTGCCATGAGCGCCGGGAGCGCCGGGGACCGATGGCTGTTTTCGAGAATTAAAAAGGAAAAAGGGCGCGAAATCCGGAAACATCGAACATCGAACATCGAACGCTGAACATCGAATGCGGGAGGACGGGGCGAAGATGGAAGATGGAGGGACCCGCCTTCGTTTGACTACGGCGGCAAACGAGGATGACAATGAGGATAATTCCCCCTTGCCCGTTCCGAGGACGAGGACGAGGACGAACGAAGTCGGAGTATCTAAGCATTTGGCTGAAAGTGATATCCGTCCATTTTTTTTGCAAGGAGGGCGGCGCAGAACCGTATAGGTCCGTGAAAACGCCTGAAATTGGGCGTTTTCGCGGGATTTGTGGTGGACGATTTTGAGAGGCACGTCCACGTGACTGCTCTCGAATGTGGATACTTGAAGTTGATGTTCAAAGAACCTGAGCTACAGTAGCGAAGGAAAGGAGAGGCATGAAACAACAAAATGATGCTGATATCCGGCTTGAGGAGGCCAATAAACCGATGAATAAAACCTTTGCGGACAGAGTCAGCCGCGGACTCTGGCATTTGGACAGCACGAGGCTCATCAACCAGGCGCGGAGGCGGACGGGCCTGGAGGATTTTGGAGACCCGCCAATCGAACCGGCGCTTTCCATTCTTACAAGGAGCCTGGAGGAAGAAGGCGGTTTGCACGGCCTCGGACGCTTTCTCATGCGCGGTCATTTGCTAAATATCCTTGAAACACGCCTGCGCCTGGCAGCGATCTGGCGAGAGCAGCCGGATTCAATGTTGACGCCCGTCGAGAGGCCCGTTTTTATCACCGGCATGCCGCGAAGCGGTTCAACGTTTCTCCATGAAGTTTTGTTCCAGGACCCGGAGAGCCGCAGTCCAAGAGTTTGGGAGGTCATGTTTCCGATTCCTGCGCCACGGCCGGGCCCGCATCATGAGTGGCGTGTGCGGCGCGCCGACATGAATTTATGGTTGTTCCGGCGGCTCGCGCCGGGGGCGGACGAAGTCTACCCGGTCCGCGCCGTCACGCCTCACGAGTGTGTCGCCATCCACAGCTACACGCTGATGTCCGAGGAATTTGTCACGACCTGCCGTGTGCCCACCTATGAACATTACGTCCGGACGACCGGTTTGCTGTCCGCCTACGCCTGGGAAAAACGATTTCTGCAACATCTCCAGTGGCGATCACCGTTGAAACGGTGGGTCCTAAAAGCTCCCGACCACCTCTACGCGCTCGAAGAATTGTTTACGGTCTTTCCGGATGCGATGGTTGTTCAAACGCACCGCAATCCGATAGAAGTGCTCAAGTCGTCGATGCAACTGATTGAAGTAATCCATGGGCTGTTTGCGCGGCCTGACCGGGAACGCCTTCAGGAACGCGAGGCCCGGATACTCGCCGACACCATGGAACGTTCCATTCGCTTTCGCGACGAGCATCCGGAATTTGCGGACCGCTTTCTGGACCTGAATTATCACGAAATCGTTTCAGACCCGATGGAGACGGCGCGCCGGGTTTATCAGCACCTGGATTGCCCATTGACGGACATAGCCGTCGAACGAATGCGGCAATTCATTTCAACGCGATCGCGCTATCATCGGAAACACAATCCGACGCTTGCCGATTTGGGATTGGATGTTACGGCGGAAACCCGCCGATTTCAAAATTATTGCAACCGATTTGGAATTCCCGTGCAACCCGTCTAAGCTGGTGCTCGTTTGAAACACACGGGCCAATGAAAAAGCTGCATACGTTGCTCCTGCTGTTGGGTTTTGGCTTCCTGGGCTACCTCGTCTGGAGGGTTGGCGCAGACAGGTTGTGGCAGGGGCTTTTGTCATTGGGCTGGGGGCTCATACCATTCATCGCGTTTGAATTCCTGGCCGAGGGCCTTCACACAAAAGGCTGGAGTTATTGCATGGGAGGCGCGTATCGACGCCTTTCGTGGTTTCAACTCTTTCGAATTCGATTGGCGGGCAATGCCATCAACTATCTGACGCCCACGGCAGCCATGGGAGGCGAAATCACCAAAGCCGGGTTGCTGTCTTCATCCCATAAAGGACCTGAAGCTGTCAGCAGCGTGCTGGTGGGGCGGCTCTCGACTGGAATCGCTCACGCGCTATTTGTGGCATGCGGTTCGGTCGTGGTCGTGTGCGGAGCGCACCTGCCGCGGCCGGTGTGGGTTGCAATGTTCGGCAGCGGCGGGTTTGTCGTTTCCGGAATGCTGGCTTTTTTGTTGCTCCAAAAATATGGCAAGTTCGGCTCGTTCATCCGCTGGCTGGCAGCCCGCCGGTTTGGGGGCCGCTTGCTTCGCAAGGTCGCACGCGAAGTCAGCACCGTGGACGAAGCGTTGAAGACATTCTACCGCGAACGGCCAAGCGACCTGGCTCCGGCGATAGGGTGGCAAATGCTCGGCCATTCCACCGGCCTTTTGCAAACGTGGTGGTTTTTAAGCCTCGTACATCAGGCATATTCGATTGAAACGGTTGCAACACTCTGGGTCCTGGGCATGTGGTTTGATTTGCTGACGTTTGCCGTTCCGCTGAACATGGGAACTCTTGAAGGCACCCGAATCGTCGCCTTCAAAGCTGTCGGCATGGGCGCCCTTACGGGAATGACCTACGGAATTGCCCTGCGCCTGGCCCAACTGTCCGTGGTCAGCTTTGGTCTCGCGAACTATCTTTTGTTTGTGAGGAATGTGCCGACGAAAACGGCGCCCCGTCCCGTGCGGCCGCCGCGGCCGGTGCCGGCGGGGGAAAGCGGTCGTTGAGACGTTGAAATGTTAAAACGTTGAAACGGTAGCGCGGTGGATTGATGGATTGTAGCGCAGGTTTCCAAACCTGCTGTATCGCCGATTTCTAAATCGGCTGACTGTGGGGCGTTGTCCCGATGGGCTGAAAAACCGGTGACGCAAGACGCATCTTTTTGAAATTCAGCGGCGCATGACGTCGTACGACTGGCGGGTTTGGAAACCCGCGATACGGCAGGTTTGGAAACCTGCGCTACGTTTGCAAATCGTAAAATGGCTGGCCCTGTTTGTGTAACTTTGGCTAAATCGGTTCATGGTGTCTTCCTCGCAAACGGCCTCTCCGCAACGGCGGCTGTTTGTCACGACCCAATGGTCAATCGTGCTCAAAGCCGGTCATGGTGACACTACGCACGCGAGCGAGGCGCTGGAAAGGCTCTGCCGGACTTACTGGTATCCCATTTATGCCTGCGTCCGGCGGCGCGGCCATTCGCCGGAAGACGCGCAAGACCTGGCCCAATCCTTTTTTCTCCGATTGCTCGAACAGCAGTCCCTGGCGAATGCGAATCCCGAGCTGGGCCGCTTTCGTTCATTCCTTCTCGGCGCGTTGAATCATTTTCTCATTGATGAATGGAAAAAGGCCCGCACCCAGCGGCGCGGCGGCGGCCGCCCATTACTTTCGCTGGATTGGGCCGCGGCTGAACGGCGGTTCGACCTGGAACCTGTGGATCATACGACGCCCGGCAAAGCGTTCGACAAAAACTGGGCTACGGCATTGTTGGAAGAGGTTTTGAAACAATTGGAGGCCGAATATCAGCGTGAGGAAAAATTGGAGATGTTCCGGGTGCTGAAACAGACACTCACCGGCGCGCGCGAGTCGCAGCCGTATGCCAGCCTGGCCAAACGATTGAGCATGACCGAGGGTGCGGTAAGAGTGGCTGTGCACCGGCTTCGGAAACGTTATCGGGCGTTGTTGGAGGCGGAGATTGCCAATACCGTGTCTTCACAAGACGAGGTGAAGGAGGAAATAGCTTATCTGTTACGGACGATGAGGGGCGAGTGAAAGCCCAATATTTAAGTTCGCCCGAAAACATCGAACATCGAACATCGAACGCTGAACATCGAATGTTCTGAAACGCGAGGGCCGTGGCGCTGCTCCAACCTGCCTGGTGGGTCACGGCGCGCTGCGCCGTGACAGCACGCGCCACCGGCGCGTGCGAGTCATCCGACGACGCTCATTGCGCCGCTATTACGCGGCGCTGCACGGCGCAGCGCGCCGTGCTCCACCATAGTGGGGCGTGCTCGACCACTGTGGCGTTCCGGAACACGCTAAAACGTGGACACCAAACGCGTTTGCGAAATTTGTGCATTTTCTTTGTAACATGGCGGCGCAAATCCAGAATAGATATGAATAACGGATTATGGATACATCGCGTTTATGTCCAAGCTGCGGCAAATCGCTTGCGCCGGATGCGCCCCAGGGCTTGTGCCAGGAATGCCTGCTGAAGGCGGGGTTTCCCAGCGGCACAGACACCGGGGGCAAATCGCCGCGCTTTGTTCCGCCGTCAATCGAGGAACTGAACTCGAAATTTTCGCAGTTGGAAATACTTGCATCGATCGGGCAGGGCGGGATGGGCGCGGTGTATAAGGCCCGCCAAAAGCAGCTTAACCGTGTGGTCGCGCTGAAAATCCTGCCGCCCGATATTGGCAGCGAGCCGGCGTTTGCCGAACGTTTCACGCGCGAGGCCCAGGCGCTGGCACAACTGAATCACGCGGGTATTGTCACGCTTTACGAGTTCGGCCAGGCAGACGGACTTTTTTATTTCCTCATGGAATTTGTGGACGGCGTGAATCTCCGCCAGTTGCTCAAAAATGGCCGCGTCTCGGCACGCGAAGCCCTGGCCATCGTCCCGCAAATTTGCGATGCCCTTCAATTCGCCCACGACCAGGGCATCGTTCATCGCGACATCAAACCCGAAAATATTTTGATCGATCGCCGTGGACGGGTGAAGGTGGCCGATTTCGGGCTGGCAAAGTTAATCGGGACAGAATATGAACCGGCATTAAGCGGCACAACCGGCAAACCGGGTGTACTGACGGAATCCGGCAAAATCATGGGCACGCCGAGTTACATGGCGCCGGAACAAGTCGAGCATCCGGCTGAGGTGGACCATCGCGCGGACATTTATGCCCTGGGGGTGGTACTGTATCAGATGCTGACCGGCGAATTACCCGGCAAAAAAATGGAACCGCCGTCCAAAAAGGTCAAAGTTGACGTGCGGCTGGATGAAGTGGTATTGCGCGCCATGGAAAAGGAGCCCGAACGTCGGTACCAACATGCAAACGACGTCAAAACATACGTCGAAACTATCGCGGCTTCCGAACGCAGCCCGGGACAACCCGTTGCCGATGATCGATGGAAAAAAACGGTCACGCTGCTTTTTAATCCGTTCATCCGGCTGACGGCCCTTCAGTCACTGCTGATTGGGCTGGCGGCCATTCTGGCGGCCGGATTTATCGGCTCACGGAGCTCTACTCACTTTGACGGCGTGTTGGACACGCATCCGGGAATACTCGCCCCATTGTGGCTTTTTCTTTCAGAGGGCTTTGTGGATTGGTTGTGCCTGACGGCGGTTCTCCTGATTTTTGGCAGGCTCGCCGCAAACATGCCGTATCGAGCATTCGATTTATTTGCCACACAGGCGCTGGCACGATGGCCAAACGTCATCGTCAGTCTCGTTTTTCTGCCTCCGGCGATAATGAGATATAGCACCTATCTGCTCCAACAAGTCTTGTACGGTGTTCCTGCGCAGCATTATGGGTCAGATGCAGTCATTTTTTTCGGAGCAATGATCGCAGTGATTCCGATGCTCGTTTGGACGATTTGGCTGATGTATAAATCGTACAGTGTTTCCTGTAAATTGAGCACTGTCCGGGCCGTTGCCACTTTTATTCCGGCGCTGATTCTTGCGGAGATTCTTTCAAAGATGGTGTTGGATCAGCTTTTCAAATTCATTTAACAGACAAACAAACCAATAACGAAGGAATCATATGAAATTCAAATCGCTTCCCTCACAACTTGCCGCGTTGCTCGTGACGATGGCTCTCACGGCTGCACTTGCTTCGGGTTGCGACAAAGCCAACGAGGCGGCAAAACAGGCTGCGACCACTGCAGCGCACGCGTGGCTGGCGGAAATTGACAATGGGCAATACGCCCAAAGCTGGCAGGACGCAGCGACTCTTTTCCAGAATGCGGTCACGGAACAGAAGTGGGAGGAGAGCATGACCGCCTTTCGCAAACCGCTGGGCGATCTGGAGTCGCGCAATTTACAGTCCGCGACATACGCCACGCAAATGCCGGGCGCGCCGGACGGACAGTATGTGGTCATGCAATTCGACGCGTCATTCGCAAACAAGAAATCCGCGATTGAAACGGTCACGTTCATGCTGGAAAAGGACGGCCAGTGGAAGTCTTCAGGATACTTCATTAAGTAGGAACCAATGAATTTTCGTTTTGACGGATTCACGATATGAACACAAAAAAATATTGGTTTCCTGCCAAGAAATATGGTTGGGGATGGGGTCCTCCCTGTTGCTGGCAAGGATGGACGGTCCTCGCTATTTGGCTGGCATGCCTTCTCGCCGGAACGACTCTGATAACGTATAGCGTCGTTTTATACGTGGTTTATTCGATCGTTCTTGGCGTTGCTTTATTTCTTATTGTTTTTATCAAGGGAGAAAAGCCTCGCTGGCGTTGGGGAAAGGATTAGCTGCGGGGCAGCGCACGCAGCGCAGGTTTCCAAACCTGCCGTATCGCCGAATTCTAAATCGGCTGACCGTGGGGCGTTGTACCGATGGGCTGAAAAACCGGTGACGCGAAACGGATCTTTTTGAAATTCGGCGGCGCATGATGTCGTACGACTGGCGGGTTTGGAAACCCGCGATACGGCAGGTTTGGAAACCTGCGCTACGTTGATCATGCGGGCTTTCAGCCCTTGGGGTTGTTGGACGTGATTTCCTGGGGCGTTGCCCCAGGCTGGTATGGTGGCGCGCCTTTGGCGCTAATCAAATCGAAGCTCGAATCTGTTTGAAGTTCGGCGGCGCATGACATCGTACGACCAGCAGGTTTGGAAACCTGCGCCACGTCGACGCAATTCGTGGTTCCTAAAGTGTTCTCCGAAACAACAAAGTCGCGATACCCATCGACAGCGCCGTGAAACAAAGCAAAAACAGCAGGTCACCGCTGATTGCCATCAGGCCGGTATTTTTCAATACAAGCTGCTTGAACCCATGGACCGCATAGCTAAACGGGTCAATCGTGGTAATCACTTTCATCCACGCCGGAAATGATTGCGTGGGATAGACCGCGCCACTCGGAAAATAAAGGACCGTATTGAGCATGCCAAAAATCGCGCGCGGCACAAGCGGATCGTTCACGCGCACCATAATAAGGAACATCATGCTAATCAGCGCAAGAGCCGTTGCGATGACCAGGATGAGCATTTTCACAAGCCGCCACGGATTCAGCGGGTCGGGAATCCCCGCGATAATCGAGCCAACGGTGATGAGGACAACGCCGGCAATAATGGCCTTAATGGCGCCGGCGAGGGTGAAACCCAGGATCAGCTCAAATTTCCGGATGGGCGTTACCAGGTACCCTTCGTGAAGGCCGCGCGCCTTGTCATCGATGAATATGATGCCGCCGCCAATCATCGCAGAAATAAACACGGCCAGGACAATGACGCCGGGAAGCAAAAACTGGATATACGGGACATAAGGATAGACTTCCACGACGTCCAGAGTGGCTGTGTCGCTCAAGCGCGGCGACACCGGAGCGGCGTTGTAGGCAGGAAGGAGCGCATTCATAACGCCTTCGAGGGCGGACGCCGCGAACTGGTCAGTGTTGTCTTCGATAAGGGCAATGTGCGGATTTGTGCTGGTCAGGATTTTCCGCGAAAATTGCGGCGGAATTTCCAGGATGCCATTGATCACTCCGTTCCTCAAATCCCGATTGGCCGCGGATGCGTCGGTGTAATAAATCGGCGTGAAGGTTTTCGCATTGGCGGCGACGGCCTCGAACATCTGGTGCAGTTTAACGGCCGGAACGTGGCCGTCCTGATCCACGACGCCGACCTGAAGATTCTTTATTTTTCCGCCGAACGCATAACCCAGAACGACGAGCTGGACCAGCGGCATGACCATGGAAATGACCATCAGCGCCGGACTGCGCCGGAAGCGGCGCAAATCGCGTTCAATAATGGCCCAGACACGGTGCATGTTTTACATTCCTCCCCGCTTCATTATATAGGGGCTTTCCGCCGCCGATGGCGCCTGGAGCGCATCGCGAAGCTGATGGCCGGTGTAATAGACAAAGACATCGTCCAGCGTGGTGCTTTGGACTGAGAGCGAGGTCACGGAGACGTTCGCGTTGCGCGCCGTTTCGAGCAGGTCCACGGTAGTCCGCGGCCCGTTATTGCTGGAAATGCGGAACACGTTTTCCTCGCCCTTCACTTCGGCGACCTCAGGCAGAGCGCGCAATGTTTGAATCCAGTTGTTCGGGGCATTGGAAAAGCTGGCTTCCAAAATATTTTTGCCGGGAATCGAAGCTTTCAATTTCAGCGGCGAATCCAGCGCGGCGAGTTTGCCGTGATCAATAATCGCAATGCGGTCGCACAGTTTATCGGCCTCGTCCATGTAATGGGTCGTGACGATGATGGTCAAATCGCGTTCGCGTTTAAGCCGGGCGAGCATTTCCCAGACGGACACGCGGGAAACCGGGTCAAGGCCCGTGGTCGGCTCGTCGAGAAAAAATATCTTCGGCTGGTGCACCAGGCCGCGGGCGATTTCCAGCCGGCGGCGCATCCCGCCGGAAAACATTTTGATGGGTTTGTCCGCCCATTGGGTCAGGTCCACTTCTTCCAGCAATTGGGGGATGTTCTTTTTGCGTTGCTCGCGCGGAATGCCGTAGAGCTTCGAAAAAATCGTGAGATTTTCCACCGCGCTCAATTCCAGGTCGCTTGTCATTGCCTGTGGAATGACGCCGATGGATTGGCGCACGCTGTTGGCCTGGTGGACGATGTCAAAGTTATTGATGCGCGCCATGCCGGACGTCGGGGGCACAAGGGTGGTCAGCATGCGAATCAAGGTGGATTTTCCCGCGCCGTTGGGGCCCAGCAGGCCAAATATTTCGCCGTGCCCGACGGAAAAACTTAACCCGTCCACGGCGACAAAATCGCCGAAACGTTTCGTCAAATTTTCGACTTCAACGTCAAACATACACCAAATGGGTCATATGAGTCATATAGGTCTGGCACTCATGGCACTCATGGCACTCGCTGATTCACAACTATTTCAGTCCCACTGTAACATAAGCCGTCATTCCCACGGCCAGCGCCCGGTCGGAATTATCGCAGTGGAGGCGGATTTCAAAGGTCTTGATATCCCGCTTGGTGCGGCTCACGTCCCGCTGCGTGGCGTAATCGGCGTCCACACCGCGATAAAAAACCGTTCCCATTCGCGTGGCGCCCGAGGGCAGCCGTATTTCAAATTGGTCTCCCAGGCGGATGCGGTCAATGTACGTTTCTTCGACGTGTGCGCTCACCCAAAGGTCATCCTGGTTAATGAGCGTCACGATGGCCTGGCCGGCCGTAACGACTTCACCCTCGAGCGCGGCGCGCACATCCACGATGCCGTTTGTGGGGGAATAAATTTTCGTGTAATCCAGATACACCCTGGCTTTTTGGCTTTGGGCGGCCGCGGCCTGGATTTGTTTTTTAGCGGCATCCACCCGGGCCCGCGCCGAATCATAGGTCGTGCGGGCGGCGTCGTAATTCTGGACGGACTCGACGTTGTTTGAATACAGGCCGCGGATGCGATCGAAATTCAGTCTCGCGTTTTCGAGGTCGGCTTCCGCCTGGGCCAAATCGTAACTGGAGGCCTGTTCGCTGCTGCGATAAAATGCGGCATCCGCGCTCCACAATTCAGGCTCAATGAGCGCGATTAACTGGCCGTTGGTTACGACGTCGCCCTCGTTGACCAAAAGCTTGTCAATCCGACCTTGAATTTGCGGGCTGACAATGACCGTATCTGTCGTAACGACACCGGTCAAAACGACCTGATTCGGAGGGCGGCTCAGGACCCAATAAGCGACAATCGCAACAGCTACGATGGCTATCAGGATGACAAGTCTTCTACCTTTCATTTCGGAAAATGTGAATTTTCGCTCTAACAAGTCAAGCCAGTACCGTGCCAGTGCAGTGCCATGAGCGCCGGCTGGCGCGTGCGTGGAATGATGTCCGATTCCGCTTGTTGCGCCGCTGCACGCGGCGCTGGACGCCGCAGCGCAGCGTCCTACCAAGAACAGTGTCAAGACGCACTCATGGCATTTTTGGCACTATAAAAGGTGCTGCTTTTTGGCTGATTTTATGCTACATAGCCTGTTTGAAAATGGCTTCTCTGCCGCACAATGAATTGGTTCGCGCTACGTCACGATCGTTTTATTTGACGTTGCAAGTGCTGCCGCCGGCCATTCGCGGTCAAATCGGCTTTGCCTACCTTGTGGCACGCGCGGCTGATACCATCGCCGACACCGAAATCGTTCCCATCAACCGGCGCGTTGAGGCGCTGCAAAAATTGCGTGAGGCCGTCCAGGGCAGGAATCCCGCGCCGCTGAACCTTGAAGATTTGGCCGGCAAGCAGGGCGCGGATGGCGAAAGAATCCTGCTGGAAAAAATCGGAAGCATCATTGGCGAATTACAAACTTATTCGACGGACGATCAAAAGCGCATTCGGGACGTTTTGGCCATCATCACCGGCGGGCAGGAGTTGGATTTGAACCGCTTCACGCCGTCAGCCATAGTGGATCCGATGGGCCTTCCGCGGATTACCGCCCTGGAAACCAACGCTGAGCTGGACGATTATACCTACCGTGTGGCGGGATGTGTGGGCGAATTTTGGACGAAAATCTGCCGCGCCCATTTGTTCCCCAAGGCCCGTTTAGATGACGAAGAGTTCAGGGTGAACGGCGTTCGTTTTGGCAAGGGCCTTCAGCTCATCAATATATTGCGCGACCTGCCTGCCG
Organism: Candidatus Sulfotelmatobacter sp.; assembly: GCA_035503455.1. Lineage (GTDB taxonomy): Bacteria > Verrucomicrobiota > Verrucomicrobiia > Limisphaerales > UBA11358 > UBA11358. The sequence continues at coordinate 1,442 of DATJTK010000001.1, read as the reverse complement.
ACTTAAAGAAGGGCCGATGCTATCTGCCCGCGGAGAAGCTCGAAAAATACAAGCTGTCGCCGTCCACACTGCTTTCCCAGGTGAACGAAAGCCGTTTCCGGCCGCTGTTTAACGAATACCTGCACAAGGCTGAAGAGCATCTGCGCGCCGGCTGGGAATATACCAACATGGTGCCCTTCAACCAATTCCGCGTGAGATTGGCGTGCGCATGGCCCATACTGATCGGCATCAAAACCATCGAAAAACTTCGCGTGGCGAGTGTGATAGAATTGCAGCAGGGGGTGAAAATTTCACGGAAGGATATTCGCGGCCTGCTGGCAAAATCCATATTGGCCTGTCCGTTTTCCGTGGCATGGAAACACTTATTTCCGGTGAAAGCTGTTGCGTTGCAGGAGAATTTGGCGTAAATAGGAATGAGGACATTCTTATGCAGCGTTTCAGACTTTTACCAGCCGTAGTCACCATCAGCCTAGCCTCCAGCGTCGTAATGGTGCATGCGGACGACACTCCAGCCCAGGCGGCCGCACGCGCCGCGTTGATGCAGCAGATGAATCAAATGGATACCGAGCAGGCGCCGGGTTCGAGCAATTCCGTGACCGCGCCCGCGACGCCGGCGACTCCACCGGCCAAGCAGCCGCCGATTACCCCGCCACCTGCCGAACAACCGCCGGCCACCCCGGCCGCCCCGGAATTTTCGACGAATATTCCCGTGGCTACTCCACCGGAATCCGGGCCGACGGGAGTCGCAGTGCCCGCGGGCAGCCCCATGTCGGTAACAAACGCGAATGCAAACATTGCGGCCGCGGAGAAAGCCATGACCAATATGGCGCCAATTTCTGTCCCGCCGCCATCGGTATTGACCAACGATGCAGCACAATATCCGGTAAACCCGCCGACGGCGCCCTTGCCGCCTTCCCAGGCGGGGGAAACGCCGACGCCAACCGAAACGCCGGCAATATCCGACGATCAGACGCACCCTGTGGCGGTTCCTGTGTCTGGTTCCGGAGGTGACTGGCCAAAGGCTGCTCCGTCAAATCCCGCCGCGCAACAGATGCCCCCAGGAATGGCCATGAGTCCCGGAGCGAGCCTGACTCATGAGACACAGGGCACAAATTCGGCGCCCCTCCAGGATGCGCCACTCAACGCTCCGCCACTTCCGATCTCGCTGGAAAAACAATCGGAACTTAAAGACCTGTTGCAGCGCTACATGGCGAACCAAATAACGCCGGTGCAGTATCAGGAAGAGCGGGCGAGGATCCTGGCTGAACCGTGAAGCCAGTTGGAACGTTAAAGCGTTGAACCGTTGAACCTCAAAAATGCGTCTTGCGCTCAAATTTTGGAGCCGATTGCCAGTAAAATCGTGGTGTTTTGCGACATTTGCGTCGGTGTCAATAAGTTCACATTTAGTGAGGTTATTGACACCAAGCCAAAAACGGCTTTTC